>CAYTCK010000011.1:0-20507 GCA_964436445.1 uncultured Thermotogaceae bacterium | reverse complement strand
AGCCGGTTTGTCCACCCCCACCTGTCAACACTTTTGTGAAACAGTACAGCCTAGGGCTGCCTTCTCTTTTTGGCAGATGGAGGAGGCGATTCGCTGGAAGGTGATCTGGGAAAAGAGCGGTGAGCGAGGGGTTCTTTGGAGAATTCCCCGAGCGGAGGATCGATCGCTGTTTCCCCAAAGACTTGGAGGGCTTGAAGAGGTGACCTCGGTCCTTCGCCGCTTAAGAGGGAAGGTGCAGGAAACGAAAGGCCCTGAGAAGCCCCTCCGCCTCCCGGACCTGTTGGGGGGACAGGCGGACCCTGTCAGCGTTGTCCAAGGACAGGCGGAGGAGCATGCGCATTCCCCGCCAGAGGGGCGGGGGGATTTCCTCTCCCCTCCCCCCGCAACGACGGCACAGAAGCCCCCCTTTCTCCGGGGACCAGCTGAGGTGTTCCTGCGCACCGCATGAGACACAGCCTTCGAGATGGGGACGGTGACCGAGGAGGCTCAGGGACTTGAGTTCGTAGGAGATGAGGGCCACCCCGGGGGCTACCCCTGCTTCCAGGGCCCGCAGGAAGTCCAGTGTGAGCTCATATAGGCCAGGCTCGGGGGCCCGCTCCGGCAGGAGATCCCGGACGAAAGCCAGACCCTTTAAGGCCTTTTCCAGAACACCCAGATCTCCCTCCACCCGGACGAAACGCTCCAGGAGGTCCGCTTCCCGCAGGAGATACGGCCCGGAACGCAGATAATAGATGAGCTCCACATGTCTGGTGACGTCCACGATGGCCCCAAAGGGTGACTCCAGCCGCCGGGCACGTTTCATGAGTACCGGGAGCTTCCCCCGCTTGCGGGTGAGGAGGAGGGCTAGCCTGTCCGTCTCGTTAAGGTCCTGGGTGGAAAGGACCACCCCCCGGTCCCGTTGAAGGACGGCCAAATCAGTCAGGGGCCCCTTGGATGATCTGGACCCCCCGGGAGGCCCCTATCCGGGAAGCCCCGGCCTCGATCATCCGCAGCGCTGTCTCGTAATCCCGGATCCCCCCGGCAGCCTTGACACCCATCCCCTCCCCCACCGTCCGCCGCAGGAGCCTCACGTCCTCCACCGTGGCGCCTCCAGGACCGAAGCCGGTGGAAGTCTTGACGAAATCAGCTCCCGCTGCTTTGGCGAGGATCGCCCCTGCCACCTTCTCCTCATCCGAGAGCAGGGCGCACTCGAGGATCACCTTGAGGATGACTCTCTTTGGGGCCTTGTCTATGGCCTCCCGGACGGCGCGGATGTCCTGTAGCACCGCGGGGTAATCCCCGGCCTTGAGAGCGGCGACGTTGATCACCATGTCCACCTCGTCGGCCCCGTGGTCCACGGCGACCTTGGCCTCGAAGGCCTTCACCTCCGGGAGGTGCTGGCCGTGGGGGAACCCAACCACCGTCACCACCTTCACCGACGTATCCCGCAAGAGCTCCCGAGCCCGAGCCACATAAGTGGGCGGGATGCAGACCCCGTAGAAGCCATACGTTTTGGCCTCCTGACACACCCGTTCCACGTCCTCGGAGGACGTGGCAGGACCCAGGACCGTGTGATCGATGTAGCCAGCGAGCTCCTTCTTACGCACCCGTATCACCCCCGCAAGGATAACTCCAGCTGCTCCAGGGCCATCCCCTCGATCCGGGCCTCATCTACCTCCACGCCGATCCCCGGGCCAGGGGGAACGGGGATCGTCCCCCGCGGGGTGAGCTCGAACGGGGGATGGGCGATGTCCACGGAGAAGTAGCGCTCACTGGCGGAGATATCGTTGGGGAGGGAAAAATTAGGCAGAGTCGCCAAAGCCACGTTCAGGGCTCGGCCCACCCCGGTCTCCAACATCCCCCCGCACCACACCGGGATCCCCCGGTCCTGTGCGAGATCGTGGATCTCCATGGCCGCCGTGAGCCCCCCGACCCGGCCCTGTTTGATATTGATCACCGAACACGCTCCGAGCTCCAGCGCTTCCCACGCCCGGTGGGGTGAGGTGATGGATTCGTCCAAACAGATCGGGGTTCGGATCTCCCGAGCCAGGCGGGCGTGGTCCAGGAGGTCCTCGTGGTGGAAGGGTTGCTCCAACAGTAGGAGCCCGAAACGATCGAACTCGGAGAGGACCGGATCCCCGGGCGTATAGGCGCAGTTCGCGTCCACCTGGAGCTTTATCCCCGGGAACTCCTCCCGCACGGCCTCCAGGACCCGCACGTCCCAACCCGGCTTCACCTTGAGCTTAACCCGGGGGTAGCCCCGTTCCACGAACCCCCGCACCCTCTCGAGGAGCTCCGGGATGGAGCTCTGGATCCCGATGCTCACCCCCGAGACGACCTCCTCCCGCACGCCGCCGATCTCCCGCCACAGCGGGACCCCTTTGAGCCGGCAGTAGAGGTCCCAGAGGGCCGCCTCCACAGCCGCCTTGGCCATGGGATGCCCCCGGATAGGAGCGACGAGGGTCGGGAAATCCCTCGGGGTCTCAAGGGAGGCTTCTCTCAGGAGGGGGACGATGAAATCCCGGATCACGTGTAGCGCCGTCCCCACCGTCTCATAGGAATACCAAGGTCCGGAGGAAGCCACGCATTCTCCCCACCCCTTCATCCCGTCCCCCTCCACGGAGACGAGGAGGACCTCCCTCTCCCGCTCCTCCCCGAAGCTCGTGCGGAAGGGGTGGACCAAAGGGAGTCTCAGGACGATGAGCCGCAGGCGCTCCAAGGGGATCATGGCTCGGAGAGGATCTCCCCCGGATCCCGATTCTCCAGGACGAGGAAGCTCCGTCCCTCCCGTCGCAGGAGACCGGTGACCACGTACCCCACGCCGAGGTAATGGGAGAGGGCTTCCCGGCAGCTGAAGCGCCACTCCCGGGCAAGCTTTGGGGAACGGGCCTTCAGGGCCTGGAGGTCCGCCGGGATCTCCACCAGGACCACCGGTTCCTCCAGATCCTTCCGCACGGGGCTAAGTCTCTCCCCGTCGCCGGGGTTCACCACCGGACCGGAGGGGAGCCCAGGCCGCTGACCTCGGATCCGGGCCTCCACTCTAGGGGAATTCAAGTGCCACTCGCACAGGAGCCTGTCCGCAGGGAGACCTCGGTTCCGGGCATCCCGCAGCTCCCCGTAGTACTCCGGCAGGTATTCCCGCGCGATCCCGCCCAGCTTGTTCAGGTTGAAGTGTGCGTTGCGGGACTCCAGGGGATCGAAGGTCCAGGTGATGAGCCCGATCCCCTGTTGTAGTGCGTGCTCCCTTTGTGCCAGTTTCAACCTGTAACCGAGGCCTTTATCCCTCCACTCCTCCTTTACCCCGGCCATGAGGGAGAGGTGGCGCAGCTCCCCTTCCCCGGAGAGGCCCACGAAGGAGAGGACGAACCCCACCAATTCCTCGCCGGCGAAGGCCCCCAGGACCGCCCCTCCGCCCTCGGCGGCGGTGAGCAGGACGTAATCCGGCACCACCTCCAGCTCGGGCATCCCCCAGACCTCCCGTTGCAGGGCCTCACACCGCCGCAGCTCCCTGGGAGACCTCAAAGGGCGGATGGTGATCTCATTCATGTCCGTAGAGAAACTGAGAGATGAGGGCCTCGTCCTCGGTCCAGTTCTTCTTCACCCTCACCTGCAGCGCGAGGTAAACCTTCTTGCCCAACAGGGCCTCGATGTCCAACCTCGCGGCCCGGCCGATCTCCTTGAGACGCTGTCCCCCTCTTCCGATGATGATCCCTTTCTGTGAGTCCTTGGCGACATAGATGGTGGCATAGATCTCGATCAGAGGTTTGTCCTCGCGCTCCCTTATCTCCTCCACCACCACCGCCGTGGAGTAGGGGATCTCTTGGTAGGTGAAGTGATAGATCTTCTCCCGGATGAGCTCGGCTACGATGAACTCCAGGGGCTTGTCCGTGGGCATCTCCTCCGGGAAGAGAGGCTCCCCCTCGGGGAGATATCTGATGATCACCTCCAGGGCCCGGTCCAAGTTCTTCCCCCGAGTACAGGAGATGGGAACGAGCTCCTGAAAGATCCCCAGGGAATCATAGGCGAGGAGCGTCTCGGGAAGCTGATTCCCCTTGGCGAGGTCGATCTTATTCACCAGCAGGATCTTGGGGCAGGGGAGCTCCTTTATCCTGGGCATCACCTGCTCGTCAAAGGGATCGATCCCCCCGGTGGGCTCTGTCATGTAGACCAGTTCATCGATCCCAGCTAGGGCCCGCATAGCTTCCTTGACCAGGGCCTCGGAGAGCTTGTTCACCGGTCTGTGCAGCCCCGGGGTGTCCACGAAAACGATCTGGGCCTCCGGGGTATTCAGGATACAGCGGATCCGATTGCGGGTCGTCTGGGGCCTATCGGAGACGATGACTACCTTGCGGCCGATGAGGGAGTTGATGAACGTGGATTTCCCCACGTTTGTCCTCCCCACCACGGCCACGATCCCGGCCTTAAATCCCATAACCAATCTCTCCTTTCCTCACCGAGTTTATCAGGGCCTCCAGGGCCTCCCCAAGGTAGCGGTCCTCTCCCGGTGGGGGCACGATCCCCGCGAGCTTGAGGTAAAGGGACCTCGTGGCCGGGGAGAGCTTCTCTGGGCCGGCGAACTCCACGGCCCAGCGGGCACATAGAAGCTCCAGGGCTACAGCCTTCACGGCGTTCTCCGCTATCTTTTTGAGCTTCCAGGCGGAGGTGGCACCGAAGGAATTGTGGTCCTCCTTGCCCGCGGAGGTGGGAATGGAGTCCACCGCCGCGGGATGGGCTAGGACTTTGTTCTCTGCCACCAAAGATGCGGCTGTGTACTGGAGGAGCATGAGGCCGGAGTTCACCCCCCCTTCCGGCGAAAGGAAAAGCGGAAGTCCCCGATCGGGTGCCGAAAGGAGAAGGGAAATCCGCCGCTCACAACTCGCCGCGAGCTCGCTCAGCGCCACGGCCAGGATCTCCGCCACCAGGGCCAGGATCTCCCCGTGGAAGTTTCCCCCCGAGAGCACGACCCCATCGGGGAAGATCAGGGGGTTATCGGTGGCGGAGTTCATCTCCACTCGGATCCTCTCCTCCACCATCCAGAAGGCTTCCAAGACCGCTCCCAGGATCTGGGGGGAACATCTCAGGGAATAGGGGTCCTGGACATCCCCGGAATAGGTGTCCGTGAGGCCACTCCCCTCTAGAAGCTCCCTCAGACAGGTGGCCACTTCCCGCTGGCCGGGGTGGGGCCGGACGTTTTGGATGCGCTCCTCAAGGGGGTCGGTGTGGCCCCGCAGAGCTTGGAAGACGAGGGCCGTGGACACCAGAGCGGCAGCGAAGGCTCGCCTGCCGAGGACATATGCGAGGAAGATCAAGGAGAGCATGTAGGCTGTCCCGTTGAGGAGCGCCAGCCCTTCCTTCGGGAAGAGTTTCAAAGGAGCTAGGCCGGCCCGTTCTAAGGCGACCCTTCCTGGGAGCCTCTCCCCGCGGTAGAAGGCCTCCCCCTCGCCGATCACCACTAGCCCCAAGTGCCCCAGGGGCACGAGATCCCCGGAGGAGCCCACTGACCCCTGCTCCGGGATCACGGGATGGACACCTCGATTCAGCATTTGGATGAGGAGGGAGACAAGCTCCGGACGCACACCTGAGTACCCCTTCAGGAGGGAATTAGCCCGGAAGAGGAGGATCCCCCGCACGGCCTCCTCCGGCAGGGGGTTCCCTACCCCGGCGGCATGGGAACGGACCAAGTTCACCTGGAGTCTTTCCAACTCCTCCCGGGGAACCCGCGTCGCCGAGAGCTTCCCCAGCCCCGTGTTCACCCCGTATACGGGACGATCGTCCTCAAGGACACGGATCAAGGCCCGATGGGAGAGCTCCACCATCCGTATAGCATCCGGTGAGGCCTCCACCTGCGCCCCCTCAAAGATCACCCTCTCGGAATCCCCAAGGGTGAGGTTCTGACCGTCCAACACAACTTTTCCGCTCATTCCTCCTCTAGAGTGTGTTTTTAAACCGAGGCCATAGCAAGATAGTGGCGATCACCCACATTGGTTTCCATACCACCGGAACTGTCCATCAGCTCTTGGACGTACCCCCATGCCCCCGAAGCTCGACAAGTATCCGGCCCCAGATCCTCACTCCCCCCAACGACAAAAACCGCTGGTCACCGCCTGCCAGGGCTCATTCCCTCCCATAGGAGATGGTTCGGTGATCATAGGCTGTTGGGTCCCTTCTAGCCATAGTGCTGAAAAAACCTTATCAATATTGCGAACACACCCTAGTCCTTCCTCCACTCGGCGGCAGGAAGGGTCATCCCGTCGGCTGCGGCCAGGACCTTTATCCCCAGCTCCCGGGAGAGGCGCTCCGCCTGGCGGCGGGGATCAGCCCGGAGCATGGTCATCCCGAAGTGGGTGAGAACCGCGAGCCGCGGCTTGGCCATGGCGATGACCTGGGCGGCCTCGGGAAGGGAAAGGTGGTCGATCCCCGGACTCACCTCCCGACGCACCACGTTCAACACCAAAAGATCGCAGCCCGCATATAACTCCCCCAATTCTGGGAAGTAGGCGGTATCCACGACGAACCCCAGCCGTCCCTCCTCGCCGGAGAGGATCACCCCATAGGTCTCCACCTGGCCGTGGCGATGCTTCACCGCCCGCACCTCCAGGTTCCCCACACGGTGGACCCCACCTTCGGAGAGGGTGATGATCTCCTGGGGATACCTGCGGACGTACTTCAGGACCACTGGATCCTCCCCCTCCAGGGCATCCCAGGGGGCGAGGAGGGTTCCCCTGCGGCCCCTTCCCCCGGCCATCGCCTCCAGCATGATGTTCACATCGGTGGAATGGTCCAGGTGCTTGTGGGTGAGGACGATCGCCGTGAGTTTCTCCGGCTCTAAAGGGGGCCGAGACCTCCGGGCCCGAAGCAGGGTCCCGGGGCCTGGATCCAAGAGGATCTGGGTACCGTCGAGTTCGATCCACGTACCGGCGGAGTAACGAAGCTGCTTGGCCACTACAAAGCGAGCCCCGGCCGTCCCCAGGAACTTGACGTAACCCATTCGCCACACGAGTCTTAGCCTTTGCCGTGGAAAGCCTGAAGCAGGATCCGGGCCAACATGAGGATCCAGCCGATCCCCACCACGAGCCAGATCACCCGACGGGCGGCCTCCAGGAGGCCGAAGAGGAGGAGGGTCAAGGTGAGCAGGCCGAGGTACCCCAGGGGTTTCACCAACTCCGGGGCCACGCTCCCGGGGAGGACCAAGTTGATGAGTTTCGCGAGCCCGGTGCCGATAAGGTTCGCCAGGGAATCGAGGAAGGAAAGGAGTTGGCTTCCCACATCACTCCCCGTTCCCTGGGCCCATGCCGGCACGCCGCCCAAAATGAGGCCGATCAAGGCGAGGGTCATTGCGAGATCCAGTATAGTCCCTGTCCCTCATCCCAGCCAGTCCCTCCCCACCGGGCTGGTGGATGGATACGCTCGGGGACACGCGTACAGTGCCGAAAAGTCCCACCGCGTCCCGGGCTTATTCCCCCGCAGGAGAAGCTGTAGACAAGGCCAATCCGTGCCAATAGGGTTGAGAGGGGAGAGGTCCAGCATGAGGAACATCTACCTCATCGGGTTCATGGGGGCGGGAAAGTCCACGGTGGGACGGCTCCTGGCGGAACGCCTCGGGATGGGCTTCTTGGACACCGACGCGCTCGTCGAGCAGCGGGCGGGCATGTCCATCCCCGAGATCTTCGCCCGGTTCGGGGAAGAGCGGTTCCGGCAGTGGGAGCGTGAGGTGATCGGCGAGATCTGCCGCAAGCGGGGAACGGTGGTGGCCCTGGGGGGCGGCGCCCCCATGGACGAAGGGAATTGGCGTGCGCTCCGGGAAAGCGGGATCACCGTGTACCTGCGGGAATCCCCCGAGACCATCGCTGCGCGCCTGGCGGACGACGGGACGAGGCCCCTCCTCTCCGGATACACGGGCGAGGGACGGCTCCGGAGGATCAGGGAGCTCCTTGAGCTCCGGGAACCCCGGTATCTCGAGGCCCACATCGTGATAGAATGCCGGGGTCGGTCCCCCGAGGAGATCATGGGGGAGATCCTGGAGAGGCTAGGGGATGCGGACCGTTGAGGTTACGCTCCCGGCCGAGGAACGGGGCTATCCTGTATACATCGGCCGGGGGTCCCTGGCGGAGCTCGGTCGGATCGCCGTGGAGCACGGGTTCCCGCGGCGGGTGGCGGTGATCACCGACGAGGCGGTGGCGGGGCTATACGGACACGCGGCCCTGGAGTCCCTACGGAGGGAGGGGTTCGCGCCGGAGCTCCTCGTGATCCCACCGGGCGAGGGCTCCAAAAACCTCGACACGGTACGCAACCTCTACGATGAGCTGATCCGGAGGGAATTCGACCGGGGATGTGGGATCTGCGCGCTGGGGGGCGGGGTGGTGGGGGACGTCGCGGGGTTCGTGGCCGCCACCTACCTCCGCGGCCTCCCCTGGATCCAGGTTCCCACCACCCTGCTCGCCCAGGTGGACTCCTCGGTGGGCGGCAAGACCGGCGTGAACCACCCAGCGGGGAAGAACCTCATCGGGGCCTTCTGGCAGCCGGAGTTCGTCCTCGCCGACCCCGAGGTCCTCGCGACCCTCCCTCCGCGGGAGCTCCACGCGGGGCTCGCCGAGGTGGTGAAGGCCGCCTTGATCGCCGATCCCGCTCTCTTTTCGCTGCTCGAGGCGAAGTGGGAGGAGCTGCTCCGCGGGGACCTCGATCCCCTCGAGGGGGCCATCGAGGCTGCGTGCCGGGTGAAGGCCGCGGTCGTCTCCCGGGACGAGCGGGAACGGGGGCACAGGCGGATCCTCAACTTCGGCCACACCATCGCCCACGCCCTGGAGGCGGCCACGGGATATGGCCACTTCCTCCACGGGGAGGCGGTGGCGTGGGGGATGGTTGGGGCGGCGTGGTTGTCGTGGCGGTGCGGGCTCCTCGACAAGGGGGATCTGACACGCATCGAGATGCTCCTCGTGCGGCTCCCCAAGCCCCCCATTCCGGATATCCTCGCGGAGAGGTTTCTGGAGCACCTGCGCCACGACAAGAAGATCGTGGCGGGAACGCTTCACTACGTTCTCCTCAGGGGCATCGGGGAGGCGATTGTGACGGAGGGGATCGGCGAGGGGGACCTCCTCGCTGCCCTGGAGTACCTCCGGGACCTACAGGAAAGAGGCCCATGAGGGAGCTGCCGCGAATCTTGGTCCTTCACGGTCCGAACCTCAACCTCCTCGGGGAGCGGGAGCCGGAGATCTACGGCCGGATGACCCTCAAGGAGGTGAACGAAAAGATCAGGGAATTCGCCGCCGAAAGGGGGGCCGAGGTGCGGATCTTCCAGTCCAACCACGAGGGGACCCTCATCGACCTCATCCACGAGCACCGCCACTGGGCGGACGGGATCGTGATCAACCCCGGGGCCCTGACCCATTACTCCTACGCCCTCCGGGACGCCATCGCCGCGGTGGGGATCCCGGCGGTGGAGGTGCACCTCTCCGATATCGGCTCCCGCGAGCCCTTCCGGAGGATCTCGGTGATCCGGGACGTATGCATCGCCCAGATCTCGGGGAAGGGCCATCGGAGCTATCTCGAGGGGATCGAACGCCTGTTGGAGGTACTGCGTGCCGCGAGGGATGGCTGAGCGGATGGGACGGCTCTCGCCGTCGGCCACCATGGAGGTGCGCCGGCGGACGGAGGAGCTCCGCCGGGCCGGGGCCGACGTGATCGACCTCGGCCCCGGGGAGCCGGATTTCGACACCCCTGAACCCGTGCGCCGGGCCGGGATCTCGGCCATCGAGGCCGGCCGCACCAAATACACCCAGGCAGGGGGGATCCCCGAGCTCCGGGAGGCCATTGTGGCCCGCTACCGGCGGGACTACGGGGTTCCCTACGGGACCGATGAGGTAATCGTCACTGTGGGGGCGAAGCAGGCCCTGTTCTCGTTGGCTTTGGCCCTTTTCGACGAGGGGGACGAAGTGCTCATTCCGGTACCCTACTGGGTCACCTACCCCGAGGTCGTGCGGCTGTGCGGCGCAGAACCGGTGTTCGTCCCTACCGACCCCGCCGACGGGTTTCATCTCCGGCCCGAGGCGGTGGCGGAGCGGATCGGACCGCGCACAAAGGCCCTCATCGTGAACTCCCCCTGCAACCCCACCGGGGCCCTTCTCGATCCCAGTGAGCTCGAGGCGCTGGTGGAGCTCGCCAGGGCACACGACTTCTACGTGATCTTCGACGAGGCGTACGAGGCGATCGTCTACGAGCGGGGCCCGTTCTCCGCCGCGCCCCTCAAGGACGAACACGTGATCGTGGTGGGATCGCTCTCCAAGAGCCACGCCATGCCCGGATGGCGGATCGGATGGGCGTTGGGCCCCCGGGAGGTGATCCGGGCTGTCACCGCGATCCAGTCCCATTCCATCACCCATCCGGCGTCCATCTCCCAGTACGCCGCCCTCGTGGCCCTGGAGGAGCCCTGGGACGGGGTGCGAAGGATGGTGGCGGAGCTCCGTCGGAGGAGGGATCTCGCGGCGGAGGCCCTGAACCGCATCCCGGGAGTGGAATGCCCCGTCCCGGAAGGGGCTTTCTATCTCTTCCCCGACGTCTCCCGCTACCTGGGGGGCGACACCGTGGCCCTGGCGCGGACGCTCCTCGAGGAGGCCCACGTGGCGGTGGTCCCGGGGGAGGCGTTCGGGTGGCCGGGGCGCGTCCGGATCTCCCTCACCTGCCCCCAGGAGCGTCTCGTCGAGGCGATCTCCCGGATAGCGGCGACGCTGGAGGGGCTCCGTGGTTGAGGTGGCAATCGCGGGCTAGCGGGCCGCGGAGATCCACGGGATGGCGGTCCTCGCCGAGGACCTCGCGGACTCGCCGGAGAACTACACCCGGTTCCTCCTCCTGGGGCGGGAGCCCGTGGTTCCCGAGGGCTGGCTAAGACCTCGATCCTGTTCTCCGTGGAGAACGTCCCGGGGGCGCTCTGCTGCTGTCTCAAGCCCTTCGCCGTGCGGGGGATCGACCTCACCAAGATCGAATCCCGCCCCCTGAGGAAGCGACGCTGGGCGTACCTCTTCTACTTAGACTTCCTCGGAAGCACCCGGGAGGCCCTGGAGGAGCTCCGGGGGAGGAGCAGCTTCCTTCGGATCCTGGGGAGCTACCCCCGCATGACTTGCTGAACCCTCACTCCCACTCGATGGTCGCCGGGGGCTTGCTGGTGATATCGTAGACCACCCGGCCCACCTCGGGGACCCGCTGGGTGATGCGGCGGGCCACCTCGTCCAGGAACCCGTGCGGGAGCCGCGCCCAGTCGGCGGTCATCCCGTCCACGCTCGTCACCGCCCGCAGTGCCACCACGTAGCCGTAGCGGCGCGCGTCCCCTACGACCCCCACAGTTCGCAAAGGGATGAGGACGGGGAACGCCTGCCACACGGTCCCATAGAGACCCGCCTCCCGCAGGGCACGGATGAAGATGGCGTCGGCACGCCTGAGCACCCGGAGCCTCTCGGCGGTCACCTCCCCGAGGATCCGCACCGCGAGCCCCGGACCGGGGAACGGGTGGCGCAGTCGGATCGTGTCCGGCAATCCCAGGAGCCGCGCGATATCCCTGACCTCGTCTTTGAACAGGTCCCGAAACGGCTCCAGAAGTTCGAACCCGAGCCGGTCCGGAAGCGCGCCCACGTTGTGGTGGCTCTTGATGCGCGCGGCCCCGTGCCCACCGGCGGACTCGATCACGTCGGGGTAGAGCGTCCCCTGGGCTAGATACCGGAAGGGACCCTCCTCTCGGGCCACTTCCTCGAAGACCCTAATGAATTCCCGGCCGATGATCCGTCGTTTCTCCTCGGGGTCGGTCACCCCTCTCAGGGCGGAGAGGAAACGATCCCCCGCGTCCACCACCCGCAGGTTCACCCCCAGGGGACGCAGGGCCCGCTCCACCTCTTCCCGCTCCCCCTCCCGCAGGAGCCCGTGGTCCACGAACACCGCCAGGTGAGCCACCCCGGCCTTGGCCAGGAGCAGGGCCAGGGTGCAGGAGTCCACTCCCCCGGAGACCCCCAGGAGCACCCGGTCGCTCCCGACCCGTTCCCGCACCTCCGCCACGAGGCGGGCAAGCACCGCCTCCGGGGTGCGGTCGCGCGGGACTCCGGCGAGGTCGAGGAAGTTCGCCAGGATCTCCTTCCCTTGGGGCGTGTGGGCGACCTCCGGGTGGAACTGTACCCCGAAGCTCCTCCCGTCCGGCGAGGCCATGGCGGCCACGGGACACTCCTCGGTCCCCGCCACCGTCCGCCAGCCGGGCGGAGGGGAGGCCACCGCATCGGAATGTGACATCCAGACCTCGAGTTCCCCCGAGAGGCCGCGGAAGAGGGGGCCCTCATACCAGGAGAGGCGGGCCCGGCCGTACTCGCGGCGATCGGAGCGCGCCACTTCCCCGCCGAGGAGGTGGGCCAAAAGTTGCATGCCGTAGCAGATCCCGAGGACGGGCAGTCCGGAGGAGAGGAGGCGTGGATCAGGGCGGGGCGCGTCGGGGTCGTGGACCGAGGCCGGTCCCCCCGAGAGGATCACCGCCGCGGGCCGCCTGGCCGCGATCTCCTCCCAGGGGGAGCCGCCCGGGAGGACCTCCGCAGAGGCCCCCAGTTCCCGGAGGCGCCGGAGGATGAGGTGGGTGTACTGGGAGCCGAAATCGAGGACGACCACGCCCATGGCCCAGGCCTCAATCCCCGAAGACGATTTCCCCGGTGGTGGGATCCATGTGCTCGATGGATACGAGGGATACCACGGGCACCCCGAACCGGCCGAGGAGCTCCCGGCCCCCGCCGAAGCACTTCTCGATCACGAACGCAAAACCCACGAGCTCGGCCCCTGCCTCCAGCGTCATCTCCGCCAGCGCAGCGCTGGTGAGGCCGCGATAGAGGAAGTCGTCCACCACCAGGACCCTCTCCCCGGGTCCCAGGTAGTCCCGGGATACCGCGAGCTCCGTCTCCCCTCCCTTGGTGGGGGAGGGAACACGGCGCACGAGGGGATCAGCCATGGTGGCAGCACGCCCCTTCTTGGCGTAAAGTGCCACGGCCCCGAGCCGTCGCGCCACCTCGTAGGCGATCACGTTTCCCGCCGCCTCCGCGGTGAGGACAGTGGTGACGCCGCGGTCGGCGAAGGCCTTAGCGATCCCCTCCCCGGCTAGCGCCACGAACGCGGGAGCGATCCGATGGTTGAGGAAGCCGTCTACCCGTAGGAATTCCGGACCCAATACCTGCCCCTGGCGGCGGATCCACTCCCTGAGCTCACCCGAGTCAAGCGCCATGTCCCATTTTACCCCCGGGACGCGGCCACGTTCCGCACCAACGCCCCGAGGGAGTCGCCACCGAACCGCTCGAGAAGAGCGTCCGCAAGCACCAACGCCACCATGGCCTCGCCCACCACCGAGGCGGCGGGGACCGCGCATACGTCGGAGCGCTCCCGGTGGGCGCTCGTCTCCTCCCCCGTTTCCAAGTCCACGGAGCGCAGGGGTTTGGTCAGGGTAGGGATGGGCTTCATCGCAGCCCGGAGCACAAGGGGCTCCCCGTTCGTCACGCCCCCCTCGAGCCCACCGGCGCGGTTCGTGGCCCGCCTGTGGCCCCGTTCCCTATCCGGGAGGATCTCGTCGTGGACCTCGGAGCCGAGCCGGGAGGCGGCCTGGAACCCGAGCCCCACCTCCACCCCCTTGATCGCCGGGATGCTCATGAGCGCTTGGGCGAGCCGCCCGTCGAGCCGAAGGTCCCAGTGGACGTAAGAGCCCAGTCCCGGGGGCACCCCGAACGCGATCACCTCGAACACGCCGCCCACCGTGTCCCCCGCGGCCCGGGCGGCGTCGATCCGGGCCACCATCTCCCGTTCGGCTTCGGGATCCAGACACCTCACCGGGGATCGGTCGGCCCGGGCGTTGATCTCCTCAGGGGGAAGCCCCAGGGCGAGGGGGTCCACCTCGGCCCGCGCGGTGTGGATGGAGACCACGTGGCTCGCGATCCCCACCCCGATCTCCCGCAGCAGCCGCTTGGCGATCGCCCCTAGGGCCACCCGCGCCGCGGTCTCCCGGGCGCTTGAGCGCTCGATGACATCGCGCAGGTCCTGGTGGCCGTACTTCAGGTGGCCGGCGAGGTCGGCGTGGCCGGGGCGGGGCACCGTCACCGGGCGGTAACCGGCCGGGGGTGTCCCGAACGGGTCCATGATGCCCCGCCAGTTCTCCCAATCCCGGTTCGCGATCCTTACCGCGATGGGGGCTCCCGTGGTCCGCCCCCATCGCACCCCGGCGATGACCTCCGCTCTGTCGCGCTCGATCGCCATCCGGCCACCGCGACCGTGCCCCCGCTGGCGACGGGAGAGCTCCCGGTCGATATCGTCCGGGGAAAGGGGGAGCCCCGCCGGGATCCCCTCCAGGATCGCCACCAGCGCCGGGCCGTGGGACTCCCCCGCCGTGAGCCACCGCAACCTACCCATCCCTGGCCTCCCCCCGCAGGTGCGCAAGCGCCGCCCGGACGTCCTCCTCCCCGAACCGGTGGCCGGTCCAGAGCTCCAGCGCCCTCACCCCCTGCCGCACGAGCATCTCGAGCCCACCGATCGCCTCGGCCCCCCGGGCCCGCGCCTCCGCCAGGAGCCGGGTCTCAGACGGGACGTAGACGAGGTCGTAGACGAGGAGGCCCTCGTGGATGAGCTCCGGGGGAACCGGGATCCCGTCCGTTCGGGGCCACATCCCCACCGGGGTGGCGTTCACCAAGATGTCCGCCTGCGGAAGGAGCGCCGGGAGGGCCTCCGTCCCCGCGGCCTCCGCCGCCCCGGCGCGGGAGAGCCTGCGAGCGAGGGCCCGGGCACGCTCGGGGGTGCGGTTGGCGATGGCGACCTCCGCGCCCGCGGCAAGGAGCGCGTACGCCACCGCGGCCGCGGCACCCCCCGCCCCCACCACCACCGCCTTTTTCCCCCGCACGGCGATCCCCCGGACCGCAAGCGGCGCCAGGAACCCCTCGATATCCGTGTTGTGGCCGATGAGGCGGCCCCCTGTGTTGACGATGGTGTTCACGGCCCCTACCGCTTCGGCCCCGGGGGAAAGCCCATCGAGCAGCGGGACAACGGCTTCCTTGTGGGGGATGGTCACGTTCAGCCCCCGGATCCCCAGGGCCCGCATGCCCTCGAGGGCGGCGGCCAGCGACTCCCGGGGCACCCTGAAGGCAAGGTAACTGTAGTTGAGCCCGGCCCGCCCGAGGAGGAACGAGTGGAGCCGTGGGGAGAGGGAGTGTTCCACCGGGTCCCCGATGAGCCCGAGGAGCCTCGTCCGGCTATCCGTCACGGCGGATCCCCTCCAGGACACGGAAGAAGCCGGGGAAGGAGATCGCGGCCCACTCCGCACCCTCGATGGCCGTCTCCCCCGAGGCGTAAAGCCCCGCCACAGCACAGGCCATGACGATCCGGTGGTCCCGGAACCCTGAGAGCCTCGCCCCCCGCAATCGGCACGGCCCCCGGATCTCCATCCCGTCCGGGAACTCCCGCACCTCCGCTCCCAGGCGCCGGAGGTTCCCCGCCATGGCGGCGATGCGGTCGGACTCCTTGACCCGCAGTTCCCCGGCGTCCCGGATCACGGTAGTGCCCTCTGCTTGGGTAGCGAGCACGGCGAGGAGGGGGAGCTCATCGATGAGCCGCGGCACGAGCTCCCCGCCGACCTCGGCCGCGCGGAGCTCCCGGCCCCGGACGAGGAGGTCCGCCACCGGCTCGCCGTTCATCTTGCGCTCGTCCAGGGCGATTACCTCGGCCCCCATCTCCCCGAGGACGTCCAGGAAGCCCGTGCGAGTGGGGTTCACCCCCACGTCGCGCACGAGGAGCGTGCAACCGGGACGGGCGGCGCACGCGGCGATCAAGTACGCCGCGGATGAGAAATCCCCGGGGACCGCGATGGGCCTCGCCCGGAGTTCCCCCGCGCGCACCCGGATACGCCGGCCCTCCACCTCGATCGGGGCCCCGAGATACGCGAGCATCCGCTCGGTGTGGTCCCGTGAGGGCGCCGGCTCCACCACCTCCGTATCCCCCGCGGCCTGGAGGCCAGCGAGGAGGACAGCGGACTTCACCTGGGCGCTGGCCACTGGGAGCGCGTAGGAGATCCCCCGCAACTCCCCACCCCGGATCCGCAAGGGGGGGAAGTTGCCGTCGCGGGCTGAAATCTCGGCACCCATCCGGGACAGGGGCTCGATGATCCGCCGCATGGGGCGGCGGGAGAGGGACTCGTCGCCCACGAGCACGGACTCGAAAGGCCTTCCCGCGAGGACCCCCGCCAGGAGCCGCATGGTGGTCCCGGAGTTGCCGCAATCGAGGGGGACACGTGGTGGGGAGAGCCCTTCCGGCCCCCTTCCCTCGACGAGGGTTACCCCACCGTCACGGGAGATCCTCACCCCCAATGCCCGGAGGCATCGGGCGGTGCTCTCCACATCGGCGGCGGGGGAGATGCCCTGGATCTCCATCTCCCCGTGGGCCAATGCTCCCAGGATGAGGGCGCGGTGGGAGATGGATTTATCCCCCGGGACCCGCACCTCCCCGCCGATCGCCGTCGCCCCCCGCACGCGCGCCTCCATCACTCCACCACCTCCGCTTCGTGGCCGTGCTCCCTCAGTACTCCCACCGCCCGTTCGGCCTCCTCGATGGATTTGAGGTAGATCCGGAACGTCCCCCCGGTATCCTCGCGCACCCGCAGGAGCTCCACGTCCTTGATGTTGATCCCAGCGCGTCCCAGGACACCCGCCACCGCGGCCAGACTCCCGGGCCGGTCGGGGATCATCACCTTGATGCTTGGGTATTCCCTCAGGAAGCCCTTGGCCCGGCGGGGGATAGCGGCCCGGATGCGGTTGGCGCGGGCGAACTCCTCCCTCAATCCGCGGCCGAGATTCCGCTTCATCCGGGAGAGCTCGGCGATGAAGTCCTCCAGGGCTGCCACCACCTTGCCCGCATTTGTCCCCAGGATATCCCCCCAGATCCCGTAGGGCGAGGAGGCGATGCGGGTGAGGTCGCGGAAGCCCCCGGCGGCGAATTCCAGAAACCCCTCCCGTCGTCCCACGAGATTCACCAGGGCCACGGCGATGAGCTGTGGCAGGTGGCTCACGTAGGCTGCCACCTCGTCGTGGGCCTCCGGTTCCATCTCCACCACGATCGCTCCCAACGCCCTGAGGAACCGACTCAAAGCCGGCACCGCCTCCCGGCTCTCCGGTAGAGGGGTGAGAACATAGAGGGCGTTCTGGAAGAGAAACGGATCGGCGACCTTGAATCCCTTCCCTTCGGCTCCAGTGAGGGGGTGCCCACCTACGAAACGAACCCCCGGCGGGACATGTCGCCGGGCGGCCCAACAGATCTCCGCTTTGGTGGAGCCGAGATCGGTGAGGATCGCCCCCGTCTGCATGTGTCGGGCTACATGGGGGATGAGCTCGATGATCGTTCGGATCGGGGTGGCCAGGAACACGATGTCCGCGTCCCTGACGGCCCGCGGGATGTCCTCGGGCGGGAAACCGCGGTCGATGGCTCCTTTGCCCTGAGCGAGTTCCAGGGTCTCGGGGAAATCCACTCCTATTACCTCCACCCCAGGCTGGACGGAACGGGTAGCCAGGGCCAGGGAGCCCCCCATCAGCCCGAGCCCAACGATCGTGATCTTACGCGGAAACCCCGGGTCCATGGTCCCCTCTCCCCTCGAGGCGGCGGCCGATGGTACGGGCGATGGCATCCAGCTCCCGCATGAGCCTCTCGAACTGCTCCGGCAACAACGCCTGGGGCCCGTCGCTCAGGGCCTCCTCCGGGCGATGATGGACCTCCACCATCACCCCGTCCGCCCCGGCGGCGACGGCGGCCCGGGCCATGGGGATCACCATGTCCCGCCGCCCGGTGGCGTGGCTGGGATCCACGATCACCGGGAGGTGCGTCTCCCGCTTCAAAACGGGCACCGCGGCGAGATCCAGGGTGAAGCGGGTGAAGTCGGAGAAGGTGCGTATCCCCCGCTCACACAGGATCACCCGCTCGTTTCCCTCGGACATGATGTACTCCGCGGCCATGAGGAACTCCTTGATGGTGGCGGAGAAGCCGCGTTTGAGGAGGATGGGTTTCTCGGCCCTCCCCACCTCCCGCAGGAGGACGAAGTTCTGCATGTTCCGGGCGCCGATCTGAATGATGTCCGCGTAGCGGGCGACGATCTCCACCTGGGATGCGTCCATCGCTTCGGTGACGACGAGCATCCCGTGTGCATCGGCCGCTTCCCGTAGGAGCACCAGCCCTTCCTCCCCCAGGCCCTGGAAGCTGTAAGGGGAGGTACGGGGCTTGAACGCCCCACCCCGCAGGATCCGGGCGCCTGCCCGGGCCACAGCCGCGGCGATGGTGTTGATCTGCTCCGCGCTCTCCACCGCACACGGCCCGGCCATCACCGCGATCCCCTCCCCCCCGATGGCGATGTCCCCCACCTCGACCACCGAATCCAGGGGGTGGAAGGCCCGGCTCGCCAGCTTGTAGGGGACGCTGACCTCGACTACCCGCTGAACCCCATCCAACACCTCCAGCTCCCGGGGATCGACCCCCCGCTTGTCGCCGATGGCGCCCAGGATGGTGTAGTCCACCCCGCGGGAAGCGTGGACCTTGAACCCCAAGGTAAGCAGCCGCTCGGTCACCGCTTCAATCTGTTCCTGTGTTGCCCCGGGGCGCATCACCACGATCATCCCGAACCACCTCCTCCTCAAGCCGGCGGGTCTCGGCGACGATCCGCCGGAAGATCCGCTCCACCGCCTTCGGCCCCAGGGGGCCGGGGTTCGCCCGCACGACCTGGGCGATCACCTCCTCCTCGCGCTGGGGAAGATGTAAGGGGATGCCATTTTGTGCCTTCACGCGGCCGATACGCAGGGCGACCTCGGCGCGGCGGGAGATAAGGGCGAGGATCTCCCGGTCGATCTCCTCCAGCTCCCTACGCAACTCCTCCAGCATTCGCCACCCCCAACAAAAAAGGTCGGGGCCTTCCGGCCCCGACCTCCAGGGGTCTAATGCGACCTCTTACGAGGTCACACTAAACCCCACCGGGAAAATAATACCCGTCCCGCAACATATCAACGACGGGATCAGTAACTTTCCTCATCATTACCTTATATACGATCAGGGCCACCCAGCCGTCAACGGGAGCGCTGGCCAGCGATAATAATTTGGAGGTGGTCGGGGATGATTGCAGAGTTCAGCGTGCTTCCCTTAGGGGTTGGGGAGAGTTTGGCGAAGTACGTTGCCAGAGCTCTGGAGATCGTTGATAAAAGTGGTCTCCCCTACAAGTTCACTCCCATGGGCACCATCGTCGAGGGGGAATGGAACGAGGTGTTAGAGCTCATCAGGCGCTGTCACCAGGCCGTGGGGGAAGTGGCACCCAGGGTCATCACACGGATCGTGATCGATGATCGCCGGGGCCGCACTGGACTCATCGAGAGCAAGGTTCGCTCGGTGGAGAGAGAGGTGGGCAGGGAACTCAAGAAGTAGCGATGCGGCTCAACAAGTTCCTCCAGGCCGCGGGGGTGGCATCCCGTCGGGGGGCCGATGCCCTCATCAGGGAGGGGATGGTCCGGGTGAACGGAAAGGTGATCAGGGAGCCTTGGTTCCATGTGGATCCCGGGATGGACACGGTTGAAATTCGTGGGAGACGCCTCACCTTGCCCTCGGGAAAACACTACTTCAAGCTTTACAAGCCTCGAGGGGTGGTGAGCACCCTGGCCGATCCCCATGCTCACAGGACCCTCGCCGAATACATCCCACCGGGGCTCAGGCTTTTCCCTGTGGGGCGCCTGGATAGGGATTCTGAGGGACTTATCCTCCTCACCGATGACGGGACCCTCGCCTTCAGGCTCACCCACCCCCGCTTTCGCATCCCTAAACGTTATCGTGTCACCCTGGACCGGCCTCTGCGGGGAAATGATTTGGAGAGGCTCCGCCGGGGGATACAGCTTGATGACGGCCCCTTCCAGCCGTTGAGTGTGAGAAGACGTGGGAAAAAGGGAGTGGAGATCGTCATATGTGAGGGCCGCAAGCGGGAGATCCGGCGTGCCCTTTCCAGGCTGGGTTATCGGGTGGAAAGGCTCCTCAGGACTCATATCGGGCCCTTAGGTTTGGGGACCCTCCGTCCGGGGGAGCTCCGGCCCCTGAGCGGGAAGGAGGTGAAGCTCCTCAAGAAGGCGGCGGGAATGGCCCTTTCGGATGAAGAGACAAACGGAAAAGCCCGTGCGGACCTCCGTCGGGGTCCTTCAACGGGCGCTTCCGGGCCTTCGGCTCAGGCCAAGTGATCCCCTATCACCCACAGAGGCCGGCTTACCGTTGCTCCCTTCCGGGCCTGGCGGGGTTCGCCGGCATGTGTCGTAGGGGGCTCGGCCATCAACGCCTCCGCACCCGGCTCGCTTCCGCCTCCGGACCTCTCGGGAGGCCCATCGGCCCCACGTATAGCGGGTTTTGGGTACAGGGGACCGCTAACCCCCCACCGTGCACGGGCCTGGCGGAGGGGGTGGGATTCGAACCCACGGCGCCCTTCTGGGGCGCACACGCTCTCCAGGCGTGCCTGTTCGTCCGCTCCAGCACCCCTCCGA
>CAYTCK010000010.1:1818-21134 GCA_964436445.1 uncultured Thermotogaceae bacterium | reverse complement strand
GGAAAGGATTTGGTTGCTCCAGGACCTTGGTGAGGATCCGGGAAGGGGATATCCTTGCGTTGGGATGAAGCTTCTCGAATGGCAAGGGCGGGAACTTTTCCGGGAGTACGGGATCCCGGTCCCGGCCGGGGATCTAGCTGAAAACCCGGAACGGGCCGAGGAGATAACATCGTCCCTAGGACGGCCGGTGGTCCTCAAGGCCCAGGTGCCTGTGGGGGGCCGGGGGAAGGCCGGCGGGGTGGTGGCCGCCGCGACCCCCTTGGAAGCCAGAGAGGCGGCAGCGTCCCTTTTGGGGAAGGAGATACGCGGGGCAGTGGTGCAGCGGCTCCTGGTGGTGGAGAGGGTGGAGGTGCGCTCCGAGCATTATCTGGGACTTACCATAGACCGCTCCCGCAGGATGCCGGTATTCATCTACTCTCCCGAGGGGGGCGTGGAGATCGAGGAGGTGGCCCGGGCGAGGCCGGAGGCGGTTTTCCGGGAGCATATCCCGCCTCTGGAGGGACCCTCCGGCTTCAGATTGCGGCGGCTCCTTTCGGCCGCGCCCCGGGGAATGCGGTCGGGGCTCATGGAAATCGCCGGGAAGCTCTACAGACTCTTCCGGGACTATGAAGCCACCCTAGTGGAGATAAACCCTTTGGCCGAGACCTCGGAAGGTCTTGTTGCCCTGGATGCCAAGGTGATCATCGACGAAGACCACTCCCCGGATCCAAAGTTCTCCCGCTTCCAGGAGGAGCTCGGACCCGGTGAGCGGGAGGCCCGCGAGGCCGGCTTCTCCTATGTTCCCTTAGAGGGCGATATCGGGGTCATCGGGAACGGGGCCGGGCTGGTGATGGCCACGTTGGACCTCGTGGTCCAGGCCGGCGGGAAACCGGCGTGTTTCTTGGACATCGGTGGCGGGGCCCGGGCCGAGAGGGTGCGGCGGGCGGTGGAGCTCGTCCTCCGGGATCGTCATCCCAAGTCCCTGTTCGTCAACGTCTTCGGGGGGATAACCCGTTGTGACGAGGTGGCCCAAGGACTGGTGGAGGCCGCCTCCGGCGCGGAGATCCCCATCGTCGTAAGGTTGGTGGGGACCAACCAAGAGGCCGGAGTGGAGATACTCCGCCGGGCCGGCCTCTCCCCGGTGGAGACCATGGAGGAGGGGGCAGCGTTGGCGGTGCGCAAGGCTGTGGAAGGAGGTCCTTGATGCGAAAGATACCGGTGCTTTGGGCGCTTTTCTTCGGGGTGATGGCCCTGGGGGTAGAGTATCTTCCCTTCTCCCAGGTCGTCCCGGGGATGACCGGCTACGGGCTTACCGTGGTGGCCGGTGGGGAAATTTCCCGTTTCCAGGTGGAGGTCGTGGGGGTGATCGACGAGCCGGGCACGGCCAACGACTTCATCGTGATCCGCGCCAGCGGCGATGCCATAAAGCGCTCCGGTGGGATCGCTCAGGGGATGTCGGGAAGTCCGATCTACCTCGAGGGGCGGCTCGCCGGAGCCCTTTCCCGGGCGGCGCTGTGGGCGGCGGAGCCGGAGCACCCTTTGGGCCTCGTCACACCTATCGAGCCGATGCTCGCGGTCCTGGAAGAGGCCCGAGGGGCAGAAGGGCGCCTCCCGCCGGGGGTGAAAGAGGTACGTTATGTAGCTGCTCCCCCGGAGGAGCTCGAGTCCAGTGTTCTGTATATCCTCCCGGTGCATTCCCCCATCATGGCCACCGGGCTCAAGGAGCACGCCCTGGGTTATCTGCGACAGGGGTTGGACCTCGAGGGGTTCCGACTGGCGCCGGCCCTTAGGGAGCTCATGCCCTTCCAACACGAGACCCTCCCCGGCCTCGAGGGACTCGGGGTCGGACGCATCGTCCAGGTATCCTCGCCCCAGACGCCCTCGCACACGTCCCCTTCCTTCGCTCCGGGGATGCCCCTGGGTGTTGGGCTTGTAGTGGGGGACATCACCCTGGGGGCCCTAGGGACGGTGACCCTCACCGACGGGGATGCACTGGTGGCCTTCGGTCACCCCTTCCTCTTCTCTGGCCCTGTCTCCTTCTTCCTGAACAGCGCTCGGATCCTCGATACCGTGGCCGCCTACGATGCCCCCTTCAAATTGGGGACCATGGGCGAAGTGGTGGGGGGGATCTACGTGGACCGCTGGGCCGGGATCGGCGGCCGGGTGGGGGATGTGCCCCCGGGGATCGACATGGCCTTTTACGTACAGGACAGGTCCAGGATGTCCTCCGGGAAGCTTTCCTCCACCATGGTCCATGAGCCCCGCTTGGAGCCCCTCTTGCTTTTCATCTCCGGTCTGGAAGCCACCGATAGGGCTTTGGATCGTATCGGCCCGGGCACGGTCACGGTGAGCTACACCATCCAGGGTGAGGGAATGCCCCGTCCCTTGAGCCGCCAGAACGTCTTCCTCTCCACAAGGGACGTGGCCGTCTACGTCCCCCTGGAGGCGGCTATCGTCACGGATATCTTGGAGTACAACGAGTTCCAGGACCCGGAGCTCACTGGGATCCGCATCACCGCCAGCGTGAGCCCTGAGCTCAAGGCGATGGAGGTCGTGGACCTCGTCACCGATGCGGACTCCTACGCCCCGGGGGACACCATCAGCTTCCGGGTCCTGTTGCGCACCTGGCGGGGAGAGATCCAGGCCTGGGAAGGGAAGTTGGATATCCCCGAGGACTTGGATGCCCCCTACGTGGAGCTCCGGGCTTACGGTGGTCCCAGGGCCAGGGAGAAGGGTGAGTCCCCGCCGGTCTTCCACAACCTCGAGGACCTGATCGCTTACATCGAGGATATCCCCTCCTTCAATACCCTCACCGTGGAACTGTTCGCCCCGGACCCCCTTTCCACGGTCGTGGGGGAGACCCGGCTCCGGGGGATCGACTCGCTCTCGGACATCGTGGGGGAAGCTGTAGTCTACGGCCAGGTTTCCGTCTACCTCCCCTTGGAAGGGAGCGGATGGTGAATGTGGGATATCCGTGAGGCCGCCCGGGCCATCGGCGCGGAGCTCTTACGACCCCGTCCCCCTTATCGTATCACCGGAGCCGCCTGTGACTCCCGTCGAGTGAGGCCCGGGGAGCTTTTTGTGGCCATCGTGGGCAAGCGACACGATGGCCACGATTTCCTGGAGGAGGCCTTCGCTAGGGGTGCGGCGGGGGCGTTGGTCTCCCGGGATCCCGGGGTGGGACACAACCTCGTTCTGGTGGAGGACACCGTGGCCGCGCTCTGGGAGCTCGCCCGTTGGCGGCGGGAGTCCCTGTCGATGCCCACGGTGGGGATCACGGGCTCCTTCGGAAAGACCACGTCGAAGGAGCTCCTGGCAGCGGCCCTGGGGAGTCGGTTCGCAGTCTACCGGGCACCGGAGAGCTTCAACACCGAGATCGGAGTACCCCTGGCGGTGCTCTCGGTGCCCGACGACGTGGAGATCGCCGTCTTCGAGCTGGGGATGTCCGGCCGGGGAGAGATCGCCCGCCTCTGCGAGCTCGTGCGCCCTTGGGCCGGGCTGATCACCGGGGTGGGGGAGGCCCATCTCGGACCCTTGGGCTCCAGGGAGGAGATCGCGGCGGCCAAGTGGGAGCTTGCCCAGGCCCTTCCAGAGGAGGGGGTGTTGGTCTTGGCTTGGGATCATCCCGAGCTTCGGGCCCGGGTGGAGGATTGTCAAGCCCTTTGCCTCCGGTTCGGCCACGATCCGAGCGCCGATTTCCATCCCCGCTCCATCGTGGCATCCGACCCCCAGGGGGTGCGTTTCGTCCTGGAGAGCCCGGCAGGGAGCTTCAAGGTGAAGCTCAAGCTCTTGGGACGGCATGTGGCGGTTTTGGCTTCCGGGGTCCTGGCCTTGGCTTGGGCCATGGGTGTTCCTTTGGAGGCCGCGGTCCCGGCCCTGGGACAAGTGTCCCCCTTACCACACCGTTTGCACCTCATCCCCACCTGGTTCGGCTGGCTCCTGGATGACTGCTACAACGCCAATCCCCAGTCAGTGCGGGCCGCCCTGGAGACACTCGTTTCCCTGAGG
This sequence comes from uncultured Thermotogaceae bacterium, assembly GCA_964436445.1. Lineage (GTDB taxonomy): Bacteria > Bipolaricaulota > Bipolaricaulia > Bipolaricaulales > Bipolaricaulaceae > CAYTCK01. The sequence goes on along the minus strand of CAYTCK010000010.1, from coordinate 17,147 downwards.
CTCCCGGTGCGTCGCCGCGCGGTCCTTCTGGGGGACATGTTGGATCTCGGGCCGCGGGAGGGGGAGCTCCACCGGGAAGTGGTCTCCCTCATGGTTAGAATGGGAGTGGATGCCCTCTATGCTTATGGCCCACGGACCTCCCGGGCCTGGAATGCCGTTTGGAAGGGCGAGGGGATGGCTTCGGAGGAGCTGGATCCCCTGTTGGAGAGGATCCGGGAGGACCTGAGGGGGGCGCCGGCCTTGCTCCTTGTCAAGGGATCCCGGGGCATGGCCTTGGAGCGGGCGGTGGAGGCGTTGCGAGAATGACGAGGGTGGATTTGGAGAAGGCCCGGGAGGTGTTGCGGCGCCACAGGGCCTGGTTCTTCTCCCTCCCCGGGGTGGTAGGGGTGGGGATCTCCTCCCGGGAAGGGGAGGCGGTGATCGAGATCCTCCTGGAGCGGGAGCCCTCCTCCGGGGACATCCCAGCGGAGATCGAGGGGGTTCCCCTCAGGGTGAGGACCGTAGGCGAACTGCGGGCCCAGCGGGAAGATGTGGGAGCGGATTAAGGAGATCCTGGAGATAAAAGCGCGCCACCTGGAGGGGCTCCTCCGCAAGGCCACGGTGCGGGGCGTGGGGATCGGTTACAAGGTGGTGGGCGGCGAGGTTACGGATGAGCTTTCCCTGGTGGTGTTGGTGACCCGGAAGCTCAAGCCCCTGGAGGACATCCCGCCGTCCCACCGGATACCCCGGGAGATCGAGGGTGTTCGCACCGATGTGATCGACGTGGGGGTGGTGCGGGTTTCCCCACCGGAGCCCACGGCCCTCAGGCGTGATCGGTTACGGCCGGCACCCGGCGGATGTTCCATCGGCCACGTACGGGTCACCGCCGGGACCATGGGGTGTTTGGTACGCCGGGGGAAGGAACGCTTCATCCTCTCCAACAACCATGTCTTGGCGGCCACCAACTTGGGGGCCAAGGGCGATTACATCCTCCAGCCCGGCCCGGCCGATGGAGGGAGGGTTCCGGAGGATGGGATCGCGGAGTTGGCGGAATACGTCCCCCTGGATTTCTCCGGCGTAAACCAGGTGGATGCCGCCATCGCCCGCCCTTTCTCCCAGGAACTGGTGGTGGACGAGATCCTGGATATCGGCGTCCCCCTCGGGGCAGGTGATCCGGAACTCCAGCAGGAAGTATTGAAATCCGGCCGTACAACGGGCCTCACCCGGGGACACGTGGGGGTGGTGGAAGCCACCATAGATGTGCTCTATGGAGAGAGGAAGGTTCGGTTCGAGGGGCAGTGTGTGATTCCGGTCCCCGGGTTCTCACGGGGCGGGGATTCCGGCTCGGCCATCATCTCCGCCGATAGAAAAATAGTAGGCCTCCTCTTCGCCGGCTCCGAGGAGGCCACCGTCTTCACTCCGATCCGCAGGGTGCTCCAGGCCTTGAAGGTGGAGCTTTAGCCCCCGAGACTGAAATCGAATTCGAGGAGCGAAAAGCCGTGCTCCCGGTTGTAGCGTTCTGCTGTCTCATAAGCATCCAGGGCTGAGTAAGCGGCCCAACCCAGCTGTAGCAGGGGCACCAGATAGTAAATAGGGTAACCGTAGGGCGCATAGAAGGCGACAGTATAGCCCACCACCGGGATCGCCAAGGCCACCAGAAAATGCACCAAAGCCTTGTCGGGCTCGCCGTTGAGGTACTGTCCGAGTCCTGGAACGACGAATGAGGCCAGTCCGTGGATCATGGGGTCGCGTCGTCCTTCTCCCATTACCTGTGCCTGAGCGAAGGCTGGGAACAGGAGCCCCACGAACGAAGCGAGGACAAGAGCGAAGACAAGCCTTCTACACATCGAACCTCCTTTCCCAAACTATCACCACAATTTTAACGACAAGAGCGGCCAGCGGGAAACTCGTGTTGAATCTCCGAGGGCAAAAGGTCCAAATTGGCAGGAGGGCTTGGTCGGGTGGGAGCCGTAAAGATGGGAGGCGGATTACCGCCGGGGAGGGCTAGGGATCTCGTTCCTGCCTTGGACCTCGCGGAGTTCCGTCTTCGCGTGGATGGCGAGGTGAAGCGGCCGCTGGAGTTATCGTGGGAGGATTTCCTCCGGCTCCCACAAGTGAGGTGGTGGCCGATTTCCATTGCGTGACGCGTTGGAGCATGCACGGACCCCGTTGGGAGGGGGGTACTGGCTTGGACGATCCCCTAGCTCTGCCGGCCCAGGAGGGGAGTGGGTGATGGCTTATGGACGTGAGGGTTATACGTTCCCTACGAGTACTTCGCCCGCGCCGATGCCATCCTCGCGCATAAGTTGAGCGGGGAACCCCTTCCGCTGGAGAACGGCTGGCCCCTAAGGCTCGTCCCTTCGCATTATGTCTAGAAGAGCGCGAAATACCTGGTGTGGCTTGAGTTCGTCCGGGAGAAACGTCCACGATGTGGGTGGCCCCAGGCGCGAGGAACGTCGTGGTCTCTGAAAAGAAGTGGGCGACCGTGGGGGCTACGGTCGCCCAAGCCGGTGGCTCCGGATGAGGGGGGTACCACCAAGGGGGAGTTTACCCCACCATCCTTATTTTAGTCAGTGATCTTTATCACCCTGGACCCCAGCTGTCCCCAGGTCACCAACTCACCCCCAGGCCTGTGGTGATCTCCACAAGGCCCAGGACGTTGTAGTTCACCTTGAGCCAAAAGCTCCAGGCCTCCACCCCAACGCGGAGCCGGAACTCCTCCCCGTAGAAACCGTAGGCATCGAAGGCGGTCACCGAACGCACCCGCAGGTGTTCCATCTCCAAGCCCATGACGAGGTCGGCTCGGCTGAAGGTGAAAGGGGAGACGACCCAGACCCTCCCACCAATGAGGAAGGCCTTGGCCAGGAGGAACTCAACCCCGGCCCGCCCCCAGACGAAGCCAGTAGGATCGAATACCCCAAAGCCCTCCAGGCTGATCCATGAGGCTTGGTAGAGGAAGCGCAGGAGGTCCTCCTCGAAGCTCACCCCGCTGGTCAGGGTGATATCGGTACGGGGATCGGCATCGATCAGGTTGTAGATGTCCTTGAGGCCGAAGGCGAGATAGTTCTCGGCCCTCAGGCGGCCACAGCAGGGATCGAACTGCCAGCTCATACTGGCCTTGATGAGGAAACCAAGCGTGTATTCTGGGGTTTGACAGGGTTCAGCCAGGTTCCCGTAGACCAAGAGGGACCCCCAATCGAACCCCAGGTTGCAGCTCCCGCAGTCGCAGCTACTGAAGTCCCCCCAGAAGCCGAGGGAATAACGGGAGAAGCAGGGGTCGAAGACCAGGACGTTCTGGAAGAGGAAAGCATCGGCGCCCAGGTCGAAAGTCAGTCTCTCCTCCTGGAAACCGCTCAAGGAAAACTCCGTTCGGCTCACTACCGCCGAGCCCCCGAACCCCATCCGCAGGGTGACCGCCCCCAGGGTATCCCAGGTGAAGCCATCGTAAGTGAAGGTGGCCTCCAGGTCTATCCCCCCGCTTGGCCCCGTCTCGGCGGCCACCCCCAGGCACCCTAGGGTCGATATGGCGATGGCAAGGATCAACGCTCCCCTCATCTTCGACCTCCTTTTGCTCCTCAAAATACGGTCCCTGGGGATCCGAGCACCAGGAAAGCGGTTCAGGGCATTCGGGGGACGTGTCCCCCTGGAAGCGGTCCTTTTTCCGTGACTTAGAGATCCTTCAACACGTCCTCCAGGGTGGGACGCCCGATCTCCTGAAGCTCGTACCTGACCCTTGTGGCGGGGACGGGCATCTCGATGAGGCGCCTCAAGTCTATCGGGGTGCCGACGGCGATGGCCTCGCAGGGTACCCGGGCGATGGTGGCCGCGAGATCGGCGATCTGTTTCTCCCCGTACCCCATGGCGGGGAGCACCGGCCCCAGGTGGGGGTATTTGGCGTAGGTCTCGGCGATCTCCCCCTGGGCGTAGGGCCTGGGGTCCACCAGCTCCGCGCCGAGCTTGCGCGCCGCCACCGCCGCCGCCCCATAGGGCATCTCCCCGTGAGTCACTGTGGGACCGTCCTCGATGGCGAGGATCTTTTTCCCCCGCAGGACCTCCGGCTCCTCCACGGTGATGGGGGAGGCCGCCTCGATCACCACCGCCCGGGGGTTCACCCGGCGGATGTTCTCCCGCAGGGCCTCCAGCTGCTCCAGGGAAGCGGAATCCACCTTGTTGATCACCACCACGTCGGCCATGCGGATGTTCACCGAGCCGGGCCAATAGGTGAGCTCGTGGCCCGCCCGCAGGGGATCAGCCACCACGATGAGGAGATCCGGCTTTATGAAGGGGAAGTCGTTGTTGCCCCCGTCCCAGAGGATCACGTCGGCCTCGGCCTCGGCGGTCGCGAGGATCTCGGCGTAGTCCACCCCCGCGTAGACCACGTTCCCCTGGGCGATATGGGGCTCGTACTCCTCGCGCTCCTCGATGGTGCAGCGGTAGCGGTCCAGGTCTTCCAAAGAGGAAAACCGCTGTACGCGCTGTGCTACCAGGTCCCCATACGGCATGGGGTGGCGGATCACCGCCACCTTCCTCCCTTTCCCCTTGAGGATCTCCGCCACTCTGCGGGTCGTCTGGGATTTGCCGCATCCGGTGCGCACCGCACACACCGCTACCACTGGCTTGGCGGAGGTGAGCATCGTGCTCTCAGGCCCCAGGAGCCAGAAATCTGCCCCGGCGGCTTGGGCCCGGGCAGCCCGTTCCATCACGTGTTGGTGGGATACATCCGAATAAGAGAAGACGGCGATCTCAACACCCTTATCGCGGATCAACTCCTCCAAGCGCTCCTCGGGTTCGATGGGGATCCCCTGGGGATAGAGCTCCCCGGCGAGTTCCGGAGGATAGCGGCGACCCTCGATCCCCGGGATCTGGGTCGCGGTGAAGGCTACCACCTCGTACTCGCTGTTGTCTCTGAAGAAAACGTTGAAATTGTGAAAGTCCCTTCCGGCAGCTCCCAGGATGATCACCTTTCTGGGCATCTTCCTCACCTCTTTTGGAAATATTTAATAACGGGCCGTCCCCGATTATACGGGCCCGGTTGTGGGATGGCAGGAAAGCTGCTTTGGGATATGATTGGTGGATGACGTGGGCCAATGGGCTTACGTTCCTGCGTTTGGCCGCCCTCGGCCCGGTGATCCTTTTCTCGTTGCGGGGGCCGGGTTGGCTCGGTTTCTCGTTCTTCCTCCTCGCCTGGATAACGGATCTCTGGGACGGCTATCTGGCCCGGGTCCGGGGGGAAGTGACGGCGGTGGGGAAGATCCTGGATCCGTTGGCGGACAAGCTCCTCTTCATCGGCGTTTTCTCCGCATTCGCCGCCCGTGGGGATCTTCCCTGGTGGGGGCCAGTCCTTTACCTCGTGCCCCAGTTAGGGATCGGGGTCGGGGCGCTCTATCTATATCTCGTGCGGCGGGAGATCCGTTCCGCCATGCTCCCAGGGAAGGTGGCCGCCGGTGTGACAGCCCTGGCTGCCCTGACGCTCTTCTGGGCGCCGGTGGCGGGACGGGTCCTCCTTTGGATCTCGGTGGGAGCGAGCGTTGTGGCCGGGGTCTTCTACCTTTTGGCCCTTATCCCGGAAGCCAGGGAGAGAACTCCGGAGGCGGGGGGGCGCTGAAACTGACCCGTTTCCCGGTACGGGGATGGCGGAAGGCGATCTTCCAGGCGTGGAGCATCAGTTTCCCTTCCCCTCGGCCGTAGAGAGGATCCCCCACCACGGGATGGCCGATGGCCGCGAGGTGGACCCTGATCTGGTGGGTCCGCCCGGTTTTGGGGCGGACCAAGAGGAGGGTCCGTCCCTTGTCCCGCCGCAGGACTTCGAACTCGGTGAGGGCCTCTTTGCCGCCCTCCACGATCCCCATCCAGCGGGGCCTGCGGGGATCACGGCCGATGGGGCCCTCGATGCGGCCCTCGTCCGTCTCCACCTCCCCTTCCACCAGGGCCAGGTACTCCTTTTCCACTTCCCGGTGTTGGAACTGCTCCACCAAGGAGCGGTAGGCCTCTTCCGACTTGGCCAACACCATCACCCCTGAGGTATCGGCGTCCAACCGGTGGACCACCCCCACCCGGTCCCCACCACCGCCGCAGAGCTTCACACCCTGGGCCAGCAGGGAGGTCACCACCGTGGGCTCCCCTTCCCTCCCCGCGCCGGAGTGGACGGCCACTCCCGCCGGCTTGTTTATCACCACGATGTCCTCGTCCTCGTGGAGGATGGGGATCTCCACCGTCCTCGGCCGGGGGCGTGGGGGAAGCCGCACCTCCACCACCTCCCCGGGCCGGAGCCTGTGGGAGGGAAGGGCCTCCTTGCCGTCCACTTTTACCCTACCGGCACGTATCAACCGCTGGGCCTTGGCCCGGGGCAGGCCCAGCATCCTGGCCAACCAGTGGTCCAAACGTTCCCCAGGAGTTTCTGTGTATGTGAAGGACATTTCCCCTTCTTTTGTGGGCATCTTCGCTAAAAGTATAATGCTCAAACGATCACGGTGTTACAGGAAAGATTGGATAAACTTTTGCGGGATGCCCTCAAGGGCACGGGCTACAACATCTACCATTGGGAACTCGCCTGGCAGGGGCGCCGGCGTAAGCTGGTGGTCTACATCGACAAGCCGGGCGGGGTGACCATCGACGATTGTGTCCAGGCATCCCGGGCAATCGAAGCCCTCCTAGAGGAGGAGGATCCCATCCCCGGTTCCTACGTCCTGGAGGTCTCTTCCCCAGGTCTGGAGCGGGGGCTCTGGGAACCCGACCATTACCGCGCTGCTGTGGGAGAGACCATACAGGTGGAGCTCCTGGTGCCCCGGGCGGGGAGGAAGCGTCTCAAGGGGAAGCTCCTGGAGGTAGGGGACAAAAGCATAAAGTTGGAGGTCCAGGGGAAGGTCTACGACCTCCCCCTGGTCGAGGTGAGGAGGGCTCACGTGGTGTACGAACCGGAGGGGATATGAACATCGATTTCCTTGAGGCATTGGAGGAGATGGCCCGGGAGAGGGGCATCGAACGGGAGGTGGCCTATGCCGCCATGGAGAAGGGCTTGGCGGCCGCCTACGTGGCCGAGTTCGGTGGACCCCCTCCGGAGGTGGTGATCGACCGCAAATCAGGTGATATCTACGTCAACGGGGAGCGGTTTGACATCAGCCGCTTGGGCCGAATCGCCATGCGTCGAGCCCAGGAGGTGTTCCGTCAAGAGATCCTCCGCTACCGCCGCCAGGCCCTCTACGAGATGTACGCCGCCCGTGTGGGGGAGATCGTCACCGGCAGCGTCCACCGGTTTGAGGGGAAGAACGTCTGGATCAACCTGGGGGAGGCCGAGGCCCTGATGCCGGAGAAGGAGCGTATCCCCGGGGAAAGGTACATCCTGGGGAAGCGTATCCGGGCCTACCTCTATCGGGTGGAGAAGACACAAGGGGACCCGAAGATCTTCGTCTCCCGGGCCCATCCCCAGTTCGTGGCCAAACTCCTGGAGTTGGAGGTACCGGAGATCGAGCAGGGTCTGATGGAGGTGGTGAAGGTGGCCCGAGTCCCCGGTGTCCGCTCCAAGGTCCTGGTGCGGGCCCTGGATCCCCGGATCGATCCCGTTGGGACCTGTATCGGGGCCGGGGGGAGCCGGATCCGCATGGTCACCCGTGAGCTTTCCGGCGAGAAGGTAGACATCATTCGCTTTCACGAGGATCCCCGGGAGGTGATCAAGGGGGCCTTGGCTCCGGCCAGTGTGCTCTCTGTGGAGTTGGACGAAGAGACCCGGAAAGCCGTCGTCCGGGTGCCGGAGCAGGAGGTATCCCTGGCCATCGGCAAGGACGGCCACAACGTCCAGCTGGCGGCCCAGCTCTCCGGGTATGACATCGAGATCCAACCCACCTCCCGCTGAGCCCTCACGGCCCCACGGCTACCTGGAGGGTCTTTTCCAAGCGTTGGCCGGCCTGAGCGTCCGCCGGGCCGGCATGGTCTTGTTTTTTTTCACCGCGCTCCTGGTGCTCGCGGGCCTTTACGTACGGAACGTGCCCCTGCGGAGCTCCCTCTTCGATCTCCTGCCTCCCAAGGACCCCCTGGTGCAACGGTATAAAGAGGTGGAGGGGTTCCTGAGCCCCACCGATTTCGTTGTGGTGTTGCTGCGGTTGGTGGACCCTCCCCCTGACAAGGAGGAAAGGGAAAGGATCCTCTTTTCCGCCGCTGAGCGCCTCATCCAGGAGCTCCGGGATCCGGAGATCCGCCGGGTGAGCTACCGCCTGGGGGAGGAGGTGGTCGTCCCGGATGAGCTACTCCTCTTCTACCAACTCGACCAGAAGAGCGCCGCCCGTCTGCGAGAGATCGCGGACCGCTTCACGGCGCTCCTTCCGCCAGGGGGCCTTCCCTCGGTCCCAAGGGAGAGGGAAACGGTGTTGGCCGATGCCTTCCGAGAGGTCCGGGAGGCCTTGGAATCCACGAAGGAGACAGGCGAGGACCTCGATCTTCGGACCTTGAGCCAGCAGGCCCAGGAGCTCGAGACCTACATCCAAGGGGCACTGGAAGCCGTGGGCTTCTTGGAAAGACTCCCGCAGGTCCTGGAGCTTCTGGATGAGGCCGCCGGGATCATCCAGGAGGTCCTTTCCCGACCCCCTCCGAAGCCGCAGCCCCTTATCTCACCGGATCGCACCCGACTCCTCGTTCAGATCTGGCCCCGCAGGCCCTCTTACGCCGGCACTGCTTACTGCCGGAGGATAACCTCCATCGTGGAGGAAGCGGTGGCCAGGGCGAGGCTGGGGGAGCTCGGGGTGGAGGCCGGGATCACCGGGAGCTATGTGGCCGTGGCCCAAGGGGATGAGCTCATCCGCCAGGATCTCTCCCGCACCACCTTGATCTCCGGGATTGGGGTCTTCGTCCTTTTGGCCCTGGCCCTGGGCTCGGTGTGGGGGATGCTGGCCTCCCTGATCCCCTTGGTCTTCTCCTCGGTGTTCACCGTGGCCTGGGCCAAATTCTCCGTGGACGGCTTCAACCTGATCACCGTCTTCCTCCCGGCCCTGGTGTTGGGGCTAGGGGTGGACTACGCGCTGCACTTGGTGTCCCGTTTCCTGGAAGAGCGCCGGGAGGGAAGGGATTTCCTGGAGGCGGTATCGGTGGCAGTGCGGAGCAAGGGAATGGCGAGCTTAGGAGCTGCCTTGACAACGGCTCTGGCCTTTTCGTGCCTTCTTCCCTCCCGCTCCCGGGGGATGGAGGAGATGGGTGTCATCATGTCCGTGGGAATCATCGTTAGCTTTTTCACCACGATCCTCATGATCCCGGCCCTCCTTTCCCTCATCCGACGCCTGGGGTGGGACAGAGTCGACTTCCGAGGGATAGCCTACGAGCGCCGGCTGGAGCACCCCTATTGGCTCCTCCTTTCCAAGCGTTGGGCCATCCTCTTCCTCACGATAGCCCTCACCCTCGGAGTCCTATACCAGGCGAGCCACGTGCGGTTCGTCTTCGTCTCCCAGAACCTTGCCCCCAGGACACCGGCCCAGCGGGTGGCACAGGAGGCCATCAAGCTCTTCAGCTCAGAGATCTCCTTCAGCGACGATTTCCTTTTCTTCGTTCCCAGGGAGGAGCTGGCAAAGGTACAGGCCGAGCTCGCCCGGAACCCCGCCGTGAAGGGGGTGCGTTCCATCAGGGACCTCCTCCCTGGAGAACTCCTGCGCGGTCGGGTCTCTTTCCAGGAGATACCTTTGGCTCCCTTGGAGGGGGCGATCCGGATCCTAGGGGAGAACATCCCCCGTTGGGAGGAGACTCAAAACGAGGGGCGTAAATTGGCAGTGGTCCTGTCCCAGTGGGAGCTTTTGAGTGCCCTGGCCGGAGCGGAGAGGACGGCGGAGGCCCTCTCCTCTTCCATCGATGGCCTCCTCCAGCTCGTGCAGGACATGGCCCGTTACTCCCCGGAAGAGCTCCGAGGGGAGTGGGAACGGCTCCGAAACGACTACCGTGTCATCTCTCGCTTCCTGGAGAGGTTGAGCTCCCTGCCCCCGGAACCCGAGCTCTTGGACGAGCTGGTGGCCGTCCTTCCCGGCGACCTGCGGGCCTACTACCGCACCCCGGATGGCAAATATGTGATACACGTTCAGCTCGTCCCCACGTATCTTGAGGAGCAGCGTCTGCGGGAGTTCATCCATTGGCTCAAACAAGAGAAGCTGGACTACTTCGGCTTCCCGGAAGTTAACCTCGCTCTCAAACACTATATGGAGAGGGACTTCTACATCTCCACCTCCCTGGCGGGGATACTTATCCTCCTCATCCTCTTCCTGAACTTCCGCAGTTTCTACCTCGGGCTCGTGGCCATGGTGCCCCTCTTGGTGGGATACGTGTGGATGCTGGCGGGCATGCGGGTCATGGGGATCGACTTTAACTTCATCAACATCGCCATCTCCCCCCTTCTCATCGGCCTAGGGGTGGATTCCGGGATCCACATCTGCCATCGGATCCTGGAGGAAGGCAGGGAGCCGCGGCGGGCGGCTGCGGGAGCGGCCTCGGTGGCGGTGCCGGTTGTCTCCTCGGCCTTCACCACCATGGTGGTCTTCGGTTCCCTTCTTTTCGCCAATACCCCAGGCCTGAGGATCCTGGGGATCTGCGCCCTCCTGGGGCTTGGCTTCTCCCTGCTGGCGAGCCTCCTCTTCCTCCCCGCAGCCCTGGTGAAAGTTGAGCGTCACTGAGGGGGGGGTTACGATCGTTTTCGTAAAACCAAACTCAAAAGCGAAAGGGGCAAAGGATGATCCCCATCATCATAGGCTCCGTGATCGTTGCCTTCCTGAGCGGTGCCGCCCTGGGCGTCTCCTGGAGCCTCCGCCGACAGCGGCTGGCCCAACGCCGAGCGGAGGACATCATCGCCACTGCCCAACGGGATGCCGAGAGGATCTACCATGAGAAGCTTCTGGAGGCCCAGAAGAAGGCCCAGGAGCTGGTGGAGCGGGAGGAGGCCAAGCTCCGCCGGCGGGAGCAGGAGCTCGCGGCCATGGAGGAGCGCCTCATCCAACGAGAGGACAGGCTTGGGAAGAAGTCCAATTACCTGGAGACGATCGAGGACTCCCTGCGCAAGGACGAGGCGGAGATCCGCCGGATCCTGGAGAGAGGGAGGAAGCTTCTGGAGGAAGAGGAAAGGCTCCTAGAGCGTCTGAGCGGCATGAGCCGGGAGGAGGCCAAAGAATACCTCTTGAAACTGGTGGAGGCAGACGCCGAGAAGCACTTCGCCCAGCGGATCGCCGCTGTGGAGGAACGATACCGCAAGGAGGCCAAAAGGCTGGCCCAGGAGATCCTGGCCACCGCCGTCCAGCGGTACGCCGCCTCCTACGCCGAGGAGGCCACGGTCTCCACTGTGCCCCTTCCCTCCGAGGAGTTCAAGGGACGGATCATCGGCCGCGAGGGCCGTAACATCCGCACCTTCGAGGCCCTCACCGGGGTGGATGTCTTGGTGGACGACACACCGGATGTAGTGGTCCTCTCCTCCTTCAATCCCCTGCGGCGGGAGATCGCCCGTCTGGCCATGGAGCGGCTCATCGAGGACGGCCGTATCCACCCCACTCGCATCGAGGAGAAGGTGCGTCAGGCCAAGGAGGAAGTGGAGGAGATCATCCGGGAGTACGGGGAGAAGGCCGCCTTCGAGGCCGGGGTGAAACTCCCGGAGGAGTTGGTGCTCCTCTTGGGGAGGCTCCATTTCCGCACGAGTTACGGCCAGAACCAGCTACAGCATTCCCTCGAGGTGAGTTACCTCTCTGGGCTCATCGCCCACGAGCTGGGGGTAGACGCCGCCCTGGCGAAGCGGGCCGGTCTCCTGCACGACATCGGCAAAGCCGTGGACCAGGACGTGGAGGGATCCCACGCCCTGATCGGGGCGGATCTAGCCCGGAGGTACGGGGAGCCCTGGGTGGTGGTGAACGCCATCGCGGCCCACCACGAGGAGGTGGAGCCGGCATCGGTGATCGCGGCCATCGTCCAAGCCGCCGATACCCTCTCAGCGGCCCGCCCCGGTGCTCGCCGGGAGACCTACGAGCGCTACATCCAGAGGATACGGGAGCTGGAGGAGCTCTGTCGCTCCTACCCCGAGGTGGAGGAGGCCTACGCCCTGCAGGCGGGGCGGGAGGTGCGGGTGGTGGTGCGGCCCGAGCGGACAAGCGATGAAACGGCGGCGAAGTTGGCGTATGATATCGCCCGCCGGATCGAGGAGGAACTCCAATACCCCGGCGAGATAAAGGTGACGGTCATCAGACAGGTACAATATAGCGAGACTGCACGATAGGAAAGGAGGTTGCGGTGAACATCCTGAAGATCGCGGCGAACTCCAATCCCAGCGCAGCAGCAGGGGCCTTGGCCAATACGATTCGGGAATTCGGTGTGGCCGAGATGCAGGCCATCGGACCCAAGGCGGTGAACCAGGCCGTGAAGTGCATCGCCATCGCCCGGGGCTACATGGCCCCCAGCGGTGTGGACCTCTTCTTCGTCCCCTCCTTCACCGATGTGGAGATAAACGGCGAGACGAAGACAGCCCTCAGGTTCACCGTCCGCTCCAGGACCCCGGTCACCAGTCTCCGCCCCCGCACCCGAGGAGGAGGTGCGGCAGCGGCTGAGGGGTAAGCCCTCTCCCTGGCTGGAGGCGTTACGGGGGATCTACCTGGTGAGCCAGCTGGGCCTCACCGTGGTGGCTGGAGCCCTCGTCGGTTGGGCCTGCGGTTTGGGCGTTGACCGCTTAGTGGGCCACGGGAAAAGCGGCCAGGTGGTGGGCCTTTTCCTGGGGCTTGGAGGCGGCATATGGGGTGCATGGCGTGAGCTCAAGCTCTCCCTCGCGCGGGCGAAAGACGACAGGGGTGAATGATGGGATTTTTTAACCGATACCGGAAACAGATCCTTTGGGCCGTTCTCTTCAGCTTCCTGGTGGGAAGCGTGGTGCTTTTCTCCTTCCGCTTCACCACCCGTTCCAACCGAACACAGGCCCAGACCGTCCTGGTGGCGAACGGGGTGAAGATCGACCAGGAGACCTTAAACCGGGCTTACGACCAGCTCGTGAATTACTACACAAGCCTCTACCGGATCTACGGTATGGACTTCTCCCGCCAGCTCCAGGGAACCTCGGGTGCTTTCATGCGCCAGCGCCTCCGCGCCCAGGCCGCCGATGGGCTTATCCACCGGGTCATAATCGATCAGCAGGCGCGAAAGCTGAAGATCTCCGTCCCCAAGGCTGAGTTGGAGAAGGCTTTCAAGGAAAGATATCAGAATTACCTCAAAAGCTTGGGGGTGGACGAGGAGGCCCTGGCCAAGTACCTGAGTTATCGGGGCATGACCTTGGCGAAATTCCAGGCCCAGATGCGGGACCAGGTGGCCAGTGAGCTGCGGGAAAAGAAGCTCCACACTTATGTCGTGGGGCCCATCCAGCCCACCGATGAGGAGCTCCTCGCTTACTACAACGAGCACAAGGACCGGTACCAGTCGGAGCCAGAGAAGATAAAGATCGCCCATATCCTGATAAAGGACGACGAGAAGTTGGCTCAGGAAGTGTTCGAGAAGGCCAAAGCGCCGGACGCGGATCTCACTGCCTTGGCGAAGGAGTACTCTCAGGATGAGAAGACCAAGGACAAGGGTGGGGTCATCGATTGGTTCGCCCGCGGTGGCTCCGGTCTCTCCAGCAGTGTAGAAGAGAAGGCGTTTTCCTTGAAGGTAGGCGAAGTGGCCCTGGTCAAGGATGCTCAGGGGTACCACATCATCAAACTCCTTGGCCACAAGGACGCCGTCTACAAACCCTTCGAAGAGGTGAAGGATCAGGTGAAGAAGGCTTATACGAGCGAGGTGGACAGCAAACGATGGAACGAATGGTATAAGAAGCAACGGGCCACGGCCACCGTTGAGGTCAAGGATCCGATACTGGATGCCTTCTTGAGCTACGTGGAGGGGGACACCGAGGAGGCCCTGAGGAAGCTCCTCTCCGCCAAGGAAAAGGGGACCTCGGCCGATATCTACCTGGATTACTACCTGGGGCGCCTCTACGAGGCGCTGTACCTCGATGCCGGGAGGAAGCGGGCGGATCTCGAGGAGAAGGAAGAACTTTCCCCCGAGGAGAAGAAGCGCTTGGAGGAGCTCAAATCCAAGGAAGAGGAGTACAAGAGGGAAGCTATCGAATCGTATCTCGCCTTCGCTGCGGTGGGGGAGGCGGATGAGGATCTCTATCAGCGGGTGCTGAACCTGGATCCCGAGAACGTCCAGGCTCATCTGGGTCTCGCGAAACTCTACGCCGATCGGGGACATTATCTGGAGGCCGATCGGGAGTATCAGCGGGCCCTGGAGGCGAACCCGAACCTGGTCCAGGCCATCGTGGGCCAGGGGGATGTGGCCATGGCCATGGGGCTCTACACGCATGCCATCGAGCGCTACACAGAGGCCCTGAAGAAGCAAACAGGGAGTTTCACCATCACGGTGAAACTGGCGGAGGCGTACCTCAAGGACGGGAAGCCCGAGGAGGCGGAACCCCTGGTAAAGGAAGCTTTGAAGAAGTCCCCGTCCGATACCCACGCTCTGAAGCTCATGGGGGACCTCCTCATGGCCCAAGGAAAGCCTGCGGAAGCGATCTCCTATTACCAGCGAGCCGTGGAGCGGAGTCCCTCGGCCGAGCTCTTGATCGCCCTGGGGGACGCTTACAAGGCCAGCGGTCAGATCGAGAAGGCCAGGGGGACCTACGACGATGTCATCCACCGCTACTCCTACCGCTTCGAGGGCTATGAGCACATGGGGGACCTCTACCGGGACCGAGGGAACAACGAAGAGGCCCTGCGTTGGTATCGGGATGCCCTGAGAAGGGCTTATCGTAACGAGGACAAGGAGCGCATCGCCGAGAAGATCGTGGCTTTGGCACCGGACGACGTGGAGATCCGCTTCAAACTGGCGGATTACTATCGCAAGGATTACAAGTACGATGCCGCCATCCAGCAGTACCAGGAGATCCTCAAGCGCCGGCCCGGGAACGTCGAGGCCCTGGAAGGGATCGGCGATTGTTATGTCCCCAAGACCCGCTACGACGATGCCCTGGCTTACTACAAGAAGGCCCTGGCCCAGGCCAAGTCCCCGAAGCGCAAGATACAGATCCTCACGAAGATCATAGAGAGCGAGAAGAAGCGCAGTTCCGCGGGCAAGCTCACCGAAGAGGCTTTGGAGGCCCTTTGGCAGCGGGCTAATCTCTACAAAGCGCAAGGTAACACCGAAAAAGCGAAGGCGGATCTCCAGGAGATCCGCAAGGCCGATCCCAACTTCCGGGCCCAGGAGGTGATCTCCCTCCTTAGGGAGCTGGGGGTCGAGGTGCAGACCCCAGCGGAGACCATCTCCCTACCACAGACACCCTCTCAGACTCCATCTGGGGGCCAATGATGGGGAGTCAATGATGGGACGGG
>CAYTCK010000010.1:0-1718 GCA_964436445.1 uncultured Thermotogaceae bacterium | reverse complement strand
ACCTCCCTGATCCCCTATCTCGTCGAAGAGGCGTACGAGGTAGTGGAGGCGATCCAGAAAGGGGACCCCATCGCGCTCAAGGACGAATTGGGGGATCTCCTCCTTCAGGTCCTCCTCCACGCCCAGATCGAGGCGGAGGTGAGAAGCTTTGATATCGTGGATGTGGTGGAGAACCTCCGCGAGAAGCTCATCCGCCGCCATCCCCATGTCTTCGGGGATGCAGTGGCTGGGACCCCGGAGGAGGTTCGCTCCCGCTGGGAGGAGATAAAGGAGAAGGAGGGAAAGGGCTTCGAACTCGGAGCGCGGCCGGCGCTGCTTGTGGCACGGAAGTTTGTGGAACGTGAGCGGAGTCTCGGCCGCGATGTCCCCTTACGCCGCCGGATCTCCTGGGACGATGGGGATCCCGAGCACCAGGTGGGGGAAGTGTTGCTGGAGGCCGTCGTCTGGGCTGTGGAACACGGTGTGGAGCCGGAGGTGGCACTGCGACAGGAATTAAAGCGCCGCCTCGACGCGAATGAGCTCTGATCGCGGGATTACCCGTCTTCAGCGGCCACGGGAACCCTACGTCCTCTGGGTGGAGGTGAACGAGGAGGCCCTCTACCTACTGGAGGCGGTCCTCCTGTGGGAGGACAACATGGCCAACGTGCGGCGGGAGTACCGGGTCCGCGAGGGGCGGAAATGGTTCAAGGTCTTCGTGACCCCGGGTTACTTGGAGGAGGTCCTGGGGATCCTGGGGGAGTTGCGGCGGTGGATGTACGTTGGCAGTGTGCGTCTCGAGATACCTTGAGCCCCGGGAGACGGCCCGGGATGTCTTCTCCATCGATTACGAAGGCCTGTGGCAGCGGGGAATCCGAGGGTTGATCTTCGATTTGGATAACACCCTCTGTCTCTGGCGCCAGGGGCCGCCTTCCGGCGAGATGCTCGGGTTTCTAGGGGATCTGCGGAGGCAGGGCTTTCGGATCTGCGTCCTCTCGAACGGCCATCTCTCCTCACAGCCCGAGGTCCTAAGCGCCTTCTCCGATGCAGGGATCCCCCTGATATGGCCGGCTCGAAAGCCCCTGCCCTGGGGATTCAAACGGGCCCTTTCCGTTCTGGGGACGCGCCCCGAAGAAACGGCGGTGATCGGGGACCAGCTCCTCACCGACGTCTTGGGGGGAAACCTCCTGGGCCTCCATACGATCCTGGTGGATCCTTTAAGTCCCATGGAACACCCTTGGACGCGGCTCTTCAGCCGTACCGTAGAGCGTTTCCTGGGCAGGCGGCTCAGACGGTGATCCGCCCCCGCAGGCGGGGGTCCAGGATATCCCGCAGGGCATCCCCTAGGAGGTTCCAGGCGAGGCAGAAAAGGGTGATGGCTGCCCCGGGAAAGGTGAAGGTGTACCAGTATTGAAGGGGGTTGCCGTGGAGACCGATGATCCAATCCCGGGAGAAGCTTATCATCTGGCCCCAATCGGCGTAATCCTGGGGGAGCCCCACGCCGAGGAAGCTCAGGGCGGCGAAGGTGATCACAATGGAGCCCATGTTCATGGTAGCCGTTACGAAGACAGGCCAAATGGCGTTTGGAAGGATGTGTCGCAGCAGGATCCTGTAGGTTGGGACACCTACCGCCCGGGCAGCTTGCACGTAGTCCACCTCCTTAAGCCGCAGCACCTCACCGCGGATAAGCCGGGCATAACTCATCCAACCAAAGGTGACCAGGGCGATGACCCCGCTTTTCA
>CAYTCK010000009.1:0-21651 GCA_964436445.1 uncultured Thermotogaceae bacterium | reverse complement strand
ACCTAGGTATTGCGGGGAGGGGAAAGTCCGGGTTCGGCTAATCAACGACGCGGCGGCGCCAGCTGCCGCTGGCGAGGAGGGCCAGGGCCCCTAACCCGGCCACGATGTTGCTTGCGGTCATCCCCCACCAGATCCCCCCGGAACCCCAGCCCAGGGCGAAACCGAAGAGCCAGCTCAGGGGGATCCGCAGGGCCCAGAGCCTGAGGATCCCAAGCACCATGGTAGGCACGTTGTGGCCTGCCCCTCGGTAGACGGCGCTGGCGGCGAAGAAGAGACCCAGGAAGGGCATCCCCACGGAGAAGATGCTGATGAAGCGGGCTCCCTCGGCGATGACGTCCTCTCGTCCCGGGATGAAAATGGCCACCAGGGGGTGCCGCAGAAGATAGAGCACCAGGGACTCACCGGCCAGGAGGAGAAAAAGGGTGAGGATCCCTTTCCTCACGACCTCCCCTGCGCGCTGGAAACGTCCTGCCCCCAGGGCCTGGCCTACCATGGTGGTGAATCCCGTGCTCAGGCCATCGCTCACTACAAAGAGGATTCCCAGGAGTCTATCCGCGATCCCATAGGCAGCGAGGGCTATCTCCGCCCTGGGAAGCCGTCCGATGAGACCGGTGAGGACCACGAACCCCAGGGCCACGCTGGAGCTTCCTAAACCAGCCGGAAGGCCAATCCGCAACGCCTTCAGGGCCCACGATAGCCGCGGCCTGAGTTCCCTCCAAGAGAGCCGCAGGTGACCCACTCCCCGATAGAGGACCCAGAGGCAGGCCGTGGCGGTGAGACCCTGCGAGAGGAGGGTGGCGTAGGCGGCCCCAGCGATCCCCTCCCGGGGGAAGGGGCCCCAGCCGAAGATCCAAAAGGGATCGAGGGCGATGTTGAGGATAACGCCGGCCCCGTTGACGAACATGGGGGTGAGGGTATCTCCGGCGGCGGCCAGGGCGTAATAGAAGAGGCTCGGAATGAAGAGAAAGGGGAGGCCCAGGAAGATAAGGCGGATGTAGGTCGTGGCCGCCTCGGCCACGGCCTCCACCGGGACCAACATCCGCACCAACGGAGCGGCCCAGAGGAAGCCCAGGATCCCCAGTCCAACTCCCAGGACAAGGCCCAGGGAGAGGAGTTGGTTCAGGGAAGTGTTCGCCTCGGCGTACCTGCCGGCGCCGATGTACTGGGAGACCAAGGCGCTCACCGCTGCCCCACCCACTCCGGCGGCGAAGGAGATCAGGAACCAAACGATGGGCCAGGAGGCCTGGATCCCCGCTACCGAGGCCCCGGCCTCGCCCCCGGGAAGGTGACCTATCCAGAAAGCGTCGGCCAGGTTGTAGAGGGTATTGAGGAGCCCAAAGACCATGGCCGGCCAGCCCAAGCGGGCCATAATCCGCAGGACCGGCCCCTCCAGGATCTCCTCGCGGCTGGCGGGGGCCATCCGGAAGGCCAGGGGCTAGCGGAGGGGTATCCGCGGCACCAAGGCCCGTAGGAGGCGACCGAGATCCGCCGCCCTCCGGCGGCCGATCTCGAGGACCTCCTCGTGGGAAAGCGGTTTCCCGGCCATCCCGGCGGCGAGATTGGTGACGCAGGAAACAGCGAGCACCCGCATCCCGGCGTGCCGAGCGGCGATCACCTCGGGCACGGTGGACATCCCCACCAGATCCGCTCCCAACGTCCGGAAGGCCTTTATCTCCGCCGGGGTCTCGTAGGAGGGACCCATGGTGGCGAGGTACACTCCCTCACGGAGCTCTATCCCGAGCTCCTGTGCTACCGCGTGCGCGAGCTCCCGGAGCTCGGGATCGTAGGCCTGGGTCATATCCGGGAACCGCGGGCCCAGCTCCTCGGGATTCGGCCCCCGCAGGGGGTTGAAGCCGAGCATGTTGATGTGATCCCTGATGAGGACGAGATCCCCGGCGGCCAACCCCTCGGCGATCCCCCCGGAGGCGTTGGTGAGGATGAGTACCTTCACGCCCAGGAGGGCGTAGGTCCGTACCGGGAAGACCACCTCCTCCGGGGAGTAACCCTCGTAGTAGTGAAGCCTGCCCCGCTGGATCAGGACCCTACGACCCTGAATGGTCCCCACGGCGATCTCCCCCTTGTGCCCCGGGGCCGTGGGGCGGGGGAAGCCCGGGACATCGGTGAACGCGACGACCTCCTCGTCCTCAAGGGGGAGGACATCGCCCAACCCGGAGCCAAGCACCACCGCCACCTCTGGCTCCCCCATCTTCCGCAGGAAATCGGCGGCCACACGTAAGTCTTCCATCATCACTCGAGCCCTCCGGAAAGGTACCTGTTCCTGAGGCGGGAGAGGCCGGTCTTTATCGCCCGTGCCCGGGTCTCGGCGATCCCCTTTATGCGCTGGAGCTGCCTGCGGTTCGCTCGCTCGATTTGGTCCAAGCTCCCTAACTCCTCCACCAACCGCTCGATCACCGACGGTGGGAGCCGGGGGATCTTGGAGAGAATCCGAAAGCCCCGTGAGGGAACCGGGATATCGAGCTCATCTTCCGAGTACCCCAGGATCTTGAGGATCACCTCAGGCACCAAGAGATCCTCGGGATCGAGGTTCAATATCTCCTTCACCAGCTCCTCCGGTGGCCTGCGGTCCTTGCGAAAGTCCATGACCACCAGTTTCAACGTCTCCCGTACCCCGTGCATCAGCCCCCGGAGCTGGTGACGGAAGAGTTTCGCCTCCCGCCCCAACTCCACGAAGAGCCCCTGGAGCTCCTCCTCC
The DNA here is from genome assembly GCA_964436445.1 of uncultured Thermotogaceae bacterium. Classification (GTDB taxonomy): domain Bacteria; phylum Bipolaricaulota; class Bipolaricaulia; order Bipolaricaulales; family Bipolaricaulaceae; genus CAYTCK01. The sequence goes on along the minus strand of CAYTCK010000009.1, from coordinate 18,938 downwards.
AAGTGAATCATCTGGACAGCTTTCTGGATCACCATGGCGACATGGTCCAGGGGTACCTTGCGCTCGAACTCCATGGGCGCGAGCTCCGTCAACAGCTCGTGGAGCTCCCGGCGGTAGCGATCGAGGATCAGGAGTGCCTGGGAGACCTGAGAGGAGAGTGCCAGGGGATCCCGGAGCTCGTAGCGCCAGTCCCTGTAGTAAATGGTGACCTTTTTTCGTTCCTCGGAGATGGCGATCACCGGCCGCTCGATCTGTTTTGCAGTCTGTTCCGCCACCCGATGTCTGGTGCCGGTCTCGGCGGAGGGAATGGTGGGATCCGGGACCAGGTGGGCGTTGGCGTAGAGGATCGTGCGCAGATCCTCGTCCACAACAACTGCCCGGTCCATCTTACAGAGCTCGGCTAGGGACTGAGGGGTGAAGGGGGCGTTGAGTTCGAACCCAGCGGAGATCACCGGTGCCACCACCTCCCGATCGGCGATGACGATCAGTCCTCCTGTCCCCAGCTGAACGATGCGGTCCAGTGCCTCCCGCAGGGGAGTGCCAGGGGCCGTCCGCTCCAGTATCTTTCGCTGCTCGTCCTTACGCATCCCTTCCCTGGGATTTTAAGCCAAACCCAGGGCCTCCATGGCCTCGTTCACCGTGCGCACCGGTACCGTTTCCAGACCCAGGCCTCCTTCGAGCTCCTGGCGGGGGAGGACCGCCCGGGAGAACCCCAGCCGTGCCACTTCCCGAAGCCTCTCGTAGGCTTTGCGTACCGGTCGGATCTCGCCCGAGAGCCCCACCTCCCCCAGGACGACCGTCCCTTCCGGCAGGGGCCTGTTCCGGAGGCTGGAGAGGGTGGCGGCGATGATCCCCAGGTCGATGGCCGGCTCCCTCACCTCGAGCCCCCCGGCCACCGCCAGGTACACGTCCGACATCCCGATATGCACCCCCAGGTACTTCTCCGCCACGGCCAAAAGCACGAGAACCCGGTTGAAGTCCAAGCCGGCCATCCGCCGCTGGGGTGGCCCGTATCCCTTGCTGGGGGACACCAGGGCCTGGATCTCAACGAGCATGGTCCGCGATCCCTCCAGGACCGGGACGATGGCGGACCCGGCCCTACCGGTGGCCTCCCGGGAGACGAAGAAAAGCGAGGGATCCCGCACCTCCTCCATCCCCCGCTCCCCCATCCGGAACACCGCCACCTCGTTGGTGGAGCCGAAGCGGTTCTTCACCGAGCGCAGGATCCGGAGGTCGCCCTCTCGGGTGCCCTCGAGATACACGGTGACGTCCACGATGTGCTCCACCGTCTTCGGGCCAGCGAAGGCCCCCCCTTTGGTGATATGGGAGACGAGGAAGGAGACCATCCCCTGGAGTTTCGAGAGGCGCGCGAGCTCCCCCGCTGCCTCCCGGACCTGCTGGACCCCGCCGACCTCACCGCCCCCCTCCCGGGCCACCACTGTCTGCAGGGAATCCACCACCAGGGCCACGGGGGAAAGTTCCCCCACCGCGGCGGCGATCCTGGGAAGGGACTGTTCCGAGAAGAGGAAAAGCCTCTCCTCGACGATCCCCAACCGCTCGGCCCGAAGCTTCACTTGGGAGGCCGACTCCTCCCCTGAGACGTAGAGGACCTTCCCGTAGCGGTGGGCCATGTTGGCCAGGACCTGGAGAAGCAAGGTGGACTTGCCGATCCCCGGCTCCCCCCCGAAGAGCACTACCTCCCCGGGGACGAGGCCTCCCCCCAACAGCCGATCCATCTCGGGAAACCCTGTGGAGAGACGTTCCTTGGGAGCCGGAGGGACTTGGGGGAGTGGCTTGGGCTCCTCCCCCAGCCAGCTCAGGTGTCCCGCTTGCCTCCCCCTCGATGCCTGCTCCTCGGGGAGCTCCTCGAAACTGTTCCAGGCCCCACAGGCCGGGCACCGTCCCAGCCATTTGGGGGAACGGTAACCACACTCCCGGCAGACATAGGCCATGGGTCAGAGGCGCCGGAAAGCCATGCCCTCCCCCGCCGCCTCCACCACCACCGTGGAGCCATCGGGGAACTCCCGGGTGAGGATCTTCTCGGCGATGGGATCCTCCACCAGCCGCTCGATGGTCCGCCGCATAGGCCGGGCCCCGTACTTGGGATCGAACCCCTTGCGCACCAAAAGATCCAGCGCCGAGTCGGCCACCACGAGCTCGATCCCATGCTCCTCCTGAAGCCGCCGTTGCAGCCTCCGCAGGAGGAGTTTCGCGATCTCCGCCACCTGCTCCCGGGTGAGGGGACGGAAGACGATGATGTCGTCCAGGCGGTTCAAGAACTCCGGGGAGAAGTACTTCTTCACTTCGGACATCACACGACTCTTCATGTCCTGGTAGGTTTGCTCGGCCTCCTGGGTCCCGAACCCCAGGGAAGTCTGGTCGGTGATGAGTTTTCCGCCGATATTGGAGGTCATGATGAGGACGGTATGGCGGAAGGAGACCTTGCGTCCCTGGGAGTCTGTGAGGATGCCATCGTCCATCACCTGAAGGAGGATATTGAAGACATCCCGGTGGGCCTTCTCGATCTCATCGAACAGCACCACCGAATAGGGCCGGCGCCGGACCGCCTCGGTGAGCTCGCCGGCCTCCTCGTAGCCCACGTACCCGGGCGGGGCACCGATCAGGCGCGAGACGGAGAACCGCTCCATGTACTCGGACATATCGATGCGGATCAGGGCGTCCTCGTCCCCGAAGAGGAACTCCGCCAGTGTCCGGGCGAGTTCGGTCTTCCCCACGCCCGTGGGACCGAGGAAGAGGAAGGCCCCTATCGGACGGCGGGGATCCTTGATCCCGGCGTAGGCCCGGCGGATCGCACGACACACCGCCTTCACCGCCTCGTCCTGGTCCACCAGGCGCTCGTGGATCTTCTCCTCCATATGCACGAGCCTCGCGGTGTCCTCTTCTTGAAGGTGATGTACAGGGATCCCGGTCCAGAGGGAGACGGTCTCCGCGACGTGGTGGCCTTCCACCGTGGGGGGATCGGTACTTTCCGCCATCTCCTCCTCGTGGCGCCGTAGCTCCTCCAGGAGAACGCTGCGTTGGTCCCGGAGCTTGGCGGCAAGCTCGTAATTCTGATGGGCCACAGCGTCCTCCTCTTCTTCCTCTAAGCGGGTGATCTCGGCCATCAGTTCCCGCGCCTCCGGGGAGAGATCCGTGGCCGCCAGCCGGATCCGGGCGGCGGTCTCGTCGATGAGATCTATGGCCTTGTCCGGCAGGAACTGATCGGTCACGTAACGATCGGCGAGGCGCGCCGCCTGCCACAGAGCCCCATCGGTGATCCGCACCCCATGGTGCTGCTCGTAGCGGGCGCGAAGCCCCTTCAGGATCCGCACCGTCTCTTCCACCGAGGGCTCCTCCACGTAGACGGTCTTGAAGCGGCGCCTGAGCGCGGGGTCTTTCTCCACCGTCTTCCTGTAATCGTCCGGAGTGGCCGTGCCGATGCACTGGATCGCCCCGGAGGCGAGGGGGGGCTTGAGGATCGCCGAGGCATCGATGGCTCCCTCGGCCCCGCCCGCGCCCACCACGGTGTGGATCTCGTCTATGAAGAGGATGATATTGTCGGACTCCATGACTCGGTTGAGGATGTTCTTTAAGCGCTGCTCGAACTCGCCCCGGTACTTGGTCCCGGCCACGATCCCCGCGATATCCAGCTCCACGATTTCCTTATCCGCTAAGGCCATGGGCACGTCCCCAGCGGCGATCTTCTGGGCCAGGCCCTCCACGATGGCGGTTTTCCCCACCCCGGCCTCGCCGATGAGGACGGGGTTGTTCTTCTTGCGCCGGCAGAGGATCTGGATCACCCGCTCCAGCTCCCGCTCCCGGCCGATCACCGGATCCAGGAGCCCCATCTCCGCCTCAGCCACCAGATTTCGACCGAACTCCCCCAGCTCCCCGGGGAGTCTCTTCGCGTGAGCAGTACGGATCCTGGAGGCCTGACGGGGGTGGAAGTAAGCCTTGGCCGCCCGCAGGTCCACCCCATGGGCCCGGAGGATCTCCGCCGCCGTGCCTTGACCCTCCCGGAGGATGGCGAAGAGCAAGTGCTCCGGCTCGATGTACTCAGAGCCGTGGCGCTTGGCCTCCTCGAAAGCGATCTTCATCACCTTGCGCAGCCTCTGGGTTGGTTCCAGGTTCTCCTGGGGCACGTGGATCTTCCCTCGCCCCTTCTGGCGTTCGATGATCCTGGCTACCCGCTCGTAGGTGAGGCCGTGCTCCAAAAGGAAACGGTACACCGAGAGGTTTTCCAAGCGCAGGGCCGCGAGCAGGAGGTGCTCGGTCCCCACGTAGCGGTGGCGCCATTCCTCGGCCTCGTCCTGGGAGGCCGCAAGCCATCTCATCGCTTCACGGGAAAATTTTTCGTACATGGCGAACTCTTCGTCCAAATTATACCCCCCTAGCGGCCGAAATCCCCCGGGAATAGGCCCGCAGGGCCCCGGGATATCCCCCTTCCAAGAAGGCCCACGCCACCTCGGCGGCGAAGGAGGCGGCACGCATGAGTCGCTGCAGCTCCTCCTCTGGGGGCCGGGAGAGGACGAACTCCACCATGTCTACACCTTCGGGACAGGGTCCGATCCCCACCCGCAGCCGGGGGATATCTTGGGTCCCCAGGGCGGCGATCACCGAGCGCATCCCCTTGTGCCCCCCGTCGCCTCCCCGGGCCCGCAAGCGCACTTCCCCCACAGGGATGTCCACATCATCGTAGACAACGAGGATATCCCTGGGTTCCAGGGGATAGATACGCAGGAACTCCCCCAGTGCCTCCCCCGAGTTGTTCATATAGGTGAGGGGTTTAAGAAGTAAGCGCTCCCGGGAACGGCGGACCTCCCCCCAGACAAAGCGACGGACCTCCCAAGGATCCCTTTCCCCCAGGAGGTCCACCACCCAAAACCCGATGTTATGTCGGGTCAAGGCGAACTCCGGGCCCGGGTTCCCCAGGCCCACCACCGCCCTCAAGACGTCCCTTCCTCCTCTTCTCCCTCGGCCGGGGCAGCTCCCTCGGCGGTCTCCTCAGCGACCTCTTCAGCCGCCTCCTCCTCGGTCACCACCACCTTGGGCGGGAGGATGGTGACGATGGCCTCGTCCTCAGGGAGTAGGACCCGCAGGCCTTCCGGGAGGGAGAGGTCTTTCACAAGCAGCGCTTCGTCCAAACCGAGCTGGGAGATATCCACCTCCAGGTAGGGAGGGATGGCCTCCAACGGCCCCTCTACTGGGATCTCCTCGTGGATATGCTCCAAGAGCCCTCCGGCCTTCACACCCTCCGGGGTACCCACCAGGCGGATCGGGATATCCAACGACATGATCTGACCCGGCTCCGGGGCGTAGAAATCGACGTGCAGGAACCTGTCGGTGATGGGATCCCGCTGGAGCTCCTTGATGAACACGAAATGCTTCTCGCCATCGTACTCCAGCTCCAGGCGAGTGGAGCGGGTGATCTGGGCCACCAGCCGCTCCAGGGTCTTGTACTCCACGGCGATGGGCGTGCTCTGTATGTGGGGTCCATAGACCACGCCGGGGACGAGCCCCTGACGTCTGAGGGCCCTGGGCTTTTCTTTGGGCGAACGGATCCGCGCTACGATCTTCATTCCTCCCTCCTAACGGGTGCGCACCAGGAGTTCGCTCACGGATCTCCCAGTGTAGATCCGATAGATGGCCTCTGCCAGTTCCTCGGCCACGGAGATCACCTCGATCTTGTGGGATTGCTCTAGGGCGCGACGTTGGGGAATGGTATCCGTGACGATCAGGGCCCTCAAGGGCGAACGCTCCAGGCGCTCCAGGGCATCCCCAGCGAAGACGCCGTGGGTGCAGGCGGCGAAGACCCGCTGGGCGCCGGCCTTGTAGAGGGCCTCAGCTGCCCGCAGGAGCGTGCTGCCAGTGGAGATGATGTCGTCCACGATCAAAACATCCATCCCGGCCACGTCCCCGATGACGTGCATCACCTCCAACTCCCCCTTCCGCTCGTCCCGTCGCTTGGCTACCACGGCCAAGGGGCGGTGGAGCCGCTCCGCCACCCGCCGCGCCCGGAACACCCCCCCGATGTCCGGGGAGGCGACCACGAGGTTCGGGATCCAATCCGGATGTCTCTCCTTGATATGGTCGGCGAAGAGGTGATCAGTGCGCAAGTGGTCCAGGGGGATATCGAAAAACCCCTGGATCTGGCTGGCATGGAGCTCCATGGCCAACACCCGGGTGGCCCCGCTGTCCTGGATGAGGTTGGCCGCCACCTTGGCGGAGATGGGTACCCGGCCCTCGGTCTTCCGATCCTGGCGGGCGTAGCCGAAGTAGGGGATCACCGCGCCGATCTCCTCCGCCGAGGCCCGCTTCAGGGCATCGATGAGGAGCAGGAGCTCCATCAGGTTGTCGTTCACCGAGGTGGGCCGGCCATCGAGCTCCGAAGGACAGGTTGGCTGGACGACGAAGACGTGCTTCCTGCGCACGGTCTTCTTCACGTGGACGTAGATCTCTCCGTCGGGAAAGCGCCTGATATCGGTTTCACACCAGATCTCATCCAATCCCTTGTGCATCCGCTGTGCCAGAAGCTCAGCCACCCGGAGGGCGAGGTCCGGATGGGCCCTGCCCGAAATGATCCTAAGTCTGGTCACCGCCCCTCCTTTTCCGTGCCCAATCCGGCTTTATCACCTGGCGGGCCCGCCCCAAGGCCAAGGCATAGGGGGGAACATCCTCGGTGATCACCGATCCCGCCCCCACCACCGCCCCTTCCCCCACGGTCACTGGGGCCACCAGGGCGGTGTTGGAGCCGATGAAGGCCCACTTTCCGATCACCGTGCGGTGTTTCTTCACCCCGTCGTAGTTACAGGTGATGGTCCCGGCGCCGATGTTCGTCCCCGGACCCACCTCGGCGTCGCCGATGTAGGCCAGGTGCCCAGCCCGTACACCCTCCCCGAGCTCAGCGTTCTTTATCTCCACGAAGTTACCGATGCGGGCCCCCCTTCCGATCCGCGCCCCAGGGCGCAGGTGCGCGTAGGGGCCGATCCGTGCCCCCTCCCCTACCCACGCTCCCTCCAGCACCGAGTACCAGATCCTGGCGCCGCTGGCCACCTCCGTATCGGCGAGGTAGGCATCCGGGCCGATGAGGCAATCGGAGCCGACACGGGTCTCCCCCAGGAGGTGGCTCCCGGGGAGGATGGTGGTATCCTCCCCCACCTTCACCTTGGGCCCGATGTAGGTGTGGAGGGGGTCCACTACCGTAACCCCCTCCAGGGCCAGCCGTCTGGCCGTGCGCTCCCGCAGCCAAGCTTCAGCCTGGGAGAGGTCCCAGCGGTCTCCTATCCTCCGTAGCTCCCGCTCCCCGGGCCAAGTCAGAGAAGCAGTGCGGGGATGGAGGGCGGCAACGAGCTTTCCCAGGAGTTCATCGGGGCTTTCCTCCTGAGGTACGCTCCCCAGGGCCTCCCAGACCTCGGGGGCGTTCTCCAAGAGATAAACCTCGGAACACGCCTCCGCGCTTGGGGACGCCCCGGGCCGGACCTCCCGCGGACGGCCACCCTCATCCCGGATCACCCAGAGATGTCCCCCTTCCGAACCCCTTGGGACATATGAAAGGAGAGAGATAAGGGACCCAGCCCGGAGGTGGTGTTCCAGAAGCCCCTCCAGGGCTTCCTTGGGGACCAAGGGGAGATCGCCGGGGACCACAAGAAAACGGGGGGCCTGGAGGGCCCCCCTGACAGAGAGAAAACCTTCCCTTCCTGAAGACCATGTGCCTTGAACGGTGATCACCGGCTGGCCGGAGAGGGCCTCCCCCACCTCGCTTCGGTCCGTCAATACCACGATCCGTTCCGGCCCCAGGGAGAGCGCCGTCTCCAGGACCCAGTGGATCAAGGGAAGCCCCCCTAGAGGATGGAGGACAGGGGGATGCTTGGAGCGCATCCTTTCCCCGCTCCCCCAGGCGAGGATCAGGGCGTCAAACCCTTTTGCCATCTTATTTTCCCCGAAAAGGAATATACCCCGATGATCCCACAGCCGCAAAACTTGCCCCCTCGGACGGGAAGCGTATGATCTTTGGGTTCGCGCGTTCGGGAGGAAACCCATGGTGGAGAAATACTTGCGGGCCATCCTCTCCGCCGAGGAGGAGGCCCAGAAAATCGAGGAGGAGGGAAAGAGGAAGGCGGCGGAGATCCTGTCGGCCGCCGAGCGCAAAAGGGATGAGCTCCTCGCCCGGGCCGAGAAGAGGGCCAGGGAGCGGCTGGAAGAGCTCCGGGACGAGGAGACGCGGAAGGCCGAGGCGGAGATCACCGCCCTCAGGGAAGAGCACCGGAAGCTCCTTGCTGCCCTGGATGAGGGCTATCGGCGGAATAAGGAAAGGATCCTGGAGGAACTTCTGAAGGAGGTGCCTCTCTTTCGGGGAGGCTGAGGTGTCGGCCTACCACCTGGCGAAGATCAGGGCGAAGCTTTCCCGAATGCTTTCCGATGAGGAGCTCCGGGCCTTGGAGAGTGAACCCCGGGAGGCGCTTTTGGAGCGGTTACGGGGAACGCTTTACGCCCCTTATCTTCAGGAAGAGCCGGTCTTGGAGGGATTGCGCCGCGGCTTCTGGGAGGACGTGGCCCCTCTTTTCCTCTCCCTGCGAGGTAGGGACAAGGAGCTGCTGGGGGCCGTGCTCGCCCATTGGCGTGTGGAGAACTTGAAGCTCATCGTCCGCGCCAAGATCCGGGAGCTTCCCCGGGAAGAGGTGGAACCCTTGCTACATGAGCTTCCTTGGGAGAAGGTGGATTACAAGGCCCTCCTCGATGTCCCTGGGATCGAGGCTTTGGCGAAGGCCCTGCCCTGGTCGGACTACGCCCGGCGAATCGAGGCGGTACACCAACAGGTGGGGGATCGAAGGGAGACCTTTCCCTATGAGGCTAGCCTGGACTCGCTTTACCTGGAGCACCTCATCCACTATCTGGGCGAATCGAAACCGGATGTGGTGCTTATACTCCGGAACCGGGTAGCAAAGGAGCTCTTCCTCTGGTGCTTCCGTTTGAAAGGATATGGTTTTTCCTTCCCGGAGATGGTGGGGGTCCTGCCGGACTTCCGCCTCCTGATATCCCAGGAAGAGCTGCGGCGAATCGTGGAGGATCCCGCCGGGTGGCGGGGGATCGCTCGTTTCCTGGGGCCGGGGATCCGGGAGGAGATCTCCCGGATGGAGGAGTTGGATCTCGGTGCCTTGGGGGAGCTCTTCGATAGGGACCTCTTCTCAAAGGTGGGACGGGCATTCGCCACGGCGCCCTTCGGCATGGGGATCGTGGTGGGCTACGTTTACCTGAAGGAGATCGAGTTGCGGCGGCTCATCCGGCTCCTGGAGGGGAAGGGGGTGAGAGTCTAGCGGTGTTCGTCACCGAGAAGATGTATCGGGTGTACCTTTTCCTCCCCAAGGAGGATCTCACCTCCTTCTGGAATGCCGTGGGCCGCTTCGGGGGCTTGCATCCCGAGGGCGTGCAGCGGATAGAGGACCTGCGGGACAGACTCAGCTTCGTCGATCTCTCCTCCCTTCTTTCCCGGCTCCGAGAGGCGGCCTCGGTGCTCAAGGTAGACCTGGAGGGGCCCCTCTCCGATCCCAGGGCCTCGCCCCTCCCCCCGGATGAGCTCGCCACGAGGCTCGAGCCCCTGGAGAAGGAGCTCGCGAAGGCCAGGGAGAAGGAGCGCTCCCTGCAGGAGCGGAGGAGGACTCTGGAACGGGAACTGGAGCACCTGCGGATCCAGGAAGCCCACCTCCGGCTCCTCTCACCCCTGGAAGTGGACATCGGGGACCTCCTCAAGCTGAGACGGTTCGCGGTCCTGGCGGGGACCATGCCCGATTACCGCTTCCAGGCCTTGGAGCGAAGCCTCCACCGCTATCCCCACCTCCTCCTCCCCTACCGGCGCCATCGGCACCGGGTGCAGCTTCTGGTGGTGTGCCTGCGGGAGCATTTGGATGAGGTTCGAAAGGCCTTGGAGGCGGCCCTGTTCCGCCCCTTAGAGCTCCCGGAGGAACTCCACGGCAAGCCTCAGGAAGCCTTGTTGCTCCTTGAGGAGCGCCGGAAGGAGCTACGCAAAAGGCTGGAAGTGCTTCGGGAGGAGGAGGCCCGCTTCGAGGAATGGCGCCGGGCAAGGGCCGAGGAGCTCGGGGATTTCCTGAAGGTGAACGCTGCCGTCCTGGAGGCCCGGGGGCTCGGGGGGGAGACGCGGGAGGTAGCCTTGGTCACCGGCTGGGTCCCGAAAAGGGAGCTTTCGGGGTTGCAGCGGGCGGTGCGGGGGAAGAAGGAGTGGGTCCTGGAAGCCCAGGAGATCCCCTACCGGATGGCCGTGGACCGGGATGGCCTTCCGGTACCAACGGAGCTCCGGAACCCCCGTCCCTTAAAGCCATTCGAGGCCTTGGTACGGCTCTACGGGCTCCCCCGCTACGGAGGCTTCGACCCCACGGTGCTCTTCTCGCTCCTCTTTGTGGGGCTTTTCGGGATGATGTTCGGGGATCTGGGGCACGGGGTGGTTCTATTCCTTCTAGGCCTTTTCCTGCGGACGTTCTCCGGACGGCCGGGGTTGCGCCGGATCGGGGCGCTGCTTTTGCCGGTGGGGCTTTCGTCCATGGTCTTTGGGGTGCTCTACGGGAGCTTCTTCGGGTACGAGGACATCATCCCCGCCCTGTGGTTCCACCCCATGGATGCCATCGACCGGTTGCTCCTCTACGCCATCGCCATCGGGGCCGGGGTGATCGTGGTGGGGATCCTGGCCAACATCGGGGCGAAACTCCTCCAAGCCCGCCTGGGGGAGCTCCTGAGGGAGCGGTTCGGGATCTTGGGATTGTGGTTTTACCTTTCGGGGCTCCTCTCCCTGGGGCTTTCCCGAGGCTTCTCCGTCCTGAACCTCGTTTTGATCCTCGCTCCCTTGTTCCTCATGACCGCGGGGAAGCTCATTTGGGAACTGCGCCACCGCGGGGACGAGGGCTCCCGGGTTCTTATCTTCTTCATCAGCGCCGTGGACCTCTTCGAGACCCTGATCGTCTATTTCAGTAACACCCTCTCCTTCATCCGGGTGGCGGCGTTCGCGTTGAACCACGTGGCCCTGTCCCTGGCCATCTTCCAGGTAGCGGACATGCTCCGTTCCCTGCCGGGAAGCGGTATCATCTATGGACTCCTCGTGGCTGGGGGCAACCTCCTGATCCTCGTCCTCGAGGGGGGGATCGTGGCCATACAGGTGTTGCGACTTGAGTTCTACGAATTCTTCTCCAAATTCTTCGAGGCGGAAGGGGTCCCGTTCCGTCCCTTCCGCCTGTTGATCCAACGCGGGAAGGAGGTAAGCCATGCGTAAGCTCGTTTATGGGTTCCTGGCTTTCAACGGCCTCGTCTTCCTGGCCAGCATAGGGATCATCGCTTTCGTACTCATCGCTTACCATCCCCAGGCCGTCGCCCAGACAACAGGGCAGGCAGCCCCGCCCCAGACCTCGATGGGGAAAGGGCTCGCCCTCCTGGGAGCCGCCCTGGCCACCGCGGGAAGCTCCCTGGGAGCGGGGTGGGCCCTCTCCAACGTGGGGGCCGCGGCCATCGGTGCGGTAGCGGAGAAGCCGGGGCTATTCGGCCTGACGCTGGTATACGTGGGTCTGGCCGAGGGGATCGCCATCTACGGGATCGTGATCTCCATCATGATCCTGGGGCGGATCTGAGAAGAGAGCCGTGGCCAGGGAAAGGATCTGCGTCATAGGTTCCGAGGAGACGGTGCTTGGGTTCAGGCTCCTGGGGATCCCGGGCGATAACCCCACGGGGCCCGATGAAGTGCGCCGGGTGCTTAGGGAACGGTTCGCCGATCCGGAGATGGCCCTGATCCTCATCGAGGACCGGGTGGCGGCCCAGGCACCGGATCTGGTGGCGGAACTCCAGGGCTCGAAGGAGTTCCCCCTGGTGGTGCAGATCCCCGGCCCCCAGGGGCCCCTGGCCGAGGAGAGCATCAAGGAGTTCATCGTGGGCGCCATCGGGGTGCGGCTATGACCGAGATCAGGGTGAGCGGTGACCTCAAGGCTCTGGTGGAACACGTGCTCCAGAAGGCCAAGGAGCGGGCCGCCCGGGAGGTAGAGGAGGCGGAGAGGCGAGCGGGTGAGCTCGTCCGTAGGGCGGAGGCAGAGGCCGTGGCCAGGGAGGAGGAGCTCGTCCGTGCGGGGTTGGAGGAGATAAAGCGTGTCCACAGGCGCCTCGTCTCCCAGGCTGAGCTGGAACTCAAGGAGGAACTCCTGGCGAAGAAGGCAGCCATCGTGTCCGATCTCCTCTCCTCCCTGGAGGCCGAGCTCCTGCAGCGCTGTCGGTCGGGCGGACCGGAGTACCTGCGGGGCCTCGTGGAGTTCGCCCGGGCCGCCGTGGCCACCGAGGGAGAGGCGAAGGTGACCGTCTACCTCTCCCGGGAGGACTTGGGACGTTACCGGGAGGCCATCGCCCGGTCCCTGGCGGAGGTGGGGATCGGGGAGGTGGAATTCCGGGAAGGCGATATCCGGGGTGGGATCATCGTCGAGCTCCCGGAGAGGGGGGTCCAGTTCGACGGTTCCCTTTCCCAGGTTCTGCGGGAGCTACGCCCCCGCTTGGAGCAGCTCCTCCAGGAGAGAGTCTTCTCCCCGGCGAAAGGGGGTGATGGCTGATGTCCGAGGAGGCTAGCGGCATGGTGGTATACATCAACGGACCCGTGGTCAAGGCCTCGGGGATGGCCGATGCCAGCATGATGGAGCTGGTCTACGTGTCCGAGGAACGCCTGGCTGGGGAGATCATCGCCCTGGAGGGGGACGTGGCCACGATCCAGGTCTACGAAGACACCACCGGCATCAAACCCGGGATGCCCGTCTACCGCTCCGGGAGCCCCCTGGCGGTGGAGCTCGGTCCGGGGTTGGTGGGGCAGGTCCTGGACGGGATCGGCCGTCCCTTAAACGTGATGCGGGAGAAGCAGGGTGCTTTCCTGCGCCGGGGCCTTCAGGTCCCCACCCTGGATCGGGAGCGGAAATGGCCCTTCGTCCCCAAAGTCTCGCCGGGAGAGGAGGTGAAGCCCGGGGACATCCTGGGGACGGTGCAGGAGACGCCGCTCCTTGAGCACCGGATCGTGGTCCCCGAGGGGATGGAGGGGAAGGTCGTGCGGATCGCTCCCGAGGGCGAGTACACCGTCACCGAGACCATCGCCGTCATCGCGACGGGCGAGGGGGAGCGGGAGGTGAAGCTCATGCGCCGCTGGCCGGTGCGGCGCCCCCATCCCCTCAAGGAGCGGCTCGCTCCCTCGGTGCCTCTGATCACTGGACAGCGGGTCCTGGATATCTTCTTCCCCCTGGCAAAGGGCGGGGCCGCAGCCATCCCAGGTGGGTTTGGGGCCGGAAAGACCGTGCTCCAACATCAGCTCGCCTCCTGGTCCGATGCCGACGTGATCATCTACATCGGCTGCGGTGAGCGGGGCAACGAGATGACCGATGTCCTGCGCCAGTTCCCGAAGCTCCAGGACCCCCGCACCGGCCGGCCTCTGATGGAGCGGACCATCCTCATCGCCAACACCTCCAACATGCCGGTCACCGCCCGGGAGAGCTCCGTCTACACCGGGGTGACCATCGCCGAGTATTTCCGGGACATGGGGTATCACGTGGCCCTGATGGCCGACTCCACCTCCCGCTGGGCCGAGGCGGTGCGGGAGATCGCCGGGCGCCTGGAGGAGATGCCGGTGGAGGAGGGCTTCCCGGCGTACCTCCCGGCCCGGCTGGCGGAGTTCTACGAGCGGGCCGGCTACGGCAAGGTGGCGGAGGACCGCTACGGTTCCGTCACCATCATCGGTGCCGTCTCCCCTCCCGGGGGCGATTTCACCGAGCCGGTGACCCAACACACCAAGAGGTTCGTCCGCGCGTTCTGGGCCTTGGACAAGAGGCTCGCCTTCGCCCGCCACTTCCCGGCCGTCTCCTGGATCGATTCCTACAGCGAGTACGTGGACGATATCGCCCCCTGGTGGCAGGAGAAGTACGGGGTGGATTGGCGGAAGCTCCGGCAGCGGGCCCTCTCCATCCTGGCCCAGGAGAACGAGCTCCAGAAGATCGTGCAGATCATCGGCCCCGATGCCCTACCCGACGAGCAGCGCCTCGTCCTGCATGTCGCGGCCATGATCAAGGAGGGTTTCCTCCAGCAGAACGCCCTGGACCCCATCGATCGCTACTCCACCCCGGAGAAGGAACTGAAACTCCTGGAGCTCCTGATGCACTATGAGGATCGGGCCCGGGACCTTGTGCGGCAGGGACTGCCCATCTATCGGATCCAGGAGATGGAGGTAAACCGGGCCCTCCTCGCAGCCCGTCACGAGATCCCCAACGACAAAGTGGAGGAGCTGGAGGCTCTGCGGCGGCGAATGGATGCCGAGTTCGAAGCCCTGGAGAAGGAGATCCCCCGGCCGAGGGAGGTGAGGACCTGATGGCCGTGGCCAGCCGACGGGTGTACCTCGGGGTGGAGGAAGTGAGCGGCCCCCTGGTCTTCGTCCGCGGGGTGAAGGGCGTGGGCTACGGGGAGATCGCCGAGGTGGTGACCTCCTCCGGGGAGGTGAGGCGGGGCCGAGTCCTGATCGTGGACGGGGATCGGGCCGTGATCCAGGTCTTCGAGGGCACAGGAGACATCTCCACCAAGCGGGCCCGGGTGCGGTTCACCGGGGAGCCCATGACGGTGAAGGTTTCGGAGGAGATGTTGGGCCGCGTCTTCGATGGCACCGGCCGGCCCATCGACGGGGGACCACCACCCATCGGGGGAGAGGAGCGGGATATCAACGGCTCTCCCATCAATCCTGCCAGCCGCCTTTACCCGGAGAACTTCATCCAAACGGGGATCTCCGCCATCGATGGGATGAACACCCTGATCCGAGGGCAGAAGCTCCCCATCTTCTCCACCAGCGGCCTCCCCCACAACCGCCTCGCGGCCCAGATCGTGCGCCAGGCGACCATTCCCGGCGAGGAGTCGGAGTTCGTGATCGTGTTCGCCGCCATGGGGGTGAAGCACGACGAGGCCGCCTTCTTCCAGGAAAGTTTCCGTGAATCTGGGTCCCTGGAGAACGTGGTGATGTTCCTCAACCTGGCCGACGACCCCTCCATCGAGCGGACCATCACCCCCCGGGTGGCCCTCACCGTGGCCGAGTACCTGGCCTTCGATTGCGATAAACACGTGCTGGTGATCCTCACCGACATGACCAACTACTGTGAGGCCCTGCGGGAAGTGGCCACCGCCCGGGGGGATGTCCCCACCCGCAAGGGCTATCCCGGCTACCTCTACAGCGACCTCGCTTCCATCTACGAGCGGGCTGGAAGGATAGAGGGTTCCAAGGGCTCCATCACCCAGATCCCCATCCTCACCATGCCCAATAACGACATCACCCACCCCGTGCCGGACCTCACCGGCTATATCACCGAAGGCCAGATCGTCCTGGACCCCAAGCTCCACCAGCAGGGGATCTATCCCCCCATCGCCGTGCTCCCCTCCCTCTCCCGCCTGATGAAGGACGGGATCGGGGAGGGGTACACCCGGGAGGACCATCCCAACCTCGCCAACCAGCTCTATGCCAGCTACGCCCGGGTGCAACAGATCCGCAACATCGCCGCCATCATCGGGGAGGAGGAGCTCTCCAGCGTCGATAAGAAGTACCTCCGCTTCGGGGAGTTCTTCGAGCAGGAGTTCCTGAACCAGGGGGACGCGAACCGCACCATCGAGGAAACCCTGGATCTGGGGTGGAAGGCCTTGGGGCTCCTGCCGGTGGAGGAACTCCCCCGGCTGAAGCGGGAACAGATCGAGAAGTACTACCACCCATGGGAGTGAAAGGATGATACTGAACGTTCCTCCTACAAAATCGAGCCTCCTGGAGCTGAAAGAGCAGCTGGCCATCGCCAGGAGCGGCCACGACCTCTTGGAGGAGAAGCGGGAGGTGTTGGTGAGCGAGCTCCTGCACATCATCGACGACGCCGAGGCCTGCCGGCAGCGGGCGAACGAGGCGCTGGCCCAGGCGTACCGAGCGCTGCGGGAGGCGGTGGTGGAGCTTGGGAGGGATCAGGTGCGCCGGGCGGCCTTGGCCTGCGCTGCTGAGGCCCGGATCACGCTGCAGGAGAGGAGCGTCATGGGGGTTCCCATCCCCCTCCTGGAACGGCAGATCCTGGAGCTACAGCCCCAGTTCGGCCTCCTGGGGACTTCCCATACCCTGGACGAGGCCCTGCGCCGGTTTCACAACGCCCTGGAGGTGATTTTGCGTCTGGCCGAGGTGGAGCGGGCCGCTTGGCATCTGGCGGTGGAGCTCAAGAAGACCCAACGTAGAGTGAACGCCCTGGAGAACATCTTCATCCCTAACTACGAGGAGACGATCCACTACATCGAAGGCCGGCTGGAGGAGACAGAACGGGAGACTATCTTCCAGATGAAGCTCCTGAAGAAGCGGGGCGAGAAGGGGGGATAGAGATGGAAAAGCCGTTCAACAAGGCCCTCATTCCGGTGGACGCCTCTCGGTGGTCCATGCAGGCTGCCGAATACGGCATCCACCTGGCCAAGGCCCTTGGGTTCTCGGTGCTGGGGCTCTATGTCGTGGACACCGACAATGCTAAGCTTCTCTCGGCCTTCCTCAAGAAGGATACTCAGGAAGTGGAGGAGTCGTTCCGCCGGGAGGGGGAGAACGCGTTGGGGTACATGGAGGAGCTGGCTCGGAAGGAAGGGGTGGAGTTTCAGGGGACCATCGCCCAGGGGACGCCGCCCAAGGTGATCGTGGAGTTGGCGAGGTCCGAGGGTGTGGATCTGATCATCATCGGCAAGGTAGGGCACCGCGGCCCCAGGAGGATCCTCATCGGGCCGGTGACCGAACGGGTGATCGAGAACGCTCCCTGTCCGGTGTTAGTGATCCCCCAAGACTGAACCTCACTCCAGGATCCTGAGCTGGGAGGGATCGGTGGCCTGGATCTCGGGCACACCCTTGTAGAGCCGGACCTCGCCGCATACCTCCACCGTCTTCCCCAGGAGCTCCCGCCAGAAGCGTCTCCCAAACACGGCCTCGAACCGCCCCACGAAGCGGGAGGGGATGAAGACGGTGAACCGGTTGGGGTTGGGATAGGGGTTGCCCAGGTTGAGGAAGACATCACCATGGCGGCTCGTCCCCACGCTGGCCACCTTCCCTCGAACACAGACCCTCTGTCCCACGTGGGAGGCCGCCTGGTCCCAGCTCACCACGGGGAGCTCACCGGGACCCTCCGGGACGGGGGTCGCATCGGCGTGAGCGAAGAGGAGGTTATACCGCGGGGTGTCCGGGTCCTGCCGCGCGGCGATGACGGAGGTGGAGGCCAAGATCAAGTTCACCATAAGATATCCCCGGGGATCGAGGTAAACGTAGGCGAGATAACGGCCGTATTGATCCCTCAAGGCCTCATCGAATTCCAGGTAGACGTCCTTCCCTTCCACCAGGAAGGCGTTCAAGCTTTGGGCCAGGGGGCCGTTCTCCTGGGAGAGCTCGGGCGCGTCCACCCCGATGTAGCGGACGGTGAGACGCTCGCCCGGGGCGATGTCCGAAGGTGCCCCTTCGGCGACATCTGTTACCTGGACCTCGATCGTGTCCCCATCCACCACGCGGACAACCGTCGCCTTCACCGTGGGTGCCGGATAGGGGGGGATAGCGAGGGACGACCACCCCACGAGAAAAAGCAGCGCCAGCCAGACGATGCGCATCAAACCACCTCCTTTCCTTCCTGCATGATAAGCCCCCTGGGCTCGTTTGTCCCGGGACGGCTCACGGTCTATAAATAACGCCGCCATGCCTTGGGAAGGTATACTGATTGCCTTCATCACCGTGTTCCTGGCCGAGTTGGGAGACAAGACCCAGCTCGCTGTCTTTTCCTTGGCGGCCACCAGAGGACCTCGGAGCGTCTTTCTGGGAGCGAGCCTCGCCCTGGTGTTGAGCACCGCGCTGGCAGCGCTCCTCGGGGGAATCGTCCACCGTTTCCTCCCCCAGGGAGCGATCCGGTCTCTGCATTACGGAGCAGGGGCGCTTTTCATCGCTGTGGGGATCTGGACCATCCTCAGGGCAACTTGAGGCTGAGCTCCCAGCTCCGTAGCTCCTCCAGAAGCCGGTGGTCGGTGAGATCGAGCTGTAAGGGGGTGATGGACACGTAACCGGAGAAGACAGCCCAGACGTCGGTGTCTTCCTCTCCCGGCGGCGGAGAGGCCATCAACTCCCCGGCGAGCCAATAATAATCCCGACCCCGAGGGTCCTTCCCTTTGACCAAGTAATCCCGCCAGATGCTGGTCCCCAAACGGGTGAGCTTGATGCCCTTGGGCTTCTCAAATGGCACATTGACGTTGAGCAGGGTCCCCGGGGGAAGTGGGCGATCCTCCAGGAGCTTGCGAAGGATTTCCCGAGCGATCCTGGCAGCGGTGTGGTAATCCGGAACCTTCTCCTCGCCCTCCTCCTCGGGCCCGAGATCCTGGGAGACAGACATGGCTAAGATCCCCTCCTGAGCGGCCTCCATGGCGGCAGCCACGGTGCCGGAATAAGTGACATCCCGCCCTAGGTTCGCCCCGGCGTTGATCCCGGCCACCACCACATCCGGCCGTCGGGGCGCGAGGCCCAGGAGAGCCAAGGAAACACAATCTGAGGGTGAGCCGTTGGTGATATGCACCATCACCCCATCGGGCAGGCGCACCGGGCTTACCCGGAGGGGCTTGTGGAAGACCCGGGTGCGGGAGGCAGCGGACCAATTGCGGTCAGGAGCGAGGACCCATACTTCCCCTACTTCCTCCAATTCCTCCCGCAAAGCCAGGAGACCAGGGGCGAGATAACCGTCGTCATTGGTGAGGAGGATCAGGGGTTCCCCCATAGCACCTCCCTTTTTAATCTAAAAGTCTAATTGCCAATGTGCCCTCCCGCAACACCTCGAAACTGGGCCCTGTTAAGTAGAGGCATCTTGCAGGAGGTTATGGAACCAAGCGAAGGACCAAAGCCATCTTCTCAAGCTATCCAAACC
>CAYTCK010000008.1:0-22926 GCA_964436445.1 uncultured Thermotogaceae bacterium | reverse complement strand
CCCTCAACCGACTTCCAGCGATCCAAGTGTGACCAGGAGAGTCTGGACATAACCGTCATGGCACCTGGTACAGGGGGATGTCCATTTCGTGCCCCAAGCTCAGGCCGTGGCCTCAACCGGTGGCCGGGGCCGGGATGAGATCGGCAAGGATCCTGTCTATATCAGCGCTGTCCAGGGTCTCCCGGGCCAGAAGCTCCTGAGCCAATCGGTCCAGAGCCTCTCGGTGGGCCGATACGAGGTCCCGGGCCCGCTGGTAACAGTGGTCCAGGATCCGACGGATCTCCCGGTCCACGGCCGCGTTCAGCTCCTCGGAGTGCTCCTCGCTCTTCACGATCTCCTCTCCCAGGAAGACGTTCACCCGGTCCTCGGCCAAACTCAGAGGCCCCACCTCCTCGGACATCCCGTACTCCACCACCATCTTCTTCGCCAGTTCCGTCGCTTTCTTGATATCGTCGGCGGCACCGGTGGAGATCTCACCGGTCACCAGCTCCTCGGCGGCCCGTCCCCCGAAGAGCATGGTGATCCTATCGAGGAGTTCCGACTTCGTGAGGATGTAGTGGTCCTCCGCCGGAAGGGGCACCGTCACCCCCAGCGCCCCCTCTCCCCGGGGGATGATGGAGACCTTGTGAATGGGGTCCACGTTGGGGAGAAGCTTCCCCAAGAGGGCGTGACCGGACTCGTGGTAAGCGATGATCCGCTTCTCCTTCTCGGAGATATACATCCCCTGACGCTTCAGCCCCATGAGGACCCGGTCCAGGGCTTCCTCGAAATCCTCCATCTCGATCCATTCCTTGTTCTTGCGGGCCGCTAGCAGGGCGGCCTCGTTGCAGAGGTTGGCGAGGTCCGCTCCGGAGAAACCGGGTGTGCGCTGGGCGAGGACCTTGAGGTCCACATCCGGGGCCAGCTTCTTGTCCCGGGTATGGACTCGCAGGATCGCCTCCCGTCCCCGCAGATCCGGCCGGGGGACCACGATCTTGCGATCGAACCGACCTGGCCTGAGGAGCGCTGGATCCAGGACATCGGGGCGGTTGGTAGCCGCCAAGACGATCACCCCGGTGTTGGACTCGAAACCGTCCATCTCCGCCAGCAACTGGTTCAGGGTTTGCTCGCGCTCGTCGTGGCCCCCTCCGATCCCGGCGCCCCGTTTCCTCCCCACGGCATCGATTTCGTCGATGAAGATGATGCAGGGGGCGTTCTGCTTAGCCTTCTGGAACATGTCCCTGACCCGGGCCGCTCCCACCCCCACGAACATCTCCACGAAGTCGGATCCGGAGATGGAGAAGAAGGGGACGTTGGCCTCCCCGGCGATGGCCTTCGCCAGAAGGGTCTTCCCCGTGCCCGGTGCCCCGATGAGGAGGATCCCCTTGGGGACCTTCGCTCCCAGGCGGGCGAAGCGCCCTGGGTTCCTGAGGTAGTCGACGATCTCCTTGACCTCCTCGATCACCTCATCGATCCCGGCCACGTCCTTGAAGGTGACCTTGGTGTACTCCTTGGTGACGAGCTTCGCTCGGGACTGGGCGAAGGAGAGGGCCCCGCCCCCAGCCTGCATCCGACGCATCAACCAGTACCAGAACCCCACCAGGACCACCAGGGGGAGGACGGTCCAGAGGATGAGCTGCCAAATCCAGGAGTTCTCGTTGCGAGGCTGGTAGCTGCGGGGGACATTATGTTCCTGCAGAAGCTCCACAGGGTTCTCGTAGGCAGGGTCCACCACGGTGACGAAACTCTCGCCACTCTTGAGGACGCCCCTGATGGTATCGCCCCGGATCACCACCTCCCTCACCCTGTCCTGCTTCACCCAGCGGACGAAGTCGGAGTAGGGCACTTGGGGCACGCCCTTGGGGAGGATGGCTTGCAGGACGATGAGCCCCAGTACCACCAGAATCAGGAGGAAGGCCATCGGCCGCAGATTGCGCATTCTTTCCATTTTCACTTCACATAAAGGATTTTAGGCGATTTCTCGAGGAAAACAACGCCCTTACCCCCTCAGGCGCACCCAGGAACTCACGACCCTGTCCAAGAAGACATGGAGAAAATTGGCCCAATAGACCCCCCCCAGGAAGGCGCCCACCTGGGGAAGGGTCGGGGGAGGCCAGCCCCAACGCACCCCGAAGCTGAGATGGGCAACGGCCCAACACAAGGCCGCCCAGGCGCCGAGGTAGAGGAGACGGGTCAGGGGACCGAAAAGGAGGGAGTGGGAAAGGCCCCTGTGGCGGAAGATCCTGCTGTAGGGATACCAAAGATAACGCAAGAAAAGCCACCTTCGCGTGACATCGGAATGGGGGAGATCCAGGTCCGGGGAGAGGAAGAGCGATGTCCCCACGTAACTCAAGGTGAAGATCACCAACTCCTCCCAGGGAACGCCGGCCACGGCCCCGCCCAGGCTCCAGAGAGGGAGGGTCGTGAGCTCGAACGCGAGATGAACCCTTCCCTTGGGCATCGTTGAGTCAGGCGAGGGTAGCGGCTACAATTTTAGCAGTCAAGCCACATGAGTGCTAAAACCTGGCAAAGGGGGTGACGTCATGAAGATCAAGCCCATCGGCAACAGGGTCCTCATCAGAAAGCTGGAGAAGGAGGAGCGCCGGACCCCCGGCGGCATCGTCCTCCCCGAGTCGGTGAAGGACGAGAAGGCCGTCCGGGGCGAGGTCGTGGCCGTGGGCACCGCTGAGAAGATCGAGGTCAAGGAGGGTGACAAGGTGCTGGTCTCCGCCTATGCCGGCACCGAGGTGAACATCGATGACCAGAAATATCTCCTGGTGAAGACCACCGATATCCTGGCCATCATTGAGGAAGAGTAAGGAGGTGACCGATGGCAGCCAAGGAGGTCATATTCGGCGAGGAGGCACGCCGGAAGGTACTGGATGGCGTGGAGAAGCTGGCGAACGTGGTTCGGGTCACCCTGGGTCCCCGCGGCAGAAACGTTTGCCTGGAGAAGAAGTTCGGCTCCCCGGACATCGTGAACGACGGCGTCACCATCGCCGAGGAGCAGGAGTACAAGGATCCCTTCGAGAACATGGGGGCACAACTCGTGAAGGAGGTGGCTTCCAAGACCAACGATGTGGCTGGCGACGGGACCACCACCGCGACGATCCTCGCCCATGCGCTCGTCAAGGAGGGGTTCAAGATGGTGGCCGCCGGCGCCAACCCCATGGCCCTGAAGCGCGGCATCGAGAAGGCCACCAAGGTCGTGGTGGATGAGCTCAAGAAGATGTCCAAGAAGGTCACCTCCAAGGAGGAGACCGCCCAGGTCGCCACCATCTCCGCCAACGACCCCGAGATCGGAAAGCTTATCGCCGACGCCATGGAGGCGGTGGGCGAGGACGGGGTGATCACCGTCGAGGACTCCGACACCATCGAGACCTACTACGAGATCGTGGAAGGGATGCGCTTCGATCGCGAGTACATCTCTCCCTACTTCGTCACCGACCCGAAGAAGATGGAGGTGGTGCTCGAGGAGCCCTACATCCTCATCACCGACCGGGAGATCAAGAACGCCATGGAGATCATCCCCATCATGGAGAAGGTGGCCCAGACCGGAAAGCCCCTCCTGGTGATCGCCAAGGACGTCACCGGTGAGGCCCTGTCCACGCTGGTTCTGAACAAGCTCCGCGGGACCCTCACCTCCTGTGCCGTCAAGGCCCCGGGCTTCGGCGATCGCAGGAAGGCGATGCTGGAGGATATCGCCATCCTCACCGGGGGGCGCGTGATCTCCGAGGACGCGGGGATGGAGGTCAAGAACGCTACCCTGGAGGACCTGGGCCGGGCCGAGAAGGTACGGGTAACCCACGAGGACACCACCATTATCGGTGGGAAAGGCGATCCCGAGGCGATCAAGGCCCGCATAGAGCAGATCAACGAGCAGATCAAGACCACCGATTCCGATTACGACCGGGAGAAGCTGGAGGAGCGCAAGGCCAAGCTCGCCGGCGGGGTGGCGGTGATCAAGGTGGGGGCTGCCACCGAGACGGAGCTGGAGGAGAAGAAGCACCGCTTTGAGGACGCCCTGGAGGCTACCAAGGCCGCCGTGGAAGAGGGGATCCTCCCCGGAGGGGGCGTGGCCCTGCTCCGTGCGGCCAAGGCCCTGGACAAGGTGGAGAAGGAGCTTGAGGGCGACGAGAAGGTGGGCGTCCAGATCCTCAAGCGGGCCCTGGAGGAGCCGGCCCGGCAGCTGGCGGAGAACGCGGGCCTCGAGGGCGCGGTGATCGTCGAGCAGCTCAAGAAGGAAAAGGGCGCCGTTGGCTTCGACGTGGTCAAGGAGGAGTTCGTGGACATGTTCGAGGCAGGGATCATCGACCCCACCAAAGTCACCCGCTCTGCCCTACAGAACGCCGTCTCCATCGCCGGGATGCTGCTGACCACCGAGGCGTTGGTGGCGGAGATAAAAGAGGAGAAGAAGGAAACCCAGACTCCGCCCCCGCCTGAGTACTGAAACTCAGCAGACCTGAAGAGCGAGGGGCCCCATTCGGGGCCCCTCTTTATTTCAGAGCGAGAGGATCACCTTCAGAAGGGGGCTTCCTCTTCCCCTTCGTAGCGGTAGGAGAGGAACTCCTGGGGGTTCTCCAGGAGGCGACGCACGTTCTCCCTGAGCTTTTCCATGACCTCTTCGTATCCCTCCTCGATGATCCTCTTCCTCCCGATGGGATTGGCGAAAGAGACGATGGCCCGTTGCAGGAACGGGTGGTTCACCCCCAGCTCCTGTACCTTGGCGGTCGCCTCCCGCACCAGCTCCTCCACCTCCAGGAGGAGCTGGGCCCTTTTCTCCCGGACCCCCATGGCATCGGAGAGGGGGAGATCCAAGGGCCTATCCACCCGGTGGAGGATGGATTCGTAAGCGGAACCGAAGAGCTTCGGCTCCCGTTCGTAGGCAAGGCCTAGGGTGACGTAATGCACCGATTCCACGGCATCAAGGAGTTCCGGATCGAGCTCCTTGCGGCTATCGTCCAGATCGTAGTACCAGCGGTAGACGTTCAGGGCCACGTAGGCCTTCTCCCGGAGCGACATCTGTTTCTCTACGTTGAGCTCCATGAGGTCGAAGGCCAGCTTCTCCGGGACCACGATCACCGGGAGCTCCCTTATCCCCAGCTCCCGGGCCGCAAGGTACCGGTGCTGGCCGTCGATGATCACTGCTTTGCCGTCCTTGCGGATGGCGATCACCGGCACCAGGAACCCGATCCGGTTTATGGAGTCCACCAGGCGCTTTATGTGGTAGGGGGAGGGCTTGCGTTGGATCTCGATCACCCGCAGCTCCTCCACCGGCACCATCTCCAGGACCAGGGTATGGCCATGCAAGGGATCCTTGAATTCCCCGATCTTTGCCATTTTCTCACCTCCCTTCGGGGGAGAAGGGACGAAAGATTATATTCGGGGAAAGGATCGGAAAAAAGTCCACCGGCTTCCCGAAGGGTACAATCTCGAGGAAAGGGGAAGACCGTGAGTTTCGACATCGAATTCATACGCAAGCTCTGCGCCCTGTTGCGGGAGGAGGGTCTTAGCGAGCTTACGTTGGTGGATGGGGAGCGGCGCCTCACCCTGCGCCGGGAGGGGGGGCCAGCCCCTCCTCCCTCCCGAGAGGCACGGCCCGAAGAGGCGGAGGAAGAGGGACACCTCATCCGCTCGCCCTTGGTCGGGACCTTCTGGCGCCGTCCCGAGCCCGACGCGCCGCCATTCGTGGAGGTGGGAGACCGCGTGGAGGAGGGCCAGGTCCTATGCATCATCGAATCCATGAAGGTGATGAACGAGATCCGCTCCGACAAAAGCGGGGTGATCCAGGAGATCCTGGTGGAGGACGGGGCGCCGGTGGAGTACGGACAGCCCCTGTTCCGGATCGCACCGAGCTGAGATGGAGAAGGTGCTTATCGCCAACAGGGGGGAGATCGCCCTGCGGATACTGGAGGCCTGCCGGGAGGAGGGCCTCCAGGTGGTGACCGTCCATTCCCAAGCCGAAAAGGAAGCCCTGCACGTGCGTTTGAGCCCCGAGAGTGTCTGCATCGGTCCCCCGCCGCCGGCCAAGAGCTACCTCAACGTGGGGGCGATCCTGGCGGCGGCGGAGCTCACCGGTGCCGATGCCGTGCACCCTGGCTACGGATTCCTCTCGGAGAACCCCGACTTCGCTGAGGCCTGCCGGGATCTGGGGCTCACCTTCATCGGCCCCCCGCCGGAGGTGCTGCGCCGTTGTGGGGACAAGGTAGAGGCCCGTCGCTACGCCCAGAGGGCGGGGGTGCCCGTTTTGCCCGGCTCACCGCCCCTCCACACCAAGGAGGAGCTCCTGCGTTGGGCCAGTGAGCTCGGCTATCCCCTCCTGCTCAAAGCGGTCTCCGGTGGAGGGGGCCGGGGGATCCGGTTGGTGCGTGACGAGGCGGAGCTCCTGGAGGGATTCACCCGGGCCCAGCGGGAGGCCAAGAGCTCCTTCGGGAACCAGGCCCTGTATCTCGAGCGCTACATCCCCTCCCCCCGACACGTGGAGGTCCAGGTCTTGGCGGATTCCCAGGGACACATCGTCCACTGGGGCACCCGGGACTGCACCGTCCAGCGCCGCTATCAGAAGGTGGTGGAGGAATCCCCAGCTCCAGGCCTATCGGAGGATATGCGGCGGCGATTGGGGGCGGCCGCGGTGAAGGTGGCCGAGGCCGTGGGACTCGTGGGGGTGGGAACGGTGGAATTCCTGGTGGACGGGGAGAGGTTCTACTTCATCGAGATCAACCCCAGGATCCAGGTGGAGCATCCTGTCTCCGAGGTCCGGGTGGGCCGGAACCTCATCCGGGAGCAGCTGCGCATCGCCCAGGGGGAGCCCTTGGGGTACCAGCAGGAGCAGATCGAGTTCTGGGGTTGGGCCATGGAGGTTCGGATCAATGCCGAGGACCCGGAACACGATTTCCTCCCTTCCACGGGCAAGGTCCACATCCATTCCCTCCCCGGTGGGATGGGGGTCAGGTTGGATACCCATATCTACCAGGGCATGGAGGTACTGCCGTACTACGATCCCCTTCTGGCCAAGGTGATCACCTTCGGGGAGACGCGGGAGGAGACCCGGGTGCGGATGTACTCCGCGTTGCGACGGTTGGAGATCTCCGGGGTGAAAACCAATAAGGAACTCCTTCTAGACATCATCTCCCACCCGGAGTTCGCCCAAGCCAAACATGCGACGGATCTCCTTGATCGGCTCACCCACCACCAGTAAGCTTCCCTCGTGTTCGAGTCCCTGACTGAACGATTGGGAAAGATTTTCCGTGTCCTTGGGGGCAAGGGGCGCCTCTCCGAGGAGGACGTCCGTCAGGGGATCAGGGAGATCCGGAGGGCCCTGCTGGCAGCGGATGTCCACTACCCGGTGGTGAAGGAGCTCACCGAGAGGATCCGGTCCCGGGCTGTGGGACAGGAAGTCCTCTCCTCCCTCACCCCGGCCCAGCAGCTTCTGAAGATCGTACGAGATGAGTTGGCCGCGATCATGGGGGGAGAGGCGGCCCGGCTCAGACTGCGGGGGCAGCCGGCCTTGGTGATGTTGGTGGGGCCGGCGGGGTCTGGAAAGACGACCACCGCTGGGAAGCTGGCCCTGTATCTGAAGAAGCGGGGGCGCCATCCCCTGCTTTTCTGCGCTGACCCCTACCGACCGGCGGCGGAGGAGCAGCTTCGGGTCCTGGCCCAACGTGTGGAGGTGCCGTTCCGGGCCGGGAACGGGGACATCCAAGCGGCCCTGGCGGAGGTGATCCGAGAGGCCCCGGGGATCCCGGCCGACACCTTGATCATCGACACCCCGGGGGTTCTTACCTCTCGGGAGGAGGTCCTGGGGTTCCTGGAAGGGTTGGTGCGATCGTTCTCACCCGGGGACGTGATCCTGGTCCTGGACGCACTGATGGGGCAGGAGGCGGTGGAGGTCTCCCGTCAGTTCGCCGCCTTGGGGGTGAACGGGCTCGTGCTCACCAAGCTGGACGGAGATGCCCGGGGCGGTGCAGCGCTTTCGGTGCGCTACGCTACAGGGGTCCCGATCCTCTTCGTGGGCACCGGGGAGCATCCACGGGACCTGGAGCCCTTCCATCCCACCCGGATGGCGGACCGGATCCTGGGACTGGGGGACCTGGCCGGCCTCTTCGAGCGGGTGGAGGAAGCTGCCGGCGAGGAGATGGAGCGGATCGCCCAGCGGGCCAAGGAGGGGAGCTTCACCCTCCAGGACTACTTGGAGGAGCTGGAGGCCATGCGCCGGGCGGGCCCCATCTCCCACCTTCTTTCCCGGATCCCGGGTCTGGGAAGGTTCGCCGAGGACCCCGAGCTGGAGGAGGAACTGAAGAAGACCAAGGCCATCATCCAGTCCATGACGCCCGAGGAGCGCCTCAACCCACATATCATCGGGGCGAGCCGCAAACGGCGGATCGCCCGGGGCTCGGGGACAACGGTGCAGGACGTGAATCGGCTCCTCTCCCAATTCGAGAAGATGCGGAAGCTCATGAAACAGCTTGGGAAAGGGAGGGGGAAGCTCCCGCCGGGTTGGGAGGAGCTCGTCCGCGGGGCGTCTCCCAGAGGGTAAACTTGTCCCCGGCGTTAGAAAATCCTTCCTCGAGGTGAGTGAAATGGCGGTGAAGATCAGATTGCAACGCGTTGGGAAGAAGAAACAACCCAGCTACCGGATCGTTGTGGTGGAGGCCACGGAGAAGCGTGACGGGGCCATCATCGAGAAGATCGGTCACGTCAATCCCCTCACCGATCCGATGGACATCACGGTGGACGTGGAAAGGGCCCTGGAGTGGCTCCGGAAGGGGGCCCAGCCCACCCACGCCGCTCGCCGCATCCTCTCCAAGGCCGGGGTGATGCGGCTCTGGCATGAGGAACGCTACGGGAAGAGACAGGGGAGCACCGCTGGTTGATCTGGCCCGCTATCTGGCCCAAAACCTCGTCCCCGGCGGGGAACTCCGGTTGGTCCATATCTGGACGCCGGAGGTGGATTTCCTCTTCTTCAAGCGTTCCCGCCGGGCCCGGCGGATCCTCCGGGAACAGGACCTCTCCGCCCTGGAGACGGTATTGGTGAAGGTGGGGGAGGCCTTGGGGCGGGACGTGGTGGTGGATTTCAAGTGAGGTTCGATATCGTCACCGTTTACCCGGAGATGCTAGAGCCTTTCTTCTCCTTCGGTGTCCTCTGGGCTGCCCAGAAGAAGGGGCTCATCCGGATCCAGCTCCACAACCTGCGCGTCTTCTCCCCGGATCCCCGGGGCATCGTGGACGACAGACCCTACGGTGGCGGGGCAGGGATGGTGATGCGGCCGGAGCCTTTCTTCCGGGCCGTGGATGCCATCACCAGGGAGATCGGCAGGAAACCCTATGTGATCCTCCTGTCGGCTCAAGGAAAGCTCTTCCGCCAGGAGATGGCCAGGGAACTCGCCCACAAGGGCGCCCTGACCCTCCTCTGCGGGCGTTACGATGGGGTGGACGAGCGGGTAGCTAAGATGGCGGATCTGGAACTATCGATCGGGGATTACGTCCTGGCCGGCGGGGAGTTGGCGGCGGCGGTTGTGGTGGAGGCCGTGGCCCGGATGGTGCCCGGGGTGGTGGGGCGTTATCAATCGGTGGTCACCGACTCCTTCTTCCAGGGTCCCCGGCTGGGGTACCCTCAGTACACCCGGCCCCGGCGCTTCCGGGGGATGGAGGTCCCGGAGGTCCTCCTCTCGGGCAACCACGAGCGGATAGCCCGCTTCCGAGAGGTGGAGGCTTGGAAGAAGACGTTGCGTCACCGGCCGGACCTCTTGGGGCTCAACCTTGAGGACCCTTGAGACCATGGGTAACCTCTATGTTGCCCTCCTGCATTTCCCTATGCGGGACGTGCATCAACGGGTAGTGGCCACGGCCATCACCTCCCTGGATGTGGTGGATATCGCCCGCAGCTGCCGAACCTACGGGGTGCGGCGCTATTTCGTCGTGCATCCCATACGCAGCCAGCGGGAGATCGTGGAGAGGATCCTGGAGTTCTGGCGGGGGAGGGAGCCGCGGCACGAGGCGGTGCGGATCGTCTCGGTGCAGGAGGAGCTGGAGGACTGTCTTCAGGAGATCCGGGTGTTGGAGAAAAGGGATCCTCTGGTCCTGGGGACATCGGCCCGGAAGGGCCTCCCCTACCCGCAGATGGGCTGGGAGGAGGCCCGGGAGTTCCTCCGGGGGGAACAGCCGCTTCTTCTGCTTTTCGGCACGGGAAGGGGCATGGCCGAAGAGCTCCTTGGAGCCTGCGACGCCCTGCTCCCTCCGATAAGAGCCGGTTCGGATTACAATCACCTCTCGGTCCGGGCAGCGGTGGCTATTACCCTGGACCGGCTGAAAGGAGAGGAAGATGGGGATGGACGATCTCATCAGAACGGTTGAAGCGAAGTTCACCACGGGCAAACAGGTGCCGGAGTTCCGCCCTGGGGATATCATCCGGGTGCATGAGCTCATCCGGGAAGGTTCCCGTGAGAGGATCGTCCCCTTCGAGGGAGTCGTTCTGAAGCGGGCCGGCTCCGGTGCCCGGGCAACGGTGACGGTGCGCAAGATCGCCGCCGGGGTAGGGGTAGAGCGGACCTTCTACATCTACTCCCCCAGCGTCCAGAAGATCGAGGTGGTGCGTCGGGTGGAGCAAGTGCGTCAAGCACGCCCTTATTACCTGCGGCGCTACACCAGCCTACACCACATCCGCTGAACCCCATGGCCTGGTTCCGCAGGCGGGAGAAGAAGAGGAAGCCGCCACCCATCGTGCGTTTGGTGCGGCGACTGGGGTGGTACCCCAGCCCCCTGGTGGCTTACCTCTTGGGATGGGTGGAATCCATCGCCGAGGCGGTGGTCATCGGATTTCTCCTCATCCATTTCGTCATCGTCCACATGTACGTGCCCTCGGAGTCCATGGTGCCCACTATCCTCCCCGGGGACCATTTCTTCGTCGATCGGATCTCCTATTACTTCCGGGATCCCGTGCCGGGGGATGTGGTGGTCTTCTACCACCTCGAGTCCCTGC
Organism: uncultured Thermotogaceae bacterium; assembly: GCA_964436445.1. GTDB lineage: Bacteria > Bipolaricaulota > Bipolaricaulia > Bipolaricaulales > Bipolaricaulaceae > CAYTCK01. The sequence continues at coordinate 11,969 of CAYTCK010000008.1, read as the reverse complement.
GGGTGACCGGGGTACGGAAGGGGAGCCCGGCGGAGGCGGCCGGGTTCCAACCCGGGGATTGGATCGTCTACCCTTACGATCCCTCGACCGGGGCCGGGGGAGAGCCTATTTCGCACCTCCTGGTGTTGGAGGATCGGATCCGGAAGGCGGCAGGCAAAGAGCTCTCCTTCCAGATCGCCCGGGGCGATCCCCGCTACGGGGGAAAACACCTGGAGTTGACGGTGGATGTGCCGGAGGGGGCACGCACCCTGGGTGACCTGGGCTTGAGTTTCCACGCCCGCTATGCCCGCTACGTGAAACGCCTCATCGCCACCGGTGGACATACGGTCTGGATCGACGATCAGGGGAAGGTCCGTCTGGACGGCCGTATCCTGAATGCGGTGGAGGATCGGACCTATTGGAAGAGGGGCGCGGGGATGCGCTACGGGGTGACGCCCACCAAGGTCCCGGCGGGATACCTCTTCGTCCTGGGTGACAACACTATGAACTCCTACGATTCCCGTTATTGGGGCTTCGTCCCCAGGAGGGCCTTGATCGGGGAGCCGATCCTGCGTTTCTGGCCCCTCTCCCGCTTCGGCCTCATCCGCTAGGGACGAAGGTCACCCACGGAGGGAATGGCTTTCCCGCGTTCAAAGGCGTTGTTTCTGTAGAATCCATTACAACATCGCCTCACGAAGGGAGAAAGGGGGACGAGGATGAGAGGATTGAAGCTTCTGTTCCTTTCGCTCGTGGTGGCTTCGGCATGGGGGATAGGGGCCTTCACCCCGGGGATCGCCGGGGGAGGCGGGGGGATCTTCGTGGACGTAGCCGCCAACAACCCGGCTTATCCCTATCTGCGTTATCTCCTCGATCGGGGGATCATCTCCGTGGGCTCCTCCGGCGAGTTCCACGGCGATCAGCCCCTGAGCCGCTTCGATGGGGCCGTCTGGTTGGCTAAAGGGATGCAGTACCTGGAGAAAAAGGGCACCGCTTCCGTTGCCGGCGACATCCAGGGGCTCTCCCAGCGGGTGGATTCCCTGGAGGTGCGGTTGGGGAACCTCGAGCGGGATGTCGCTCGCAACGGCCAGGACATCCAAACCCTCAAGAGCAGCTACGCCTCCCTGAACAGCCGGGTGGGCACCCTGGAGCGCCAGGGGGTGTCCCAATCCCAGGGCATCGCCCAGAAGGCCCAGATGGCCTTTGTACTGGGGGTCACCGGGGTCATCCTGGGGCTCGCTGCCTTGGCCATGGCCATCTTCTTCTGAGCTATTCGCTGCGGGCCTTGAGGCTCTGGACATAAGATAGGACCCGGCGGAGGTCGTCCAAGGGGAGCCCTCGGAGGGCTTCCAGGATCTCCTGCTGAAGTTTTGCCCGTTCCCTTTCCTCCTTGGTCCGTTCCCGGAAGGCCCTGGCCGCCAAGCGGTGGGCAATGGAGTTCGCCTCCCGCTCCACGTAGTTGACGCGCCACTTGGGGAGCTGAGAGAGGAGCTGGAGGGCAAGATCGTTCAGGTACTGTAGGTGTGGCTCCCGGGTACGGAAGAGGCGGTTCACCTGGTTGGCTACCAGCTCGCTATCGGTGAGGAAGATGGCTTCCTCCGGGGCGTAGTGGATGGCCCGTTTGATTCCCTCTATCAGGGCCTTGTACTCGGCCACGTTGTTGGTCGCTCGACCGATGTATTGGGATACCTCCTCAAGGAGATTTCCCTTTTCATCAAGGATAGCGACACCGATAGCCGCCTCACCGGGGTTCCCACGGGAGGCCCCGTCCACGTGGACGAAGATCTTACGCACCGTTGGTGGGTCCGGCAGGGATCGAACCTGCGACCGACCGGTTATGAGCCGGCTGCTCTACCCCTGAGCTACGGACCCGTTTTTATCTTACCCACCCCCAAGGCCCCGCGGCAAGGGGGTTTTCTCAAGAGAGCTCCAGGGAGAGGTCCAGGGCCGGGGCGGAATGGGTAAGGGCCCCCACGGAGATGTAGTCCACACCAGTCGCGGCGATCACCGCAGCGTTTTCCAGTGTCACACCCCCCGAGGCCTCCAGGGGTACCCGCCCAGCGGTGATCCGCACCGCCTCCGCTATCTCCTCCACCGAGAAGTTATCGAGGAGGACTCGATCCACCCCGAGCTCCAAGGTCTCCTTGAGCTCCGCGAGGCTCTGTACCTCCACCTCGATGGGGACAGTGACCCCGGCGGCCCGGACCCGTCGCACCGCTTCCGCGATGGAGCCGCAGGCCTTCACATGATTGTCCTTGATGAGGACCATATCGTAGAGACCCATACGGTGGTTCCTCCCTCCACCACAGCGGACCGCGTACTTCTCCAGGACCCTCCATCCGGGGGTGGTCTTTCTGGTATCCAGGATCACCGCCCTGTAAGGAGCCACGGCCTCCACGAACCGTGCCGTGAGGGTGGCGATCCCCGAGAGCCGTGACAGGAAATTGAGGGCCGTCCGCTCGGCGGCGAGGATCCCCCGCAGAGGGCCCTCCACCTCCGCTACCACATCCCCTGGCTGCACCGGCTCCCCGTCCCGCACACGCGGGATCAAGGAAATCTCCTCGTTCACGGCACGGAACGCCGCGGCTGCCACCGGGAGGCCACAAACGATCCCTCGGGCCTTGGCGATGATCTCCCCCCTCCCTCGGGCCCCGCTGGGGATCGTGGCCTCGGTGGTCACGTCCCCCGAGCCGATGTCCTCTCGGAGGGCCAGACGAATGAGCGGTTCCGCGGCCTCCAAGATCCCTTTGCCCATCTTCAAGCGAGCTTCTCCCGGAGCCTGGCGGAGAGGTAATCGATGGCCCAGACCATGGCGATGATGAGGAGCGTCAAGGTCCCTGCCCCCCGCAGATCCGACTCCCGCAGGAAGGAGACCAGTCGGAACCCGATGCCCCCGCCTCCCACCAGGCCGATGATGGTGGACATCCGCACGTTGATATCCCAGCGGTACAGAGTGAAGGAGATATAGGGATTGATGATCTGGGGGATGATACCGTAACGGATCACCTGGAGCTTGTTGGCCCCTGTGGCGGTGATGGCCTCGATGGGTCCTTGATCGATGGACTCGAGCTGCTCCGAATAGAGCTTGATGAGGTCCACGATGGAGTGAACCAGAAGCGCTAAAGTGCCGGCAAAGGCCCCCACTCCCACTCCCACGGAGATCACGATGGCCCAAATCACTGCGTCGATGGAACGCATGAAGCTCGCCGTACCGCGGACCACGGTGTAGATGGGGCGGGCCAGGGGCCCCCGCATCAGGTTCCGGGCGGCGAGGAAGGAAAGGGGCACGGCTGCGATCACCGCGAACACCGTGGCCATAATGGCCATGAAGAGGGTTTGAACTATGAGCTTGAATCCCTCGATGAACTCCGAGGGCCTAGGGGTAACGAGCTCTTTCCAGAACAGTCCTGTCCCCTTGGCCCGCTGGATGAAGAGGAGGGGATTCACCTTGGCGATCACCCAAGCCGCGGCGAAGGTGAAGACGAGGATCAATGCCAACACCAGTCCCTGCGAGGTACGATACCAGCTCACCGGTGCCTCCCCCGGGGTGCGTTCCGTGAGGGAGAGGCCGCTCCCTCGCTCCTGGGGGACCCTCCGCAAGAGGAGCCAGACCGGAAGACCCAAGATGAAAAGATGCCAGAGGAACAGATAACGGAGCCGTTTCGCGGGGGATCCCCTGGGGAGGAGGTCCCGCCCCATGATCTTCATCCCCAGGGACCTCCCGAAGGTCTCCCACAGAGCCGTACCCTCTACGGCGAAAAGGGCCATCCAACCCCAGTGGGGGATGGTGAAGAGCTCTTTCCCATAGAGGATCAGGCCGAAGAAGAGGTTAGCCACGCTCCAGAGATAGGCCAAAGCGACCATGTCCAAAACCGGTATCAGGATCCGGGGCCGCAGTTCCCGCATGCTCATACCATCCCCTCCCTCACCCGCCCGGAGATGTAATCCAGGGCCCACACCACCAGGGCGATGGTAAGGATCACAGCCCCCACCTGGTGCCACATGGTGTTCTGCTTGTAGTAGAAAAGGACCCTCCCGATCCCCCCACCACCCACCAGGCCGATCACAGTGGACATGCGGACGTTGATGTCCCAGCGGTAGAAGGTGAGGGCGAGACAGGAGGGAACGATCTGGGGGATCACGGCGTAACGGACCACTTCCAGGCGGCTCGCCCCGGTGGCGGTCACTGCCTCCACCGGCCCGGGATCTATGTGCTCCACCTGTTCCGAATAGAGCTTTCCCAGGGCGGCGATGGTGTGGATGAAAAGGGCCATCGTGCCGGCGAAGGGACCCCAGCCTATCCAGATGGCGAAGATGGTGGCCCAGAGCATGGATTCCACCGAGCGGAAGACGTTGAACACCCCCCGGGTGAAGTAGTAAGTGGCCCGGGCCAGGGGGTTGAAATTCATGATGTTCCGCGCCCCAAGGAAACTCAGTGGGAAGGCGAAGGCCGCCCCGAACACCGTGGCCAAGAGGGCCATAAAGATCGACTGGATGAGACCCTGGAGGATGGATTGGTTGAGCCAAGGATCCGGGTGGAGGAGGTGCTGGAAATCCGGGGTGGCCAGAGCCTTCCAAAGGTAAGCCGTCTTGACCATGTTCCCCAGCCGCTTGAGGCTGGCATCGGTCACGTGCCACCCGAGGATCATGATGAGGAGGAAGAGCCCTAGGGCCATGAGTCCCCAGAGGGTGCGATACCACCGGGGCGGTGGTGCAGTCCATTTATCCGGGGATGGGAGCGGGGCGAGGACGAGGCCCGGCACGGCCCGACTGAAAAAAACCATCGCCCCGAGGACCACGACGAGGCCCAGGACGGCCCCGAGCCCCATCGCCGCTTCCCTCCCCAGAGCCGGGGGAAGGCCGTGGATCCGACAGGCCCCGAAGTACACCAGGGCGAAAGCTCCGGCTCCCAGGAGGAGAGCTCCGTTCAAACCTAGGAGATGAAGCAATTTGACCCTTGGACCCGTCCGCTCCCACCGGAGCCCCAGGGCCTTAACGCCCAAGCTGTGCCCCAGGGCATGGCACAGGGCAGCGAGCTCGAAGGTTCCCCCCACGGCTACAGGCCAAGCCCATGCCGGTAGGACAAGCTTTCCGTACCAGTCCACGTAGACGGTGTACCAATAGTAGTTGAGGAGGTAGACCACAACGTAGGCAAAGTACCCCCAGAAAAGCCAATCCAAGAAAAAGGAAGTGATGATCGCCTTGGCCGAGATGGCTGGCTCAACGGACCTCGACCTGTTCGGCTTCCTCGCCATAGATCTCCTTGAACCGCTCGTCGTCGATCTCCGATGGGGGGCCATCGAAGACGATCTTCCCGGCCTTCAGGGCGATCACCCGTTGTCCGTAGCGGCGGGCCAACGAGAGGAAGTGAAGGGAACAGAGGACGGTGACCCCGTCATCCCTGTTGATCTCCTCGATGTATTTCAGGACCGAGTGAGAGGTAGCGGGATCGAGGGCCGAGACCGGCTCATCCGCCAGGAGCAACTCCGGCTCCTGCATCAGGGCCCGGGCGATCCCCACCCGCTGTTGCTGTCCCCCGGAGAGCTGATCCGCCCGGACATACATCTTGTCCAGAAGCCCTACCCGCTCCAAGGCCCGTTTGGCCCGTTCCAGATCCTCCCTGGAGAAGCGCCCCATGAGGCTCCGCCAGGTGGGGACATACCCCAGCCGCCCCGAGAGGACGTTCTGGAGTACTGTCGCTCGTTTCACCAGGTTGAATTGCTGGAAGATCATGCCGATCCGCCGCCTAACAAGCCGCAGGGCCCGGTGGTGGAGCCTGGTGATGTCTACCCCGTCGAAGATCACCCTGCCGGAGGTGGGCTCCACCAAGCGGTTGATACAACGCAAAAGCGTTGACTTCCCCGATCCGGAGAGCCCGATGAGGACGAGAAATTGTCCTTTGGGAACTCGGAAACTGATGTCGTTCAAGGCCAGGACCTTGCCCCGCTCGTAGACCTTGACCAGGTGTTCGACGATCAGGTGGTCCTCCATCGCGCGCCCATTTTAAGAAAAGGGGGGAGGCTTTTCCTCCCCCCTTTTTTCACCGGCTTACCGCTCTGACCTCAGCCCCGGGGTGGGATAGGCAGCCCCAGGAGCTCCCGGTAGGCATCGTAGAAGGAGTCATCGATCTCCTGGACATCCTTCCACTCGTAGAAGCGGGCATCGCCCCACAGGGCCACGCCCTCGGGGGTGCGGATGTGATGCTCCACGGCCTTGACGATCTTGTCCTCGATGTCCTTGGGGAAGCCCTCGCAGAAGGCCAAACAATCGTTGGGCACGGGGCCGATGGTGGCCAGGATCCCTACCTTTTTCACCAAGTCCCAGATGGAACCGAGCTCAGGGTGCTTCTTGGCCACGGCGTAACGGACATCCTTGCACTGGCCCCGCAGGGGCTCGGGGACGAGCTGGTTCTTCTCCTTATCCCACAGCCACATCTCCGGGTCCATCCCGTACTTCCAGTGCCAGTTGATGGAGTCCAGGAACGGCTTCAAAGCGGAAGGCGGCAAGGGCGGGGAACCGTAACCGGTGGCGAAATCACCCTGGCCCCGCAGGAGGGCGATCACCGAGTTGGGGTGGCTGCCGGCCTCCACGGTCTTCCCGGGCTTGATACCGTGCTTGTCGAAGAAGAGCTTGGGCAGCACGTACCCGGAGGTGGAAGCCGGGTCAGGATAGATCCAGGTCTTGCCGTTCAGGTCCTCCACCGACTTGAAGCCGCTCTCGCGGAGGAAATAGATCGAGGTGAAGTAGTAGCTATAGCCATAGCGTACGGCGGCCAAGCGGGCGTGGACCTTGGGGTTGCGATTGGTGATCTGGACGTACTGGTTGGTGGTGGGGCAGGCCATGGTATCGCCCTTCGCTGTGACCATGGCCTCGATCAGGGCAGCGTAGTCGGAGGTCACCACGGGCTTGATATAGAGACCTGTGAGAGCGGAGAGGTCCTTGGCGATCTGGGTGGCGATCTTCATGGCATCCTCGGGGAAAGTGGAGGGGGGCAAGAGCCAGATGATGGGGTGGGCCTTGGTACCGATCTCCTGGGCCAGTCCAACCCCGCCCAAAAGCACCAGGGCAGCCAACAGACCAACGGCAATCCTCCTCATGAAACCACCTCCTGTCGAGTCTTTTCCTATTATATCGCGGCCGTTATTCGCGCCGGTAGGGGATCCCTAGGGCCTTGGGGAAACGGACACGTCCGATGACCCCGGTGACGACGAGCAGGGTGACCACGTAGGGAGTCATGGAGATGAACTGCCAGGGCACCACCTCCTTCACCCCGGGGATGTTGGAGATCCATGTGGCCAGGGAATCGAAGAAGCCGAAGATGAACCCCCCGGCCAGGGTGAGCAGAGGGTTCAGGCCCGAGAAGACCACCGTGGCCAGGGCGATGAACCCCCGTCCCGCAGCGATCTCCTTGGTCACTGAACCCATCCAGGCCACCGACATGTAGGCCCCAGCGAGCCCAGCCAGGGCCGCTCCGAAGGCGGTGGAGAGGAGCTGAACCAACTCCACCGGCACCCCAGCCACGTCCGCCGCCTCCGGGTTCTCCCCCACCGCCCGTATCCAGAGCCCCACCCGGGTACGAAAGAGAACCCAATGTATGAGGAAAGGAAGGAAGAGAGCCACGAAGACGATGGGGCTCAACCCCCCCACCGGGGTGGGCACCTTGGGGAGTTGGGCGACCCGGGGGACGGAGTGAAACCCCGGTGTCCCCAGGGCCTGCAGCCCGAAGGCCACGAACCCCAGAGCGAAGAGATTGATCCCCACGCCGGTGATGAGCTGATTCCCCTTCCAATAAGCGTTCACCAGCCCGAAGAACAATCCCACCACGAGTCCCGTCCCTATCCCTACCAGGATCCCCAGGATCCAACCCCCGGCCTCGGCCCCCAGGGCACCGGTGAAGGCCGAAAGAAGCAATATCCCCTCCAGGCCGATATCGAAGAGTCCGGCCGTCTCACTCACCACCTCCCCCACCGCCGTCAGGGTGATGGGGACCATGGCGTGTAGCGACAGGAAGAAGATGCTCCAGAGGTACTTGACGGTCATCCCTCACCCCCTTCCCCCAGTGATCGGGGGCGCCATAACCTGCGGCCCAGCCCGCGGAAGATGCGCAGCAACTCCGGCAACGCCAAGGCCAGGACGATCACCCCTTGCACCACCCTTACCATCTCCAAGGGGACCCCGGCGGTCATCTGCATCAGCCGGGCCCCGGCCTGGAGCCCGCCGTAAAAGATGGCAGCGGCGATGATCCCCAGGGGATGGTTCCGGCCGATCATGGCCACACCGATCCCGTCGAACCCCAGATTGGCGATCTGGGGGAGGCCGGAGTAGACGGCGTAGGTGGGGGGGCGGCCCAGGGATTGGGTGGCCCCAGCCAGCCCAGCGGCGATTCCCCCCAACGCAAAGACGAGGACCACCACCCTCCTGCTCTGAACCCCCCCATAGCGGGCAGCATCCGGGTTGGCGCCGGCGGCCCGCATCTCGTAGCCGACAACCGTGTGCCAGAGGAGGAAGTAAACGAAAAGCGCGAATGCCACCGAGAGGAAGATCCCATAGGAGAGGTCAGTCCCCCGGATGAGGATCGGGAAACGGGAGGTGAGGGCCGCGGAGATGGTTTTCTCCCCCCGGTAGGGGTCCACCAACACGTTCGCCACCAAGAAGAGGGCAAGGAAATGGCCGATCCAGTTGAACATGATGGTGGAGATGACCTCCGATACCCCCCGGGTGGCCCGCAGGATAGCCGGAACTAGGGACCAAAGCACCCCAGCAACGGCGGCGAAGACCAAAGCCACGATGAGGTGGATCCCCGCAGGGAGCCTGAAGAGGCTGGCGGCGATGGCGGCCAGTGCCCCCATATACAGCTGTCCCTCGGCCCCGATGTTGAAGAGCCCGGCCCGGGCTCCGATGGCGAAGGTGATAGCGGTCAGGATCAGGGGAGTGGCGTTGGCCAAGGCCCCGGCGAACCCATACAAGTCCGTGAAGCTCGCCCGCACCAGCGCCACGTAGGCCGCCGTGGGGGAGTAACCCCAGGCCTTGAGGATGAGACCCGCCACCGCCAACCCCAGGATTCCGGCCACCACCGACTCCAGGATGGACCACAGGGAAGACTTGACTCGTTTCATCGCCCCTCCCCAGCCCGGATCCCCCCCATATAGAGACCAGCCTTTTGCCGATCGATCTCCTGAGGTCTCGCCACAGCGGTGAAGGTTCCCTCGTACATGAAGGCCACCCGATCTGAAAGTTCCAGGACCTCATCGAGATCCGCCGATATGAGGAGGATCGCCTTCCCCTCATCCCGCATCTTGAGCAAAAGCTCCCGGATGTACTCAGCGGCCCCGATATCGAGACCCCTAGTGGGTTGAGCGGCCACGATCACCTCCGGCTCCTTGGAGAGCTCCCGGCCCACGATGAGTTTCTGCTGGTTGCCCCCGGAGAGGGACCTAACTGGGGCATCCAGCCCCGGGGTCTGGATGGAGAAGCGGCGGATGAGCTCTCGAGCATGACGGGCAACGGCCCCCCATCGAAGCACCGCCAGCGGCCCTTTGAACCGTGGGGTACGCTGGATTCCCAGGATGGAGTTCTCAGCCACGGTGAAGGAGAGGATGAGGCCGTATTTCCAGCGGTCCTCGGGAACATGGGCCAACCCCAAACGATAGAGCTCCACCGGGGAGCGACCCAACACCTCCCGTCCCCGCAGCCGCACCGATCCAGCCTCGGCCCGGCGCAGGCCACAGATGGCCTCCACAAGCTCCGTCTGTCCGTTTCCCTCCACGCCTGCGATCCCCAGGATCTCTCCCGGGTAGAGCTCGAACGAGAGATCTCGCACGGCCTCCCGGCCCCCCTCCCCCAGCACCCGGAGACCCTCCACCACAAGGGCCGGCTCACGGCCACCGGTCTCCTCGACGCGACGTTCCTCGATAGGGAGTTCAGTGGCGAGTTCCAGAGGACGCCTCCGCCCGACCACAACTCCTTCCCCAACCATCATCCGGGCCAGTTCCTCGGCCGATGTGTCCCGCGTGCGCACCTCCCCCACCACTTCTCCCCCCCGGAGGACCGTCACCCGGTCGGTGACCTCCAGCACCTCGCGGAGCTTGTGGGTGATAAAGACGATCCCCACACCATCGGCCTTCAAACGCCTAAGGAGCGAGAAGAGCTCGTCCGTCTCAACCGGGGTGAGGACCGAGGTGGGCTCGTCCAGGATGAGGACTTTCACCTCCCGGGAGAGGACCTTGAGGATCTCCACCCGCTGCCGCTCCCCCACCGAGAGTTCCTCCACCGGGAGGTCCAGAGGGACCTTGAGTCCGGAGCGCTCCATGAGTCCCTCCACCCGCTGCCGCAGCCCTGGACCTGGCTCGGTCCCCGTGCCCAGGGCGATGTTCTCCAGGGCTGTGAAGGTATCCACCAGGGCGAAATGTTGGTGGACCATGCCGATCCCCCGCTGGAGAGCATCGCGTGGGGAACGGAGCTTCAATGGGCCTTCGGGGGTGAGGATGCGGCCCGAGGTGGCCGGGAGTAACCCGGAGAGGATCTTTGTGAGGGTGGTCTTACCGGCGCCGTTCTCCCCCAAGAGACCGTGGATCTCCCCGGGACGGACCTCGAAGTCAACGCCTTTCAAGGCCACCGTCCCATCGGGGTAGACCTTGACGATTCGCTCCGCTTTGAGGAGGAAATCGGCCATAAGAAAATAGAAAAAGGGGAGGGGAATTACCCCCTCCCCTCTACAGTTCAGCCTCCCTTGGTGAGGGGGTACTGCTCCCGGACCTTCAGCATCTCCTCCCTGGTCTCCGGCTTGGGAACGACGATCTCGCCGGAGAGGATCTTCTTCTCCAGCTCATCGATGGCCTTCCAAATCCAGGTAGGCAGCGAGGCCCGGACAGCGGCCCAATTGGCGGCGATCCGCGGCTTGTCCTCGGGGGAGATCACCTTGGCGGAGATGCCGAAGTCGGCGAACTCCAAAAGGTCCATGAACCGGGAGATGCTTACCCCTCGGTTCTTGAGGCCCATACTGAGGATCCCGCCTTTGAAGGTCCCCTTCTCCACCATCTCGATGGCGGTGTAACAACCAACATCTACCCGCTTCATCATGGAGGCGATCACCTTGTTGCCATCGCCCATCCAGTCCTGATCAGCATCCACACCGATCATGAAGGGAGGTCCAGCCTCCTTGCCTTCCTCTTTGAGCTTCTCGGTCACCGCCTCCAGTATCCCGATTCCCAGCGGGCCAGCCACGTTGTAAACCGCCACAGCTCCCTGCTCCAGCTGGGCCTCGGCAGCGGCCTTGCCCTTGGCGATGTCAGAGAAGGTCCCAGTATAGACCCAAAGGAGCCCCACGTCGGGCTTCTTCCCAGTCACCTCGGCGTACTTCTTGAGGCCCCAATCGATCCCGAAGCGGTATCCTGCCTCGAAGTGGTAGAGCACGGGGATCTCAATCCCCAGGACCACCCCCACGTAGGGATAACCGTAATAAGCTGCCAACATCCCGCCCAGAGCACCGACCAGGGCGGACCCCTCCTGCTCCTCGAAAACGATGGAGAGGACGTTCGGTTGGTTCACCACGGCGTCGATGATGGCAAACTTCTGGTCGGGAAACTCCGGGGCCACTTGGTTCAGGGCGTCCGCCAGGAGGAACCCGACGCAGATAATGAGGTCGAAAGCATGGGAACGGGCGGCGTTACGGATGTTGGGGAGGTAATCGGCGGCGGTGGCGGACTGGATGGTCGTCATCTCCCAGCCGAAGTCCCGGATCGCCTCCTCGGTGCCCTTGAACCCCATGTCGTTGAAGGAGAGGTCACCCCGACCGCCTACATCCAGGATCAAGGCCACCCGCTTTCCCAGGGCCGGCGCCGAAAGCAACAGTGCCAAGCCCAAGAGGACCAACAGGAACCTCCGCATGCTCCACACACCCCCCTGTCCGGTTGGATTTTGCTGATCATAACCGAGAGGAGTCCGGGGGAGCAAGCGCAAGAAGCTGGGCCCTGTTAAAAATAGCCGTCCATGAT
>CAYTCK010000007.1:0-23649 GCA_964436445.1 uncultured Thermotogaceae bacterium | reverse complement strand
CTTGAGGAGGTGGCTTCAGAGCTTCGCTTGGTTCCACAACCTCATCATGGATGGCAGTTTTTTAACAGGGCCCTCCAGCTGCTGCTTGAGTTAACAGCGCCCCCTCATGAAATCCGGCATGACGCTGCCCCGTGTCCAGCGGCCATTCTACTCCGCAGACTTGAGGACTGTCTCCTCGAACTCCCGTCGCACCTCCTCGTAAAAGCCCGGTATTAGCCAGAGCTCCAGCGCCACGGCGGCCAACGCCTTGGCAGCGGCTAACATCCCCTTTCTCGCTTCCTCGGAGCGGGCGGCCTCGGCGAAGGCATGGGAGTGCCCCGGGGTACCGGTGGGGGCGATCTTGATGTAGGGATGGATAGCAGGCACTACCTGGGAGACATCCCCCATGTCGGTGGAGCCCATACCCCCTTTCGGGGGTTCGATCGTGTAGCCCAACTCCTCGATGTACCTGCGGAAACACTGGGCGAGATGATGGTTGGGCCTCATCGCCCTGTACCCGGGCCCGACCCGGCTGAAGGTGAGCTTGGCCCCGGTGGCCAGCGCGGCACCCTCGGCACACTTCCTGAGTTTCTCTACCAACTCCTCCTTGTAATCGTCGTCGATGTCCCGGACGTAGAAAAGGGCTGCGGCGTATTCGGGGACGATGTTGGGCTTGGTGCCCCCGTGGGTGATGATCCCGTGGATCCGTGCCCCGTCGCGGATGTGCTGGCGCAGGGCGTTCAGGGCAACGAAGGTCTGGATCACGGCATCCAAAGCATTGATCCCCTCCTCGGGCTCGGAGGAGGCGTGGGCGGCTTTTCCGTGGAACTCGATCCTCACCTCGGTGATGGAAAGGGATCCTCGCTCCACCAAGGTCCGATCGGCCGGATGCACCATCATGGCCACGTCCACATCGGAGAAGACCCCAGCCTCGATGAGCTTGATCTTCCCCCCACCGCCTTCCTCGGCCGGGGTGCCGATCACCATGAGCTTTCCCGGGAGGGTCTCCTTGAAGGGGGAAAGGCCGAGCCCGGCTCCCAAGGCGATGGTGGCGATGATGTTGTGGCCGCAGGCATGTCCCAGTTCAGGCAGGGCATCGTATTCGGCCAGGAAGGCCACCGCCGGGCCTTCGGCCACTGCGGGGTGCACCGCCAGAAACGCAGTCTCCATCCCCCCGACACCGCGTTCCACCCGGAAGCCCCCTTTCTCCAGGGCCTCCGTAAGCCAAGCCACGGCCTTGTGTTCCTGGAAACCGAGCTCCGGGTTGTCATGGATCTTGAGGGCGATATCCCAGAGGTCATCCGCTATATCGTCGATCCTCCTCCAGACCTCAGCCTTCAGCTGCGATAGATCCATCATCACCTCCTGGGTCACCGGGAAAGCTCCAGGTAGCGTTCCCGTAGGGTATCCACCTCCTCCGGGGAGAGGTCTCCATCGGATCCCAGCGCCTCCCGCCTCCTTCGGGCACTTATGTAGAGGGAAATAGCGGCGGCCACCGAGACATTGAAGGATTCCACGAACCCCCACATGGGGATCCTGAACGTCCCATCGCAGAACCCGAGCGCCTTCTCTGAGACACCTTCTTTCTCATTTCCGAACACCAAGGCCAGAGGCTTTTCCACGGGGAGCTTTTCCACCGACAACGCCCCCTTCCCCGGCATGGCGGCATAGATACGATATCCGGCCCGCTTTATCTCGGGGAAGGCCACCTCCGCCCGCCGGAAGCGCTTGACTTCAAGCCACTTCTCCGCCCCCTGGGTCACCGCCCGGGAGGGCTCGAAGGGGACGAGTTCCTCGATGATATAGACGCGGAGGATCCCCAGGGCCTCGCAAGTCCTCAGGATCGCAGCGGCGTTGTGGGGGTTGGCGAAGTTCTCACAGACCACCGCCAGTCCCTTGAGGCGTGAGCCCACTACTTTTTCGATCCGTTCGAGGCGTTCCCGGGTGACCATGGTGTCTAGGACCAAACGCCGGCTATCTCCGTCCCACAGTGAGGGCAGCGCCCCTCAGCGACATCGTTGCGCTCCACCAGGAAACCATAGCGTTTGATCAGGGTGGCCCCACAACGGGGGCAGATTGTGTCCTCCTTCTCCCCGGGGAGGTTACCCAAGTAAACGTGGTTCAACCCCACCTCCTTCCCTATCTCGTAGGCCCGGAAAAGGGTCGAGACGGGCGTGGGAGGACGGTCCTGCATGCGGTAAGAGGGAAAGAAACGGGAGATATGCCAAGGGATATCCGGAGAGATACCCCGGATGAATTCAGCGATCCAGCGGAGCTCCTCCTCGGAATCGTTGAGCCCTGGGATGATGAGTGTGGTCACCTCCACCCAGATCCCCCGCTGGTACATCCCCTCGATGGTATCCAGGACCGGCTGAAGCGTAGCCCCCATGTGGCGTCGGTAGGTCTCCTCTCGGAAGGCCTTGAGGTCCACGTTGGCCCCGTCGAGGTAGGGGGAGATCTCCTCCAGAGCCTCCCGGGTCATGTAGCCGTTGGTGACGAAGACGTTCTTTATCCCCCGGGCATGGGCCAGCCGGGCGGTCTCGTAGGCCATCTCGAAGAAGACCGTGGGTTCCGTGTAGGTGTAGGCGATCACCCTGGAGCCGGAGCGCTCGGCCTGGGAGACCACCTCCTCCGGCAACACCTCGTCTCCGAAGATCCGTCCCCCGTGGTCGCGGGGGAATTGGGAGATGTGGTAGTTCTGACAGAAGTCACAGCGGAAATTGCATCCCACTGTGGCTATGGAGAGGGCCTCGGCGCCGGGGAGGAAATGGAACAGGGGTTTCTTCTCGATGGGGTCCACCGCCACCGCCACGAGCCTCCCGTAAACCAGGGTGTAGAGGGTGCCGTCCCGGTTCTCCCGTACCATGCAGATCCCCCGTTTGCCCGGCGGGATGATGCAACGGTGGGCACAGAGATTGCAGCGGATCCTCCCTTCCCCCAAGGACTCCCAGAGCATGGCCTCCCGCATGGCAAGCCATCTTAACGCTCGGACAGTCGGAGGTACAAGGGGAACGAAGAAAAAACGCCCCCTTCTCAGGGGGCGTCGGGTGGGCTCAGCTACCGATCGGTGCTGGGGATGCCGCCAGTTCCTCCTTCACCACTTCCGCCAGACGGCGGATCCCCTCCTCGATCTGTTCCAAAGTGGCGATGGAGAAACAAAGGCGCATGGCGTTGGCACAGCTCCCCTCCACACAGAAAGGAGCCCCGCTGACGTAGGCCACCTTCCGCTCCAGGGCCCGAGGGAGCATCCGCTCCGTGTCCACGCCCTGGGGGAGTCGCACCCATAAAAACAACCCGCCCTGGGGGCGGGTCCACTCGACTCCAGCAGGCATATAACGTTCCAAAGCCCGTAACATGGCGTCCCGCTTCTTGCGATAAAGGAGGCGGATGGAAGCGATGTGGGCCGAGAGGTCGTGGCGCTTGAGGTAGAGGGCAGCCATACGTTGGGTGAGGGCCGGGGTGCAGAGGTCGGTGGCCTGCTTCATAGCCACGATCTTGTCCACGGCCACCCGCTCGCCGATCAAAGCCGCGAGCCGCAGTCCCGGGGCCAGCACCTTGGAGAGGGTGAGAAGGAAGATCACCCTCCCTTCCTGATCCAAGGCCTTGAGGGGTGGCTTGTGCTCCCCGGCGAAGCGGATGGCCCGATAGGGGGCGTCCTCCACCACCAGCAGGTCCTCTCTCTGGGCGATCTCCAGGAGACCTTTTCGCTTCTCCAAGGACCAATCGGTCCCGGCCGGGTTCTGGAAATCGGGTATCACATAGATGAGCTTCGGCCGCCTTCCCGCGGCCCGGTCCTCCCGGATGCGCCGTTCGAGGGCCTCGAGGTCCATGCCGTCCTCCTCCAGGGGGATCCCCACGAGCTCCGCCTGGAAAGCTCGGAAGGCTTGGATCGCGCCGAGATAGGTGGGAAGCTCCATGTAGACTACATCCCCAGGGTCGAGGAAGGTCTTAGCCACGAGATCGAGTCCCTGTTGCGAGGCACTGGTGATCACGATCTCATCCATGGAGGCCTCTATGCCATCGGTATCCCTGAGCCAAGAGAGGAGCTCTCGGCGCAACTCGTCGTCCCCCTCGGTGGTGGAGTACTGGAGGGTATGGCTGAAATCCTCCAGGATCACCTCCCGGGCGATCTCCGCCAGCTCCCGGTAGGGAAAAGTGTCTGGGTCCGGTGTCCCCCCGGCGAAAGAGATGATCTCCGGCCGCTTGGTGAACTTGAGGAGCTCACGGATCACCGAGCGCCGAGCGCCCTTTGCCCTTTCCGAGAAGAAACGCTCCATGTACCTCACCCCCAGGAAAAGATGATCGCAAAAAGCGGGAGGAAAAGATGGGCCGTCAGTGTCCCCAGGATCGCCCCGCCCAACACGTCCAGGGGATAGTGTTCCCGCAGGTAAACCCGGGAGAGGGCGATCAGCCCAGAGAGGGCGTATACCAAGAAGGCAAGGGCAGACCAAGGGTAGAGCCTGGCCACGACGTAGGCTATGGCGAAGGCCAAGGTGGTGTGACCGGAGGGGAAGGCGTGGAGGTCAAGTAGCGGGGCCCTCCTCTTGGGAGGCAAAAGCTCCGGCCTCGATCGGCCGAAGAGAAGCTTTAGCCCCCGTACCAAGGAGAGTTCCACCACGCTTATACCCAGGCCCACCATCACGTTGCGGTAATCCTTAGGTCCCCCCAGGGCCGCGAGCCACACCCCGAGCAATGCCCACAGGTAGCCATCCCCGAGGTACGTGGCGATGAACCAAAGGAGATCCAACCGCCGTAGAAAGGGACTCCCGCTTATCCGGTCCAAGAGACGATGGTCGAGCTCCACCACCGCCTCAGCCAGTCCATCCAACCGGCGCCCCAGCTCCCGGATCCCGGACCTCATGCCCGCTCACCCACCAGGGGAAAAGCGATCACTTCTCTGATGGAGGGGGCGTCGGTGAGGACCATCACCAGCCGATCTACCCCGAACCCGATTCCCGCCGCTGGGGGCATCCCGTGTTCCAACGCTCTGAGAAAGCCCTCGTCCAGACGATGCGCTTCCTCGTCCCCGGAGGCCCGCATCCTCTCCTGCATCAGGAAACGCTCCCTTTGCTCCTCGGGGTCGTTGAGCTCGGAGAAGGCGTTGGCCACCTCCTTCCCGGCAATGAAGAGCTCGAACCGCTCCACGAGCTCCGGGTTCCCCCGCTTGCGCTTCGCCAACGGGGAGATATCCAGGGGGTAGTCAAGGACGAAGGTTGGGTTCCAGAGCGTCTCCTCCCCCAGTTCCAGCAGGTGCTCCAGGACCTTTCCCTTCGGTCCCTGCCTCAAGGGTTCCGGATATGGGATCCCCTTGCGGTCCATCTGCGCGAGAAGCTCCTCCAGGGGGGCTTCGGGGTCGATCCCGAAGGTATCGGAGACGAACTGGTAGAGGGTAATCCGTCGCCAAGGGGTGGAGAAGTCCACCTCCTCCCCCTGGTATGTGATAACGGGCTTCCCATGGATCGCCTCCACACAGGCCGTGATCAGGTCCTGGGCCAGCTCCATGGCGTCGTGGTAGTCGGCGTAAGCCTCGTAGGCCTCCAGGGCTGTGAACTCCGGGTTGTGTTGGGTAGAGATCCCCTCGTTGCGGAAGTTCTTACCCAGCTCGAACACCTTTTCGTACCCGGCCACGAGCAGCCGCTTCAGGTAGAGCTCCGGCGCGATCCGCAGGTAGAGATCCCGGTCCAGGGCGTTATGGTGGGTGACGAAGGGACGGGCCGCCGCTCCCCCTGGGATCGGCTGGAGGATCGGGGTCTCCACCTCCACGAACCCCCTCCCCTCCAACTCCCTCCGCAAGGTCCGCACGATAACTGCCCGATCCAAGAGGATCTTATGTGCCTTCTCATTGGTGAGGAGGTCGAGTTCGCGGTAGCGATAGCGTTTTTCCGGGTCCCGAAGGCCGTGCCATTTCTCCGGAAGAGGACGCAGCGCCTTGGCCAGGAACTCGAACCCCTGGACCTCCAGCGAGAGCTCGCCGGTCCGGGTGGTGATCACCTCCCCCCAGGCCCCGATGATATCCCCGAGGTCCAGTTCCCCCAGAAGCTCATAACCGTCTTCTCCCAGCGTCGCTCGCGAGAAAAAGAGCTGAAGCCGCCCCGAGCTGTCCCGCAGGTCGGCGAAGGCTATCTTCCCCATGCGCCGCAGGGCGAATATACGGCCGGCGATCCGAGCCTGGACCCCAGTGCGGGACTCCGGCGGGAGTTCCCCGTAGGCTTCGTGAAGCTCCGCCGCGGTATGGGTGCGTTGGAACTTGTAGGCATAGGGAACGATGCCCCGGGCCCGGAGCCGCTCGAGCTTTCGCTGGCGTACCTCCAGGATCTCCTCGGCCATTACCTCTCGATCCCCAGGATCCGGAAGCGGCGCCGGCCGATGGGCGCCTGCACCTGGATCTCATCCCCCTTCTTGTGGCCCATCAAGGCAGCCCCCACCGGGGAGTCGATCCCGATGCGGTTGTCCAGGAGGTCGACCTCCGCTGGGGAGACCAGGGTATAGGTATCGAACTCCCCGGTCTCCACGTCCTCCAGGATCACCCTGGTGCCGATCCCCACTTTGTCGGCGCTTATCTCGTCCTCGGAGATGATGCGGGCGTTCTCCAGGAGCTCCCGGAGCCGGCGTACCTCACGCTCGATGAGCTCCTGCTCGTTCTTGAGGTACACGTACTCCTTGTTCTCCATGAGGTCACCGCCGCGTTCCTTGGCCTCCTTGAGGCGCTCCGGGATGTACTGGTAAAGGCGCCATTCCAGCTCCTCAAGCTGCTTTTTCTTGCGCTCGTATCCTTCCTTCGTGAGCAGTATCTCCTTTTTCTCCTGCATAGCGTGCCTCCTTGAACTCCTCCAGGAAGGTCCGCTGGATTTCCCGAGAGGGGAAACGACCGATCCCCTCCCGGGCGATCACCGCCAGATCCAGATATGCGAAGAGCTCCTTGTTCCTGCGGAAAGCCTCCCGTACGGCCCGTTTCACTTTATTCCGCACCACGGCCTTCCCTACCCTCCGGCCCACCACGATCAGGATCCTGGGAATGGGATCCTCTTTTTCCAGAAGGTGAAAACGGAACCAATGTCCATCGAATCGCTTCCCTTGGGAAAAGACCGCCTCGATGTCCCTCTTCCGGCGCAGACGGTGGATGGGCCGAAAGCTCTCATCCTTTTCCACACCATAAAATAGCCTAGCCCCCCCGGCTACGCAAGCCGGGGGATTGGGGGTATCTTTTCCCAGGATGAGGCGTACCAAGATCGTGGCCACCCTCGGTCCGGCCTGCGCTCAAGAAGGGGTTCTGGGGCGGATGGTTCAGGCCGGGGTCGATCTCTTTCGGATAAATACCTCCCACGGAACCCCGGCCGAGCATGAGGCCTACATCCGCTTGGTCCGGGACCTCGCCCGGGGGTTGGAACGCCCCTTGGGGGTGGTCCTGGACACCCGGGGGCCCAAGGTCAGAGTGGGGGAACTCCGGGAGCCCCTGGAGATCCGTGAGGGCGAGGAGGTCCTCCTGGGTGAGAAGGGTATCCCCCTGAGCCACGTCGAGGCTGTGGCCACAGCCCGGCCTGGGGAGCGGGTGTTGATCGACGACGGCAGGCTCTCGCTGGAGATCGTGGCCGTTGAGGGAAAGGCGCTGCGGTGCCGGGTCCTGCGTGGCGGGATTGTTTCATCCGGCAAGGGGGTCAACTTCCCGGATACGGAACTCCCCATCCCCGCCCTCACACCCTCGGACCGCCGTACCCTGGAGCTCGCTCGGGAGATGGAGGTGGAGTACGTGGCCCTCTCTTTCACCAAAGGTCCCGAGGATGTCCGGGAAGCGAAGGACATCTTGGGAGAGAGGCCGGCCATCATCGCCAAAGTGGAATTGGGGGTGGCTGTGAGGCGGATGGAGGAGATCGTGGCCGCAGCCGACGGGGCCATGGTGGCCCGGGGGGATCTGGGGGTGGAGATCGGACCGTACCAGGTGCCCTTGATACAGAAGCGCCTCATCGAGATCTGCAACTCCCGGGCCAAGCCGGTGATCGTCGCAACCCAGATGTTGGAGTCCATGGTGAACTCCCCGATCCCCACCAGGGCGGAGGTGAGCGATGTTGCCACGGCGGTGCGGGACGGGGCCGATGCGGTGATGCTCTCGGAGGAGACGGCGGTGGGCCGTTACCCGGTGGAAGCGGTGGAGGCGATGGCCCGGGCGGCCGCCGCCGCAGAAGGGGGCCTGCCCATACAGGTGCCGGGCCTTTCCCCGGAGTTGGTGGGCCAGGTGCCGGGGGCATGTGCCCGGGCAGCGGTGGCGGTGGCCGGGGACGTAGGGGCAGTGGCCATTATCTGTGCCACCATCTCAGGGTGGACCGCGAGGCTCGTGGCCGCCCTGCGGCCTCGGATCCCGGTCCTGGCCGCTACCCCGAGGGAAGAAGTTGCCCGGGAGCTCTCCCTGGTGTGGGGAGTCGTCCCCCTGCTCATACCCGCCACCGAGGGGACCGATGCCCTCACCCAGGTATCACTGAAGGCAGGCCGGGAAGCGGGGTTCGTACGTCCCGGTGATCGGGTAGTGATCACCGCGGGCGTTCCCTTCTGGACCCCAGGGACAACGAACCTCATCCGCGTGGTCACAGTCTAAAAGGGCACCTCTTCGCTTTCGCTACCTTCTGGGCCTTCCCGCTCCAGGCGCTCGGCGATCTCCCGGACTTGCATCTCCGCTTCGGTGAGCTTCCGCCGGCACAGCGAAAGGAGCTCCGCCGCCTCGCGGACCATCGAGGAAAGCTCGTCGATGTCTACTTCTCCCCGTTCCAGCCGCGCTAGGATCTCCTCCAGACGGGCTATTGCCTGGGAATAGGAGAGATCAACCCTCTCCACATCGGCCACGCCTCTCACCTCCCTCGGAGAGGAGCCGCAGGGTCCCATCCCTGACCTCAGCCACAAGGCGCGTCCCCGGTGGCGCTTGGGCCGGATCCACCACGGCCTTTCCCCCGGGAAGACGCAGGATCGCGTAACCTCGCTCCACCACCCGACGCGGATCCAAAGCCCTGAGCCTCCCCTCCCGATGGGAAAGGGCCGCTCGTTCCCGCTCGATGAGGGTTACGGCCAGGGGCGCTACCCGTTGGGAGACCTCCAGGAGTTTGCTTCGGGCTTCCTTCATAACCCTGCCCACAGCCCGCCGGAGGCGCCCCCGGGATCCGGCCAGCCTCTCCCGCTCCCTGCCCAATGTGGCCCACACCGCCAAGGGCAGTGAATGGGCCATACGCTTCAGATCCCGCTCAGCGAGATCAAGTCGTCCCGCGGTCGCCCGGAGGAGACGGTGGGAGAGGTCGTCCAGACGCTGCTCGGCCCGGACAAGGGTACCCTCTGCCAACTGCCGTATCTGTTCCCAGGCCTCCTCTAGACGCTGCAGGCTCTCCCGCACCCGCTGCACCAAAAGCTGCGCCGCCGCCGTGGGAGTCTTGGCCCGCCAGCCCACATGGTCCAAGACGGAGAAGTCCTGCTCGTGTCCGATCCCGATCACCACGGGGATGGGGAAGGTGGCCACCGCCCGTCCCAGGGCCTCGGAGTCGAACCAGGCGAGGTCGGTGCGGGACCCGCCTCCACGACAGATGAGCACCACATCGAACTCGTGGGCCCGCTCCCGGAACCAATCCAGGGCGTTGAGCACCGAGGCCTCGGTGTACGGCCCCTGTACCCGGGCCCCGTGCACCACCACCTGGAACGCGAACCCTGACTCCCGGAGGGTCTTGAGGACATCCTTCTCGGCATCGGAGCCTAGGCTGGTGATCAACCCCACCCTGAGGGGGAGAGCGGGGAAAGCGAGGGAACGGTTGCGCTCGAGAAGTCCTTCACGGGCGAGCTTCCGGAGGATCTCCTCCTTACGGCGGGCGACCTCGCCCAAGGTGTAATCTATGTCCAGGTCTTGAACGATGAGACGGTATTGACCCCATTCGACCTTCAGATCGACCTGGACGAGCAGCCGTACCACGATCTCGTCCCCCAACCGGAAGGGGTTCCCTGCCCGGGCGAGCTTTCCCTCGATGAGGGCGCGCACCTCGGGGAAGAGGACTGCCGTTACCTCGGCCACGATGGAGCCATCGGCGGATCGCTCGGCGAGGAGGAAATCCACCACCTCCTTGTGGGCGCTCTTCCCGTACCCGAGGATCTCCCCCACTACCCACACTGGGCTGGGAAACGATGTCTGAAGGGCGTTCCGCACCCGGAGGTTGAGTTGGGATACGGTGAGGCCAGCGGAGTCCCGCGCCCGTTCCTCCTCGTAGAGCTTTAGTGTTGCCTCGTCGAAGCTGAACCCCTCCCCCCGGAGGAGCTCCACCACGGAGATCACGTGTTTGGCGGGAACGGCCCAAACCCTTCTCTTGCTGTCCCATCGCCTCCCCGGTAGCCCCCTCACGAGCTGCACGAGTTGCCCGTCGTAGGGAAAGGCTATCAGGATGAGGCCATCTTCCTTCCAAACTTTCTTTTCCATGAGCTGAAAAAAGCTACCTCAGGGCAGGGTCCAGGACAAGGGGGTGCGGCGGGGATGTTAGGGGCTAAAATCCTTTGTGAGGAGATTCAACGAGGGGGTGTGCCACGCGGACTCGCCCCGGCTGAACCTTCCGGTATAGGATCAGGAGGTGGAGATGTTCTATCCGACGATCCAAGAGCTTGTAGCCAAGACGGTTAGGAAATACCCCAACAGGGTGGCCATCAGGCTTCCCAAGATCCGGGGCCACAAGATCTCCTACCAGGAGATCACCTATGGGAGGCTCTGGGAGGAAGCCGGTCGGCTAGCCCTCTGGCTCTCGGGACAGCTCGACCGGGGAGAGCGGGTGGCCATCGTCTCCAAGCCCTCCATCGGCTGGGCCGTGGCCTTCCTGGGGATTCAGCGTGCTGGGGCGGTGGCCCTGCCTCTGGACGCTGAGCTCCAAACGGTGGAGATACGGCGGATACTCAAAGAGGCCGAAGCAAGGGTGCTCTTCTGTGCCCCCCAACGATGGGAGGAACTGCGGGGGCTGGTCGATGACGTCCCTTCCCTCCAGGGGGTCTATGCCTTAGAGGGAGGGGACGAGATCCCGAGCTTGTGGGATCTCCTACCGGACGAGGTGATCCAGGCTCCGGAGGCGAAACCGGACCCCGAGGAACTCGCTGTCCTGATGTATACCTCGGGCACCACCGGGGACGCTAAGGGGGTGATGCTCTCCCACCGCAACATCACTTCCAACGTGTTGGGGATCCTGGAGACCATCGAGCTGGGACCTGAAGACCGGATGGTGACCATCGTGCCCTGGTACCATATCTACGGCCTCACGGTCACCCTCATCACTCCCTTAGCCGCCGGGGCCATGGTCCTCTATACCGATGATTACAGGAACCTCATCGAGATCGCCCGTCGGGTGAACTTCACGGTTCTCGTGGGGGTTCCCAAGCTCTTCCACGCCATCTGGCGGCGGCTGGAGGAGAACATCAAAGCCACACCTTCTCGAAGACTTCTTTACCGCCTCGCCCCCAAATTGATCGGCAAGGCTCTCAAGCGGAAGTTACTCTCGCCGGATTTCCGCTTCTTCGTCTCGGGAGGTGCCCCCTTGAACCCCCGGGTAGCCCGGGGGCTGCGGCGGCTGGGCCTGGGGATCATCCAAGGGTATGGGCTCACCGAGACAGCGCCCGTTCTCACCTTCAGTACCCCCTTTGCCCGCCAGCCGGGAACGGTGGGGAGGCCCTTGCCTGGGGTGGAACTGCGGATCGCGGAGCCGGGACCGGACGGTTACGGCGAGGTCCTCGCCCGGGGGCCCAACGTGATGATGGGCTATTACCGCAATCCGGAGCGCACCCGGGAAGTCCTGACACGAGACGGTTGGTTCCGCACCGGTGACTTGGGGAAATTGGACTGGCGTGGCAGGCTCTACCTCGCCGGCCGCAAGAAGAACGTGATCGTGTTGGAGTCGGGGAAGAACGTTTACCCCGAGGAGGTGGAGTGGGAGCTCTCTCGGATCCCGGAGGTAGAGGAAGTGATGGTTTACGAGATCGAGAAAGGGGGGAAGCCGGGGGTGGGAGCCCTGGTGTATCCCAACTGGGAGCTCCTGCGCCAACGGGGGATCACCGACGATGATGAGGCCCGGGATTACATCTGGGAGCGGGTCAAAGAGGTCCAGAAGAACCTCGCTGTCTTCAAACGGATAAAGAGCAAAGAGGATCTGAAGTTGGTTAGGGAGCCCTTCGCTAAATCCACGAAACAGGAGATCAAGCGCCATCTCTACGTGAAGAGGTAACCGCCCGGGGGATGGGGATCCCATCAGCATCTTGACAGAGGTGGGGTCCTAGGTTATATTGAGATAAAGAGATCGAAAAATCATGTTCTCTCGCACGTTGAAGTACGCCGTTATCGGTCTCGCCCAGCTCGCCCTTCGGGGCGGGGGGCCGTCTCCGGTCCGGGAATTGGCACGGGGAGCGGGGATCCCCTATCCATTCCTGGCCAAATTGGTCCCCCCCCTCGTGCGGGCAGGGATTCTGATATCGGCCCGTGGGCGGGGCGGTGGGGTCCGCTTCGGTCGCCCTCCGGAGCGGATCTCCTTAGCAGACATCGTCCGAGCACTGGAGGGCGAAGAGTACCTGTGGGATTGCCCCTTCGTGCTCGACCCCTGCCCGGGGAAGAGAGAATGTCCTTTGGCCCCTCTCTGGGACCCGGTGCGGGAGGAGCTCGTGCGTTTCCTGGAGCGGACGACCCTGGCGGATATCGCCCGGGGAAAGGAGGAAGAGTGAGTGAACTCATAAGCGAGCGACGCAAGAAGGCTTTGAAGGAGATCATCCGCTTGGCCCATCAGGGGGTCCCGGTGGAGGAGCTCAAAGCCCGTTTCCGGGAGGAGCTGGGTGAGCTCACCCCCCTGGAGATCGCCCAACTCGAACAACAGCTCGTCCAAGAGGGGATTCCCCGGGAGGAGCTCGCCCGCCTGTGCGATATCCACATCTCCCTGTTCCAGAATGCCCTGGAAAAGGTCCAGCCCATTGCCCCCCCTTGGCATCCCCTGACGATCCTCATGGAGGAACACCGCCATATGCTCGCTTTGGCCCAGGAAATGAAAGGAATCGGTGGGCGCCTGGCGGATAGGCCTGATAAGGGACTCCTCGCGGAGCTTTCCGAAAAGCTGAAGCTTCTGGAGGAGGCAGATGTCCATTACCTGCGGGAAGAGAACGTCCTCTTCCCCTCTCTAGAGCGCCACGGGATCACGGAACCACCGGCCATCATGTGGTTGGAACACGACCACATCCGTTCCCTACGGAAGGAACTTCGCCGTCTCATCGCGGAACGTCCAGAGGGCTTTCCGAGACGGTTAGCCGAGCTGGCGACGGCTCTGGCCGACGTTTTCACGTCCCATTTCTATAAGGAGACGAAGATCCTCTTCCCCACCGCCTTGGAGGTGGTAAGGGAAGACGAGTGGACGAGGATCCGGGAGGAGTTCGATGAGGTGGGCTATTTCCGGGTGAGTCCGCCCCCACTCCCGGCAATGGTAGACCCCGAGCCTGCCCCAATGGGCGGGGAACGCATAAGACTCAGCACAGGCGATTTCACCCAAGAGGAGCTGGAGGCGGTGTTGAACAGCCTCCCTGTGGACATCACCTTCGTGGATGCCCAGGACAGGGTTCGCTACTTCAACCAGCCCAAAGGGAGGATCTTTCTCCGGGCGAAGGCGGTCCTGGGGCGCACGGTGCAGAACTGTCATCCTCCGAAGAGCATCCACATCGTGAACCGCATCGTGGAGGACTTCAAGGCCGGCCGTCGCGATGTGGCCGAGTTCTGGATCAACATGAAAGGCAGACTCATCTACATCCGCTACTTCCCCGTGCGGAACGAGAGGGGCGAGTACTTGGGCACCATCGAGGTAACCCAGGACATAACCGATATTCAGCGGATCAAAGGGGAAAAGCGGCTGCTGGACGACGTGGCCGGTGGGACGAATGGTTAGCGCCGGAGATTCATCTGTAGCGGCTCTGTATCTCCAGGGCCCTGGCGACGTCCTCTCTCTCCACCAGCCCCTGCTCTACCAGTATCTCTCCGATTGGCTTTTCGTTCCCGTTCCTCTGGGCTTCCAAGGCTTTCTTTACGTCCTCAGGGTTCACGAGCTTCAGGTCCACGAGGATCTCCCCCAGGCGTTTGTCCCGCTCGAAGTATTCCTCCAGGATGGAGAGGACTACTGCAGAGCGGGACTTCCTTTCCCGTCGCGCCTTCTCGTCCACCAGCCGGATGAGATAGGCATCCTCCTCGTTGAAATACAACGTGACCTGCATACCCTCTCCCTCCTTATCTGCCGGCCCCGATAGAGAAACCGGGCTGCCAAGTACACCCTGGCAGCCCGGTTACCCTCTTCTTTTTAGGGCCCGAAGCTTTGCACCCCCGCCTTACGACGGGTTCGCCCTTTTCAGGGTAAAGCCATTATAACACGCTAGTTTCTGGTTGACAAACAAATATTCACAAATGTTTGTGGAGAAAGGTCAGCGGTACCGTTCCCGAAGGAAGCGGGAAACCTCCTCTCCCGTGGGGAAGGAGGCCGCAGCTCCACGCCGGGTGACGGCGAGGGCCGCAGCAGCGTTGGCGAAGCCTATGGCCTCGTATATCCCCTTCCCCCGTCCCAAAGCGCAGCCCAGAGCGGCGATGAAGGCGTCTCCGGCACCGGTGGAATCCACGGGAGAAACAGGGTAGGCGGGAAACCGGGTAATGCCCTGAGCCTCGAGTAGGAAGGCGCCTTCAGGACCTGCTTTGACCACCAAGTGTCTCACCCCGAGCTTCAGCAGCCGCTCACCGGCCCTCCTGATCCCCTCGCGGTCGGCGGTGTCCTCACCGGTAAGACTTCTCAGCATCTCCCGGTTGGGTACCAGGTAATCTACCCGTTCCAGGAAGAGCCCGCTCAGTGAACTGGCTCCGGAAGGGTCCAGGATCAGGAGCGGTCCCGGAGGCAACTCCTCCAAGAGCATGGCCACCGCGTCCTTAGGTATCTCAAGCTGAGCCAACACCACATCAGCGGCGGCTATCTCAGCCAGCACGGAGCGCACATAAGCCTCATCCACGCGGGCATTGGCCCCCGGGGAATAGGCGATCATGTTCTCGCCGTCCCCATCCACTAGGATAAACGTGGTGCCGGTGTGGGCACCCCGCTCCACGGCCACCCTGGAGGTATCCACCCCGTTCTTGCGGGCGTTGTGGAGGATATCCCGCCCCAGGCGATCGGATCCCACCTTGCCGAAGAGAGACACCTCGGCTCCCAAGCGGGCGGCGGCGATGGCCTGATTGTTTCCTCTCCCTCCCAGGGTGCGGCGGAAGGTATCCCCCAACACCACCTCCCCTGGTCGTGGGAGTCGCTCCACTTCCAAGACGAAATCGACGTTCAAACTCCCTAGTACCGCAACCCTCATACCTCCACCGTCTCGTGCCACGAGGGAACATGGACCGAGATCCCCAACTCCCGAAGTCTTTCGGCCAACGCAGTGAGGGCCTGTTCCTCTCCGTGCACCAGGAACACCTGTTCTGGATCAGCGTGTAAGGCCCAGTCCACCAATATCCCTTGATCGGCGTGGGCCGACAGGCCCTCGATCCGCACGATCCGCGCCCTCACCGGCACGATGGAGCCGAGGATCTCCACCCGCTCAGCCCCTTCCAGGAGCTGGCGTCCCAGTGTCCCCTCGGCTTGGTATCCCACGAAGACGATGGAGGATTCGGGCCGGGGGAGGTTGGTCTTGAGGTGGTAAAGGACCCTGCCCCCGGTACACATCCCCGAGCCGGCGATCACGATCACCCCTCCCTGATCGCTGGGGATCTTCTTCGAGGCTCGCCGGGTCACTGTGTACCGCAGGAGCTCGAAGGCGAACGGGTTCCGGCGTTTGCGGAAGACCCGCCGCGCCGGCTCGGGGAAACGCTCGGAGTGCTTCTCGAAGATCCGCGTGGCCGCTGTGCCCAAAGGGGAATCCAAGTAAATCTCACATTTGGGGATCCGCCTCTCCCGCCAAAGGCGGTAGAGGATGTAGAGGACCTCCTGCGTACGCTCCAGGGCAAAGGAGGGTATCACCACGCTCCCCCCGGCCTCAAAAGTCTCCACGATCACCCTCCTGAGCTCCTCGATGGATTCCTCGATGGGGCGATGGTGGCGGTCACCGTAAGTGGACTCCAGTATCAGCACATCGGCCTTAGGGGGGTAAGTGGGATCCTCCACTAGGGGTTTTCCCCTGTTCCCCAGGTCCCCGGAGAAGATCACCGTCTTTCCTTCAGCCTGGATCACGATGAATGCCGCCCCCAGGATGTGACCGGCGTCCAAAAAGGTGGCGTGGACTTTGGGCGCGAGGCGGAACCGCTGACCGTACTCCAGAAGGAGATCCATCCTGTCCAGGGCCAGGAAGGCGTCCTCGGCGGTGTAAAGGGGTTCCTCCTCGTCCTCCTCTTGAATCCGGGCGGCATCGAGGAGCATGATCTGGGCGATGTCCCTGGTGGGGACCGTGGTGGCGATCCTCCCTCGGAACCCCTCACGCACCAGCCTCGGGATGAGCCCCAGATGATCCAGGTGACCGTGGGTCAGTAGCAACCGTTGTACCCCCTCGGGGTCGAAAGGGAAGGGTGCCCGGTTGCGGGCCTCCAGTTCCGGAAGACCCTGGTACATCCCACAGTCCACGAGGAAACGCACTCCATCAGTCTCCACGTGGAAACAGGATCCCGTAACTGTCTGGGCCGCCCCGGCGAAGGTGATCTTCAAAGGCCGACCTCCATCACCGCTCGGCACGTCTCGCACGGGCCATGGCGGAGATGCCTCTCGAATTCCTCCCGAAAGAGCCGCAGGGCGGAGAGGACGGGCAGGGCTACCGATTGGCCCAAGGGACACAAGGAAGCCCGTCGCATCACCATCACCAAGTCCTCCATGAGCTCCAGGCTGTCCCCTCGTCCCTTCCCTGCGCGCACGTCCTCCAGCAGCCGCACCAGGACTTGGGTCCCGACCCGGCAAGGAGCGCACTGGCCGCAGGACTCCTCACGGAAGAAGCGGGCGATGTTGAGGAGGAGGTCCACCAAGCAGCGTTTCTCCCCAAGGGCCATCACCTTCCCCGATCCCAAGACCCCGCCCCGGGCCCGTAGGGAATCGAAGTCCAGGGGTATGTCCAGGTCTTCCTTACCGAAGAAGGCACCGGAAGCCCCGCCGATGAGGAAGGCCTTGAGATCCCCCTCCTTCGGTCCCCCACCGCAGCCGTACACCAACTCCTCGAGAGTGGTCCCCATTTCCAACTCGTAGGCTCCAGGGCGGCGGACATCCCCCACCAGGAGGAAGATCTTCGTGCCCGGAGAGCCTTCGGTCCCCAGGGAACGGTACCAGGAGGCACCTCGATTGATGATCAGGGGCACATTGGCCAGGGTCTCCACGTTGTTCACCACCGTGGGCCTCCCCCAGAGCCCCCGTTCGGCGGGGAAGGGGGGACGGAGCCTAGGCCAACCCCGTTTCCCTTCCAGGGATTCGAGGAGTGCCGTCTCCTCTCCGCACACGTAGGCCCCGGCCCCGGCCACGACCTCGATCTCACAGGAAAACCGACTTCCCAGTATCCCCTTCCCAACAAAGCCTCGTTCCCTGGCCTGTTCCAGGGCCGTCTCCAGGATCTCCAAAGAGCGGACGTACTCCCCCCGGACGTAGATGTACCCGTGCTGGGCTCCCACAGCGTAGGCGGCGATCAGCATCCCCTCGATCACCAGGTGTGGGTTCCCCTCCAAAAGGAGCCTGTCCTTGAAGGTCCCCGGTTCTCCCTCATCGGCATTGCAGACGACGTATTTCCGTGCTCCCGGCGTTTCCCGGGCACATCTCCATTTCCTGCCGGTGGGGAACCCGGCTCCGCCCCTCCCCCGGAGCCCCGAGGCCTCCACCTCCTCTATCACCTTCTCCGGGGTCATCCCCAGGGCCCGGGCCAAGGCCTGGTATCCCCCACGGTCGAGGTAATCCTCGATCCGACCCGAAGAGATCCCTTCCAATGCCTCCAGCAGCGGTTTCATCGGCCTTCCTCCCGTAGGACCTCGATGATCTTCCTCAGTTTCTCTGGAGTCAGCTTCCCGTGGACCTCATCATCTATCATCATCGCCGGGGCCATATCGCAGAGGCCCAGACAGCTTACGAGCTCCAGCGTGAATGCCCCATCCGGCGTGGTCTCCCCAGGGCCGATCCCGAGCAGCTCCCGCAGCGCCTTGAGCAACGACCATGACCCAGCCAGGTGACACGTCGGAGAGCGACAAAGGCGGATGATGTGCCTCCCCCGGGGTTTCAGGCTGAACATGGAATAAAAACTCACCGTATCGTGGACGAAGGACAGGGGAAGATCCAGGTACTCCGCCACCGCCCGGAGATCCTCGCCGGTTAGGTAATTGCCCGGGTTGCGTCGCTGTAAGGCGTGGAGCATGGGTAAAAGTTTTTCCCGGCGCCGGGGGTAACGCCGCAATATGTCAGCTATCTCCTTTTCCATCTCATCCCTCCGCAAACATCTTCCGAATCCGCCGCACCAGCCGCTCCGCTCGACGCTTGGTATGCTGGGATAGCCCTTCGCCGAAGGAAAAGTCCTCCCCAGGGATGGTGACCAACCAAGCCTCCGGGGCCCAGCCGAAGAGAGCCCTCGCCCACGCCAGGAGCTCCCCAGGGGAGGTGCCGTGTGAGAGAGCGGCTGTCGTGGGCTTTGGTTGTATCCTGCGCCAGCGGATGGGGCCGGAGCGGGCATCGGCATCCACAAATATCACCAGGTCCGCAGCAGCGATGCGGGTTATGAGCTCCGGAGTCAAGGGCCACGCGGGGATGCTCTCCACTCCCTCCTGGGAGAGCCGTCTAGCCACCCACAACCCCACCGCATCATCCTTCCGCAGGGGATTCCCGTAGCCGACCACCAGGATCCTCATCCCCAAACCACCTCATCCAGAAGCCGCCCTTCGGCATCCAGGAGCCGGACCCTGATGGGGATTACCCCATCGGCATGCACCGAACAGGAAAGGCAGGGGTCGTAGGCCCGGATCCCCCCCTCCAGGCGATTGAGCAGGCCCTCGGTGATCTTCTTGCCGGAGAGGTAATGTTGGGCGATCTGCTTCACCGTGAGGTTCATGGCCAGGTTATTATGCCCCGTGGAGACGATGAGGTTCACCCAACGGATAACCCCGTTCTCGTCCACCCGGTAGTGATGGAACAGGGTACCCCTGGGGGCCTCGTGGACCCCTACCCCTTCGGGACGATTGATCCCAGCGGTGGCCCGCAGGGGCCCCTCCTCCAGGCTCGGATCCTCTAAGAGGCGCTTCACCCTCTCCAGGGAGGCCAAGATCTCGATCAATCGGGCGTAATGGTAGAGGAAAGAGGATGTGGTCGCTCCATTGGGGGAGAGGGAACGGAAATCCGCCAACGCCTCGTCCGCCAAGGGGGTACCCATGGACTCCGCACAGTTCAGCCTGGCCAGGGGGCCCACCCGGTATACTCCCTCAGGGTAACCTGCCTCTCGGTAATAGGGGAACTTTAGGTAGGACCAACCCTCAGTGGCCTCGGCTATGTATTCCCGGTATCGAGACGGCTCCAGGCCGTCGGCGACCACCCTTCCCTGGGCATCCACGATCCGGATCTTACCGGAATAATGCTCCCAGGTTCCATCCGGTCCCACCAGTGAGAGGAAGAGGCTGGGGAAATCGCCGTAACAAGAGATTTCCTCTTTCCAACTGGATAGCCGCTCTCGAAAGAGGGAGATGGTCCTCTGGACGATCCTCAGGGCCTTGGGGAGATCCTCTAGGATCTCTTCCCGGCCCTCGGGAGGCAGACCACCCCGTACCCCACCGGGCACGGCCCAGGCGGGATGGATCCTCTTTCCCCCCAGAAGCTCGATGATCCGCTGCCCGAAAGCTCGCAGCTCGATCCCGTCCCGGGCGATCTCGGGATAGCGCTCCAGGAGCCCGAAGATGTTCCGGACCCTGGGGTCGGCATCCCATCCCAGGAAGAGGTCAGGGCCGGAGAGGTGAAAGAAGGATAGGGCATGGGATTGGATGATCTGGCCCAGGTTCATGAGCCGCCGTAGCTTCTCCGCTCTCTCCGGCACCGTCACCGCCAGGATAGCGTCCCCGGCCTTTGCAGAGCAGAGTAGGTGGGATACCGGACAGATCCCGCAGATCCGGGCCGTGATCCCCGGCATCTCCCACAGGGTACGGCCCCGACAGAAGGCCTCGAACCCCCGCAGTTCGGTGACGTGGAAACGGGCCTCCGCCACCCGACCATCCGTATCCAAACGGATGGTTATAAGCCCATGGCCCTCGATCCTGGTGACAGGTATCCGTAAGGTCCTCATACTCTCCCCTTCAGCCGAAACGGATGTCTTTCCCGGAAAGGGCTGGTTCCCGGCCCTTGAGGAGGGCTTCCAGGAACCTCCAGATCCGTTCCGGGGACGGTGGACAGCCCGGGATATAGTAATCCACCGGGACGAAGCGGCCCAAAGGGGAAGCCTGAGGCAGGAACTCGGGGACATCCCCATCCCTGAGCCCCGGGGGATCGTCCACCCCATAGACCTCTTCCAACACCTTCTCCCTGGGGAGGGCATTCCGCAGGGAGGGGACGTTGCCCGTCACAGCACAGTCCCCGAAGGCCACCAGGATCCTCGTCTTTTCCCGGATCTCCCGGAGGAGTTCCAGATGCTCCCGGTTGCCCACGGCCCCTTCCACCAGAGTGATATCCACGCCCTCGGGGAACTCCTTCCGGTCCACCAAGGGCGAGTAGACGAGTTCCACCACCCCTGCCAGCTCCTCAAGGCGGTGGTCCAAGTCCAGGAAGGACATATGGCACCCCGAACAGCCGGAGAACCAAACCGTTGCTAGCTTTAGCTTACCCATGCTCCCTCCAGCGCTGCACCCGGGAGGCCACCGTGGGATCCTTCTCCAGCTCCGCGGTGGCAACCCCCTTGGGGAAGATAGCCCCGGTGGGGCAGACCTCTTCGCATTTGCCACAGTCGGTACACCCCTGGGAGAGGCCCCAGGGAATCCCATCCTCCACTGCCACCTTGGTGTGGGGCCCGCGCCCGGAGAACCCCCAGACCCAAGCCCCCTCCACCTCCGCACACACCCGCACGCACCGGCCACAGCGGACACAGCGGTTGTAGTCGATGCCGAATCGAGTGTGGCTGGCATCCAAGGGGAGGGCTGGCCAAAGGTAGGGGTAATCCACATGGTCCATCCCCAGCTCATAGGCCAGGGTCTGAAGCTCGCAGTGACCGTTGGAAACGCAGAAAGAGCAGACGTGGTTTCCCTCGATGAAGAGCAAAGAGAGGACCTTGCGCCGGAGTTCCCTGAGCTGGGGGGTATCGGTGGTGACCTCCATCCCCTCCGCCACCTCCGTGGCACAGGCTGGGGCGAGGCGGGACCTCCCGCTCTCGCGTACCTCCACCAAGCAGATCCTGCAGGATCCCACGGGACGAAGCCCCTCCAGGTAACAGAGAGTGGGGATCTCGATCCCGGCCCTCCGGGCGGCCTGGAGGATGGTCTCCCCTTTCCTAGCCCGGATCTCGATGCCGTTGATCTTGAGTCTCACCTGTCCTCCTTTGGAAACGTGTGCAGCCCGAAAGGAATATAGCGGATCCACTGGCAACCAGGCAAACCCTCAGGCGCCGAACTTGGGCCCTATGTTGCAGTACCCGAGGAGCTGGGGAACCAGGTTCCCCGAGAACCTCCCCAGGCCTCCCTCGGCGGCGGCCCGCTCTCCGAATCGCTCTACCCGGTCCGGCCGGATGGAGGGCCCGACGAACAACACCGGCACCGGATCCGGGGTGTGATCGCCGTAGTCGATAGGGGTGGTGTGGTCGCCGGAGAAGGCCAGGTTCACGCTCCCCAGGTCCAGGCCCTCCAAGAGCGTTCCGAAGAACTCCCGGTCGATGCGCTCGATGAAGCCCGTTTTGGCTTGGGGATCCTGGTCGTGGCCCGCGTTATCGGTGCCTTTGATGTGCACGAACACCAGGTCGTAATCCTCCAGGGCCTTCAGAGCGGCCTCGGCCTTGGCCACGAGGTCGGTCTTCAGGTCCCCGGTGGCCCCAGGCACCTCCAGTACCTCCAGCCCCGCTGCCCGGGCGACGCCCTTGTACAGAGCTCCGCCGGCGATACATGCCCCTTTGATCCCGTATTTTTGGGGGATGGTCACCAGGTGCGGCATCACCGCTGCCCCCCGCAGGAGGATGATGTTCCCCGGGGGCTTCCCTTCCTGGATCCGCTTGCGGTTCACCGGATGATCCTTGAGGAGCTCATACGCCTGGCGGGTGATCTCGTTGAGGATCTCCGCGGTACGCCGGGCCGCCTCATCCTCTGCCAGGGGCTCCGCCTCGGCCACTTCAACGCCGGTCTCGTGGGGATCGGTATCCGAGACCGCAGCGGATAGCCCCTCCCCCCGCAGGACCAAGGCACCCCGGTGTTCGGTGGAGGCCCGGAAGAAAGCCTGAACACCGAAACGGCTCAGATCCAGTCCCGCCAGGACCTTCTCCAGCTCCTTCCCTTCGGCCAGCCTACCGGCCCGGCGATCCAGCACGATGAGTTTTCCGTCCCGCTCCTCCACGGTGGCGAAATTAGCCCGGAAGCAGACATCCCCGGGCCGGACGTCCATGCCGATACCCAAGGCCTCGAAGGAGCCCCTACCGGTATAGACCTTGTACGGGTCGTATCCGAAGATGGAGAGATGGGCCGTGTCCGAGCCAGGTCGCACCCCTGGGGCGATGGGATCCATCAACCCGGTCGCGCCGCGGCGGGCGAGTTCGTCTAAGTTCGGGGTCCGGGCCCGCTCCAGACAGGTGGCGTTCCCCCAATCGGTGAGCCTACCTCCCAATCCATCGGCTATAACCAAAATGCCTTTCATATCCCCACCTTTCCAGGCAAGGATAACCCCAAACCCCTAACTGGGAAAGCCTTCCCCTTGCGCCCGTGTCCTTGGGGGCGGAACATGGGGCGATGCTTTCGCGGGAGGAACTCGGGATCCTGGAGGAGGCGGAAAGGATATTCAGGGACCAGGGACGCCTCATTCGCCTTCCGCCGGAAAAGAGGGTCATCTTCGTGGGCGATACCCACGGGGACGCGGAAGCCAGCGGCCGGGTTCTCTCTACGTACCTCTCCGCCGATAACGTGATCGTCTTCCTAGGGGATTACGTGGATCGAGGTTCGGATTCCCGGGGAAACCTGCTTCTCCTTCTGCGGGCGAAGGTAGATGAGCCCGAGGGGATATACCTCCTCATGGGAAACCACGAGGCCTGGCCCCACCTCCCCTTTACCCCTGCCGATTTCTGGCAGAGCCTCTCCCCCGGGGAGGTGGAGCTCTACGGCCGGGTGCTTTCCGCCCTCCCCTTCGCTGCTCACCATCCCGCGGGGATCCTGGGTCTCCATGGAGCCCTCCCGGACGTGGATGAGCTGGAGGAGATCGAGGGTATAACCCTTGGATCTGCGAACTGGAGGAAGATCACCTGGGGGGATTGGCTCGATGTCCCCGGATACGAGGTGGACCCAGGGACCTTCGGTCGCCCGGCCTTCGGCCGGGATTACTTCGAGGAGGTGATGGAGCGCCTGGGGCTTAAGGTCTTGGTCCGTTCCCACCAGCCCTTCGCTCCCCGATACCTCTTCGGGGCGCGTTGCCTCACCATCTTCACCTCTAATGCCTACGGGGGCACGGAACGCACGGTGGCCGTCCTGGAACCCGGCCGCGAGGTCCGGGACGCCCGCGACCTCAAACTGTTCTA
>CAYTCK010000006.1:7431-24955 GCA_964436445.1 uncultured Thermotogaceae bacterium | reverse complement strand
GCCAGGACGGATCTCCCTTGTTTCCATCGTTCACCTCCGGAAGGGCTTTATACCGACCCCAGGAAACATGAACAACCTTCCGGGATCACAATACTACAGGTGCGATTCGTCCTCGCGGTATGCGCCCATGCGGATTGCCTCCCTGACCCGCGGCACGAGGTGCGGATGGTACTTTCCCAGTTCCTTGAGGACGAGGGGTCCGAACCGGCGATACCAAACCACGGCCCGGCGGACAAGGTCCTCGTCGTCCTCGGGGATACCCGCGATCTTTCGGGGATAACGGACGACGAGGAGCTTCCCCTCCCGTTCCAGTCGTCGGAGGTATTCGGCGGCGTCGTTCACCTGGATCTCCCACCGGGGGACCACGGGCTCGGAACACACGAGCTCCTCCTCCCACCCCGTCTCCCCCGCGCGGAACCTCTCCCCCGGGAGGACGTAGATTGAACCGCGTACACCCCGGTAGCGGAGCTCGAACGCCCCCGCGAACCGCTCGCAGATGAAGGGCTTTCCGGTATCGGGATCGCGGCCCACGGCACATGTGAAATCCCCACCCCGGTTCCCGAGGAAACAGGCGGCGAGAACCGGGTCCGCGGTGGCATATACCCAGGCCCGCCCGTGGGTGCTTTGCCGGGGCCTTATCACCCGCAGGCCCTGTCTCCGCGATGCGTGGTAGACCTCCCTGGGGACGACCATGGCTCCTAGGGAGATGTTAAAAGGGAAAAGCAAGAGGGGGCACCGCGCGGTGCCCCCTCTTTCACGCCACAGCGACTTCCTCCCTCACATGAAGATGGGTTTCACCGGGAAGAGGGAGGCGAAGACGAGCGAGATGACCGACATCAGTTTGATGAGGATGTCCAAGGAAGGCCCCACCGTGTCCTTGAGGGGATCGCCCACGGTATCCCCCACGACGCTCGCCGCGTGGGCCTCAGAGCCCTCTCCCCCGAAGTGGCCGAGCTCGATGTATTTCTTGGCGTTGTCCATGGCACCGCCGGAGTTGGCACAGAAGATGGCGAGCTGGATCGCCGAAAGAAGTCCTCCGAAGAGGACCCCCGCCAGGGCATACCGACCGAAGACAAGCCCCACGAAAAGGGGCGTCACCACGGCGATCACCGCCGGAAGGGTCATGTTCTTCAGCGCCCCTGAAGCGGTGATGGAGATACAGCGCTTGTAGTCAGCGACCGCTTCCCCGGTGAGGATCTTGGGGTTCTCCTTGAACTGGCGTCTGATCTCAAGCACCAAAAGGTCGGCCGTCCGTGTCACTCCACGGATGAGGATCGCCGAGAAAACGTAGGGAAGCATCGCCCCCACCATCAGCCCGCTGATCACCCAGGGCCCGACATCGATCCAGGAGCCGGTGGGGGAGAGCTGGGGTGCGATCCGCCCGATCAAGGGAACCTGGGGGGGGAGGACCTGATTGGCCGAGCCGATGGCGGACCACAGGTACGAGGCGATGAGCCCCAAGGCAGCGAAGGCGGCCGAACCGATGGCGAAACCTTTGCCGATGGCAGCAGTAGTGTTCCCCACGGCGTCCAGTTGATCCGTGCGGTGGCGCACCTCCCGGGGGAGCTCGGCCATGGTGGCGATCCCGCCAGCGTTATCGGCCACGGGGCCGTAGGAGTCAATGGAGACGTTCATCGCGACGAAGGAGAGCATCCCGGCGGCGGTAAAGGCCACCCCCAGGAGGTTCCCGATCTGGTAGGCGATCACCGTGGCAGCCACTAACACCAACACGGGCCAAAAGGTGGAGAGCATCCCCACCGCCAGGCCTCCGGCCACCCCCACTCCGGGGCCGGCCTGGTTCATCTCCGCCAAGTCCAAGGTGGGCTTGTACTTGTAGGAGGTGTAGTACTCCGAGAGCTTCCCGATGGCCACCCCAGCGATGAGGCCCAAAAGAACCGTCCAAAACGGGGTGAGATTTGTCGGAGCCACGAGGGAGATCACCAACGCGAAGACGGCTGTCAGACCCGCCGAGATCACGAGACCGTTGCTCAGAGCTCTCTGGGGGTCCTCGCCCCGATAGTTGCGAATGTAAAGCCCTCCCAGCCAAGAGGCCAGGGTCCCGGCGGCGACAATCAAAAGTGGCATTAGGACGAGCCACCAATAATGGGATGTCCCCATTTCTGGGGACAGGCCGAACTTGGCAAGGATGTCCCCAATCCCGGGGTTATTGCGACCCACGTAGATATAAAGGGCCATGACGATCACGGAGATGATCGAGCCGATGAAGGACTCCAGGAGATCCGCTCCCAAGCCCCCCACATCGCCCACGTTGTCGCCCACGTTGTCAGCGATGGTGGCCGGGTTCCGGGGATCGTCCTCGGGGATCTTGGCCTCCACTTTCCCCACGATGTCGGCGGCCATATCGGCAGCCTTGGTGTAGATACCGCCGCCAACCCTGTCGAACAGGGCCACGAGGGACGCTCCGGCCGAGTAAGCCGAGACCAGAAGGGCCCCTTTGATGAAATTGACCCCGGCGGACTTCAGCCCGAAGAGGTACTTCGTCTGGATGTGAACCGTCTGTGGATCGAACTCCCGGCGGAAGAGGGAGATCACGATCACCAACCCCAGGATGGCCAGCCCCGCCACGGAAAGCCCCATGACGCTCCCCCCGGAGAAGGCGACCCTCAGGCCTCGGGCCAGGGAATGGCGGGTAGCCTCGGTGGTGGGGGCGTTGGAAAGGGTGGCGGCGTTCATACCGATGAACCCCGCTGCCATAGAGAATAAGGCCCCGATCCAGAATGAAACGGCCACCTCCCAGTAGAAGAGGGCCCACAATACAGCCCCGATCACTACGATGGCGATGGACATGTGTTTGGCCTCTTCCACCATGAAGGTGATAGCACCGTTGCGGATGTAAGATTGGATCTCCTGCATACGCTCGGTGCCCCGGGGTTGGCGCACCACGTAGCGGTTGTAGTAGGCGGCGCTTCCCAGGGCAAGGATGGAGATCAGCCCGCTTACCAGGATTATGGCTGCCATTCATTCCCTCCTTTCTTCGTTCGTTTGCCCTTCCCCCGGCGGAACGTTCCCCAATTTATCCCCTAGGGGAAACGTCTGCAACGGCTTCGGGCCGGCCGGGAACCGGATGTCCCTGGGTAGGAGTCTTTGAGGACATCTGTCCGTAAAGGCCGCGACAAACCGTCCCCAGCTACAAGCCACAGTCCCCTGACCTCTCCGGTGAAGGGACTTTAGGCTTGGGCGAAGCCCGTGCGAAAGGAGGGGATTGTGGATATGAGGAAAATTCTCGCGTTGGCTTTGGCCGGGGTCCTCCTCTTGGGGGCGATGGCCCTGGCAGAAGGTTCGTCCGGGGCCCAGACCTCCGGGGGAGGGACCGCGGCGAAGCTCCCCCCCGCC
Organism: uncultured Thermotogaceae bacterium; assembly: GCA_964436445.1. GTDB lineage: Bacteria > Bipolaricaulota > Bipolaricaulia > Bipolaricaulales > Bipolaricaulaceae > CAYTCK01. Next base: position 21,601 of record CAYTCK010000006.1, on the reverse strand, counting down.
CAGGATGAGATCAACGTCATGCAGACCGCGTTCAACGAGGTGATCCAGTTCTTCTCATCGCTCATCACGGAGCTCAAGGGAGCGGTGGCCGCCTTGAACGCCAAGGACGATGAACTCACCGCCAAATACCAGGCCCTGGCCGTACAACTCAAGGACCTGGAGGCCAAAATCATCCAGCTGAAGATGGTCTGTGACCAGGTACCGGGTCTCTCCGACAGGATCTCAGCGGTGGAGAACACGGTCAAGTCGCTGGCGGACAACATCAAAGCCCTCTCCGATGGCATCTCCGCCAATGCCTCCTCCATCTCCGAGCTGCGGAACAACCTCGCTAAGGAGACCACCTCCCTGCAGGAAGGACTCTCCAAATTGGAGCAGGAGCTCAAGGACCTGGGGGAGGAGTTCGGGGCGAAGCTCGCCGATCTGAAGAAGAAACTGGGTGACAGGTATGACCAGCTCGCCGCCCAGATGGCGGCCCAGCTCAAGTCCCTTAGGGACGAGTTCTCCCAGAGATACGGACAGATAAGCGCCCAGCTTGCTGACCACGAGAAGAGGATCAAGAAGCTGGAGGCCCAGGACTTGGGCTACCTCCAGAAGCGGATCCTGGCCCTGGAGCAGGCGGTCCAGGCCCTCCAAGCAAAGATCGAGAACAACCGCGCCAAGATCGAGGGCTTCGAATCCTCCCTGGCCGACATCTCCGCCAAGGTCTCCGCGAACAGCGACTCCATCTCCTCCCTCTCCGCCAAAATGGAAAAGCTGGAGAGCGATTTCACCTCTTTCAAGGACGAGGTGGGGGCCAAGGTGGACGAGGTGGCGGGGAACCTGGGCATGGCCCAGGGCCTGGCCATCCTCTCGCTGTTGGTGGCCATCGGGGCCCTTGCCCTGTACTTCATGGGTGGATGAACGGTTAGGGGAGGGGCCCCTTTCGGTTCCCCTCCCCTTATTTTGCTGTACCCCAGGGCCTAAGTTATAGTCATAACGTAAAAAGTGAGTGGAGGCATGGGCTATGGACATCATGGATCGGGAGCTTGAGCAGTCCTCCCTCCGGAGGCTTGGGGAGCCCCCTTTGCCTGGGCTTTCCCCAAGGTCGGATCCCGAGAGCGATCCTCCCCGGGACGTGGGCCAGGGGCACGGAGGGACCGGGAAGGTGAGGATCGTGGAGATACCCCTTTTTGAGGATCTATGATGTCCCCGGCGAAGACACGCATCAAGAAACTCATCATCCAGGGGTTCAAATCGTTCCGCAAGCGTACTGTGATCCCCTTTTACCCCGGTTTCACAGCCATCGTGGGTGAAAACGGCACGGGCAAATCCAACATCATCGATGCCATCACCTTCGTCATGGGCCACCGTTCCCGGGCCCTGCGGGCCGGACGGATGGAACACCTCCTTCACACCCCTCCTGGGGGAGGACCGGTGCCGCAGGCCGAGGTGACGTTGGTCTTGGACAACAGCTCCGGGATCTTCGACGAGTTCCTCCCCGAACACGTGGATGAGGTGGTCATCAGCCGGCGTATCTCCCGCGGGACTTCCACTTACAAGCTCATGGGTCACAACGTCCCGGCCCACCAGGTAGAGAGATTGTTGGCAGCGGCGGGGATAGATCCCGACGGTTTCTACATCGTGGAACAGGGGATGGTCACCGAGGTTTTGGAACGGACCCCCAAGCGTCGTCGGGAGATCCTGGAGGAGGTGGCTGGGATCGCCTCCTATGAGGAGCGCAAAGCCAAGGCCGTGGCGGAGCTCGGCCGTGTGAAGGAGAGGTTGAATGCCGCTCGGATCCTCCTCGCGGAGAGACGGCGGCACTTGGTGGAGCTGCACCGGGCCCGGGAGTTGGCACTGAAGTACAAGGAACTCGAGGGGGAAAGGGAGCGCTTGGCCGCGGCCCTGCGTTACCTCCAGTGGCGGGACCTGAAGGAAGAGGAGAAAAGGATCAAAGAGGAGATCCGTTCCCTCAAGGGCAAGGCGGGGGATCTGGCCCGCAGGGTGGAGGAGCTCGATCGGGCAGTGGAGGAGCTGGAATGGGAGCTCCAAAGGGAACGGCAGGATGAGGGGCCAGACCAGGAATACATCCGCTTGGTACAACGTGTGGAACGCTTGCGAGGCGAGCTCTCCAGCCGGGAGGCCGAGGCCAAGGCCAAGGAGCGGGAGCTCAGGACCCTGGAACGGGCTTTGGCGGATCTGGAGCGTTACACACCGCCGCTCAGGCGCCATCCAGAGCCGGTCCAGGAGGTGCTCTCCCTGAAGATGGAAGGGGTCCTGGGAGCCCTGGGCGATCTGGGGCGCGTACCGGAGGAACTCTCCCTGGCTTTGGAAGCTGCCCTGGGGGGACACGCCCACGATATCGTGGTCCGTTCCCGGGATGTGGCCCTGGAGTGTATTCGCTATCTCAAGGAAAACAGGGTGGGTAGGGCTCGGTTCCTCCCCTTGGATAAACTCCAGCCTCCGCCGGTTTCCCCCCAGGCCCGGGAGCTTCTGGGGAGAAAGGGGGTCCTGGGGTTCCTAGTGGACCTTTTGGAATGTGATCCCGAGGTACTTCCCGCCTTCCGCTATGTGCTCGCCGATACCTTGGCGGTGGAGTCCCTGGAGGTCCTGCGGGACGTCTTGGGGGTGCGGGCGGTGAGCTTGGAGGGGGACCTCCTGGAGCGGGGTGGGGCCATAAGCGGGGGTTCTCCCAGGTCTCGGCCCCGAGGTCCGGATCTCGGGGCACGTCGTCGGGAGATCCAAGGCCTGGCTGAGGAGCTCGAGGGGATCCGACGGGAGATCGACCGGCTACGGAAGGAGTACAGCCTCGCAGAGGAAGAGCTTCACCGTGCCAGCCTCCGCCGTGCCCAAGCCCAGAAGGGACAAGGAGCAGGGAAGCTCCAGGAGCTCCGGGAGGAACGCCGCCGGCTCTACCGGGAGCTGGAGAGGGTGCGCGCCTCCCTGGCCGCCAAGGAACGGGAGCTAGGAGAGATACAGGGAAAGCTCCTCTCCTTGGGGGAGGTGGCGGAGCCGGAGGAGCCGATACAGGGCTCCCCCGGTTCCCTGCGATTGCGGCTGCGGGAGATCGAAGCCCGACTCGCGGATCTAGGTCCGGTGAACCTCAGAGCCATAGAGGAGTACGAGGCCTATCTCACTGAATTCCAGGCCTTCAAGGAGCGGGTGCTCACCCTGGAGCGTGAAAAGCGGGAGATAGAGGAGTTCATCGCCGAGGTCGAGGGGAAGAAAAGGCGGCGGTTTCAGGAGACCCTGGAGGCAGTATCGGCCGAGTTGGACCGTATCTTCAAGGTCCTCTTCGGGGGAGGGGAAGCGAAACTCTCGCTGGAGTCCCCCGGGGACCTCTCCTCGGGCCTGCGGATCCAGGTGCGTCTGCCGGGGAAGGAGCTCGTGCTCCTGGATGCCCTCTCCGGAGGGGAACGGGCCCTGGTGGCCATCGCCTTCGTTCTGGCTCTCTCCGCTGGCAGACCTGCCCCCTTCTACATCCTGGACGAGGCCGATGCGGCCTTGGACCGGCCCAACTCCGAGCGGTTGGCGGGTCTTTTGCGGGAGATCGCCCGAGATTCTCAGGTGATCGTTGTCTCGCACAACGAGGAGCTGGTTCGCCATGCCGACCGGGTGTACGGGGTTACCCTGCGGGCGGGGGCCTCCAGAGTCCTGGCATTGGAGCTCGTGGGAAATGGCCGTTGAGCTTACGCCGCAGCGGCTGGCACGTGCCGACTGGGACGATGTCCTGCGGGAGCTCACCGTGGACATGGATCCCTGGGACATAGATCTGGTGCTCCTCCTCAAGCGCTACCGGGCCTTCCTCCTCAACCTCCGAGCCCAGGAGCTTGAGATCCCGGGGCGGATGCTCCTGGTGGGAGCAGTGCTTCTGCGGCTCAAGGCGGAGTGTCTCCGGGAGGAAGACGGGAATGGCCATCGTGAGGAAGAGGATATCCGTGAGATGTTGGAGGAATCAGGGGTGGACTGGGATTCCTCCGATGTCTACATCTCGCAGGAGTTCCGCCTCCCCCTCCGCCGTCGTCCCCGGCGTAGGCTCACCATCAAGGACCTGGAGCGGGCCCTGCGCTTGGCCCTGGTCCAGGAGAAGCGCAAGGGCCGCAGGCTCTCCCGCCGCAGGCCCTCCCTCCCCCTGCGGATCCAGGGGGAGCCCTTTTCCAAGCGGGCCGCTCGCCTCCTGCGCAAGCTCCTTTCCCTGGTGAATGGGAAGCGGGATATCCCCTTCACTGCCCTCCTGGAGCGGGGGGAACCCGGGGAAGCCGTGGCCCGTTTCCTGGAACTTCTGCACCTGGATAAAGAGGGCAAGGTGATCCTTAAGCAGCGGCGCTTTCTGGGCGAACTCGTCGTGGAAGTGCCCCCCCATGTTGGACCCAAAAGCAGCCGTTGAAGCTGCCCTCTTCGTCTCCTCCAAGCCCCTCTCCCTGGAGGAGATCGCCCGCGGGTTGCATATCCCAGAGGAAGAGGTGCATCGGGCCCTGGAGGAGATCGCCCGGGAGCTGGAGGCCCCTGATCGGGGCCTGGAATTGTTTCAGGAGCGCGGGGGCTATCTCCTGCGGGTAAAGGAGGAGCTTGTAGAAGCCGTGCGTCCCTTCTCCCCGGAGGGGGAGATCCCGGAGCCGGTCCTCAGGACCCTGGCCCTGATCGCCTATCGGGGGCCGATAAGGCAAGCGGATGTGGTTCGGATCCGGGGACAGAGGGCCTACGCCCACATCCGGGAGCTCATACAACGGGGCTTCGTCAAAGCTCGCCCCCACGGTAACACCAAGGTCCTGGAGGTGACCAAGGACTTCCTGGAGTACTTCGGCCTCAGCTCGCCACAGGACTTCCGCTCCAGCTGGAAAACGCGCCGTTAGGCGGCGGCATCCCATGGAGCTACAATCCTACACTTCGATCTCCTTGGAGTTGTGATGGAACGGAAGACGATCCTCATTCGGCTCTCCGGGGAAATAACCACGAAAAGCAGACGCACCCGGCGGCGCTTCACCGAGCGCCTGGTGGGAAACCTCCAGGATGCCCTGGCCCGGGAGGGCCTCGGGGGCGAGGTGGAGGCCGGCTGGGACCGGATCTACGTCCGTACTGAAGGAAACGGCGCCCTGGAGGTCCTGCGGCGGGTCTTCGGGGTGCGTAGCCTCTCGGTCGCCAGGGAGCGTCCCTACCGTGATATCACGGAGATCGTCCGGCACGGTGAGGAGCTCTTCCGTGATCTCGTCCAGGGGAAAAAATTCGCGGTGCGGGCGAGGCGGGTGGGTAACGTCAAGGTCAGTGTCCAAACCCTGGAGCGGGAACTCGGCGCCGCCCTCTACCCCTACGCGGCCGGGGTGGACCTGGAGGAGCCCGAGGTAACCGCCTACATCGAGGTCCACGAGGGCAGGGCCTACTTCTTCACCGAGCGGCTGGAGGGATACGGCGGGCTCCCGGTGGGGGTGGAGGGCCGGGCCCTGTGCCTCATCTCCGGGGGGTTCGACTCCTCTGTGGCGGCGTGGTACATGCTCAAGCGGGGAGTGGAGCTCGACTATCTCTTCCTGAACCTCGGGGGCTGTGCCCACGAGTACGGGGCCCTCTCATGCGCCAAGGTCCTGGCGGAGCGGTGGAGCTACGGCACCCGGCCCAGGATCCACATCGTGGACCTCCGCTCCCTCATGGAACACCTCCATCGCTCGGTGAAACCAAACTACTGGAACCTGATCCTGAGGCGCCTCTTCTACCGCGCCGGGGAGCTCATAGCGGAGAGGGAAGGGTATGAGGCCCTGGTGACCGGGGAGGCGGTGGGGCAGGTCTCCTCCCAGACCCTCCACAACCTGGTGGTGGCCTCCGAGGCGGTGCGGATCCCGATATTGCGACCGCTTCTCGGCTTCGATAAGGAGGAAATCGTGCGGCACGCCCGCGTGGTGGGGACCCACGATATCTCCGCGGGGGTGAAGGAGTACTGTGCCGTTGTCCCGAGACACCCCGTCACCCGGGCGCCCCTCGAGCGCGTCCGGGAGGAAGAGGAGAAGCTCCCCCGGGATCTCCTCGAAAAGCTCGTTTCCGAGCGTCGCACGGCGGGGCTTTTGGAGCTCGAGCAAGAAGAGCTCGAGGTCCTCAAGTGGCAGATAGACGAGATCCCGAAGGACGCGCTGGTAGTGGACGTGCGTTCCCCCGCGGATTACAAGTCCTGGCATTATCCCGGGGCGGTAAACATCCCCTTGGCGGAACTCCCCCGGAGGGCCACGGAGCTCCCCAAGGACAGGCCCATCGTGCTCTACTGCCCCGTGGGGTACCAGAGCCTGGATGGGGTGGAACTTCTGCGCCGCTTGGGGTACGAGGCCTACTCCTTCCGCGGCGGCGTCCCTTCCCTTCGGAAGTACACCGAGCGCTTCTGATCCGAGGACGGCCGTGGATATATTTCCTCGATGTGGATATGAAGATCTGTGTGCGGTCTTTCTCCGCTTTCGCCGATATGGTTGGGGACGAACGAGGCGGTTTTTCTCATGTTCTCCAAGGGACCAGTCTCGATGATTTCCGGCGGATAACGCTTGACGCTACCCCCAGTTGAGCGAATTCTCCCAGCTCCACACCCTGGCCCGCAACGGGAGGATCGCTGAAGCGAACAAGGACCTCTTGGAGCGGCTCTCGAGAGGGAGATTGCGAGGGTTCGCGGAAATGCAGTCGGGAAGCTGCCATGCCCCCGGACGCACTCGATAAGACACCATCGGGGAAGAGCTCGGTGGTGGGGTTAATAGCCTTGGATTCGGGGGTTGTAGGCCGAGCCGGATGCTCCGGGACCGGCGGTCCCCAGAGGTCGATAAACCCCGAACTCTGCCGTGGCTGGGTCTCGCTTGAGGAGCTCCTTTGAGCCGTGACAATCGTTTCTTGGGTCATGGGGATCGGGAAACTCGAGCCTCCGGAGTGGGTTCAGGACGCGGTCTTTTACGCCATCTTCCCCGATCGTTTCCGGAACGGGGATCCCACGAACGACCCGCCGGGGACACGGCCGTGGGGAGAACCTCCGGACAGAGACAGCATGTTCGGCGGTGATCTCCAGGGGATAATCGATAGCCTCGACTATCTCGAGGACCTGGGTGTGACCGCGATCTACCTCAACCCCATCAACACGGCTCCTTCCAACCACAAGTACGACGTGGTCGACTACACCACGGTCGATCCCCATCTCGGTGGGGACGCCGCCCTCCGGGCGTTGGTGAATGAGGCACATCGCCGCGGGATGCGGATCGTTCTCGATGGGGTGTTCAACCACTGCGGTGCAGGGCATCCCTTTTTCCAGGATGTCATCCGCCGGGGGAGATCGTCGCCCTATTGGGACTGGTTCATCATCCACGGGGATCGGGTGATCCAGGAGCCCTATCCCAACTACGCCTGTTGGGCGGGGGTGAGATCGCTCCCCGAGTGGAACCACGCGAACCCAGCGGTGCGGGAGTACCTCCTCTCTGTGGTGCGTCATTGGCTTGTGGGGTACGGGATCGACGGCTGGCGGTTGGACGCGGTGGAGCATATGCCCCCCGATTTCGTGCGCGAGATCCGCCGGACCGTCAAGGAGGCGAACCCCGAGGCATACGTCCTGGGTGAGGTGATGGGGTTGGCTGCGGGCTGGTTCAAGTTCCAGGCCCTGGATGGGGTCATGAATTACCGGTTATGGGAGGCCCTCGTGCACTTCATCGCGTGGGATTCATGGGATGCCCCTCGATTCCTTGCCTACCTGAAAGGGCTCTGGGGGAGTTACCCCCGCGCCAACCTCTACGCCTCGTACAACCTCACGGGAAGCCACGACAAGCCCCGCATCCTGACCCTATGTGGCGGCAACAGGCGCAAAGTTGCCCTGTTCATCGCGACGATCATCGCCTTGCCCGGGGCACCGGCGATCTACTACGGCGATGAGATCGGGCTCGAGGGCGGGGACGATCCCGATTGCCGCCGCTGTTTCCCCTGGGACCCTGCCCGGTGGGATACCGAGCTCCGCGGGCTCTTCCGGAGGCTCATACAGCTCCGCCGGACAGAACCGGCCCTCAGGCGGGGGGAGCTTCGCTTCGGGGAGACCAAAGCCCGGGCGTTTTCCTTAATCAGGGAGCTCGCCGACCACAGGATCGTTTTCCTCCTGAACGCCGGGGATGATGAGGTCAGCTTCCGCCTCTCCCGGTCTGCCAGCGATCTTTTGACCGGGGAGGTTCACCGGGGGAGCATCCGGCTTCCTCCGTTATCCTTCGCTTTTTTGAGGGAAGCATGAACCCGGTCTGTAAGCTCTGTGGCGCCCAGGCAGCGGGGATCATCGGCTACTGTCCCTCCTGTCTCCGTGTGGTCTCCCGGGAGGAGTTATTGCGGCCCCACGTCATCACCCGACGCTCCCTGGGCCTTCCCGCCCGTATTCCAGAGGGAGGGGAAACCCGATGTCGGCTGTGCGCCAACGCCTGCTCCCCGGGGGAAGGGGAACGGGGGTATTGCGGCCTACGCGTCGTCCGGGAAGGGAGGATGGAATACGTTTGGGACGGCGGGGCAACCGTGGGCCTTCTCCATTCCTACTACGATCCCCTCCCCACCAACTGCTGCGCCTCTTGGTTCTGCGGGGCCACCGAGGGGGATAACTTCGCCGTGTTCTTCTACGGCTGTAACTTCGACTGCCTCTTCTGCCAGAACGCCCAGCACAAGCACCTCGAGGAAGGGGAGCTCGTCCCCACAGGAGAATTCGTGAAGCGGGCCCTGGCCCCACGTGTCCGGTGCATCTGCTTCTTCGGGGGTTCCCCAGAACCACAGCTCCCCTTCGCCATCCGGGCCTCCCGGGAGATCCTGCAGCGGGCAGAGGCCACGGGCAGGGAAATCAGGATCTGTTGGGAATGGAATGGGGCAGGGAACCCCCATCTCGTACGGCAGGCGGCGGGGATCTCTCTGGAGAGCAAAGGGATCGTGAAATTCGACCTCAAGGCCTGGGACGAGAAACTGGCCCTGGCCCTCTGCGGTGTACCCACCGGTCCTTCCTTCGACAACTTCCGCATGGTGGCCGAGGAGTTCCTCCCCCGGGCGAAGCACCCCCTTCTCACCGCTACCACCCTCCTCGTTCCGGGGTACGTCGACGAGGAAGAGGTAGGGAGGATTGCGGAGTTCATCGCGGCGTTGTCCCCGGAGATCCCCTATTCGCTCCTTGTCTTCTACCCTGCCTATTGTCTGGCCGATCTCCCGATCACGCCCCTGGAGCAGGTGGTACGTTGCTATCGGGCGGCCCGGGAGGCGGGGCTTTCCCGGGTACACGTGGGGAACCTCCATCTGCTCGGCCTCGATTTCCCGGCCTTCCTCTCCCTCGTCGGGGAGGGCTAGAGGTCGAAGAGGAGGATCTCCTCCATGCCGCCGTCCTCCGGCGGGGGATCCCGGGGAGCCGGCTTTTCCTTGCCGCTTCCCTCCTCTTCGGGCGGTGTCTCCTCTGGGGCACCCTCCGAAGGCACGGTATCCCGCTCCTCCAGGGTATCCTGCGGTGGCTCGGTGGCGTCCCGTAGGCAGAATTCCCGGAAGGGACAGTAACGGCATTGGTCGTACTCCCAGTCCGATTTGTCCGGGATCGGGGGGAGCCTTCCCTCTCCGAATATCAGCCGGTGCAGGTTCCGGAAGCGATCCAGTGTCTCCCGGATCACCTTCTCATCCCTTTCCACCAGGAATTCTTTCAACTCCTGGTTCGCCTTGTTCTCCATGAGGAGGATGCCGCGCTGGAGGTCGAAGTAATGGAGGTAGAGCTGGAGCTGGAGGTAGTGATCCCGGCGCGGGCCCGCCACCGCCTGGTCGAACTGGTAAGGATGGACGCTCTTTATCTCCACCACGAAATTCTCTCCTCCCAGGGAGATGATGGCATCGGCCCGGCCGTGGAAGAGACCGTTCTCGGGAATGGGCACCTCGGCCGCCACCGCCAGGCCCAGGGAGTAGAGCGCGTTCACGATCCGGCGGTGGACGTCATCCCCCAGGGCCATCCGCCGGGCCGTCTGGCCGTCCAGGGGCGGCCTGGGGAATCCCTTGACGGCGTAGAAGATCTGACGCGGGCACTTGGCCACCTCGGTGACGTAGAAGTAGTCACGCCGGCGGGCTTCCTCCCGCCGCTGGAAGAACCTCTCCAGGCGCTCCACCAACATCGCTACTCCCGGGGGATGTCGGCGTAGATGGCCTGGGTGTAGATCTCGCAGAGATCCTCATCGAGCTGATGGGGCCTGTAGGCGGTGGTGATGGTGAAATCGGCCTCCTGGTTCGGGGCGAGGTTGTGGACGTAATCCGATGCCTCGGCGATGAACGCCCCAGTGGAGTCGTAGAACCGCACCGTGATGCGGCCGGTGTCTATCGTCCGCTGGCCGATGTTCCGTACCCGGCCGCGGACCTCCACCCCGTAGTATGCGTTCACGAAATGCCACTCCAGGACGTCCAAGGGGAAGGAGATCCCGACCCGAAGCTCCGTCTTGGCGATGTCCACCAGCCCTTGTTCATCGGTCACGGTGAGGGTCACCTCGTAGAGCCCTTCCTCCCGGAAGCGGTGCTCCACCACCGCCCCTTCCCCCTTTTCCTTGTCCCCGAAATCCCAGGTGTAAGAGACGATGTTCCCATCGGGATCGAAGGAATCCCTGGCGTCGAAGGTCACCCGCAGCGGCGCTTCCCCGCCCTGAGGGGAGAAGGTGAAAAAGGCGTGGGGAGGTTTCCCCGCCGGTTGGAAACATCCGCCCAGCAACAGACCACCGAGAAGCAGGGCCCCGAAGAACACGGTCTTGATCCTCATTCCTCGCCCCCTTTTGGGGACCATTATACCGCGGGGGAACGGAGGGATGCCTTGCGCCCTTTCCCGTGGCCGTTATCGTTTCCTCAATCGAAAGGAGGTCCGCGTGAGGTTCCATATAGCCGTGGTGCTTCTTCTCCTCTTGAGTTCGGCGGGGCTTGGGGCAAGCCATGCTCCGATACAGATAACCTCCGATGCCGGTTTCACACCGGAAAACGGGGTGGTGGCCGGTAAAGGTACGCCCGACGATCCCTACGTCATCGCCGGTTGGCAGATACAGGTCCCCGAAGGGGAGAAGTACGGGATCTACATCGCCCACACCACCGTGCCCTTCGTGATCCGCGGCTGCCAGATAACCGGGGCCATGGATGAGAAGGGTGCGGCCATCGCCTTGGAGGATGTGCGGGACGGGGCCATCGAGGACTGCATCGTCCGCGGCTCCAAGAACGGGATCCTCATCTCCAGCTCCCATCGGGTGAAGCTGGATGAGAACTACATCGAGGTCCTGGGTTTCGGCCTGCGGGTCCTGGGGACCTCCCGGGAGGAGTTCGACCACGAGATCACGGCCTCCAACACGGTGAACGGCAACCCGGTCCACTACTACTTCGGTCTCGTGGGCGAAACCCTGCAGGGGGTAAAGGCGGGGAACATCACCCTGGCTTACTGCGAGGATGTCATCCTGAAGGATGTCTCCGTCCAAGAAGGGGACGGGATATACATCGCTTTCTCTGAGGGGATCGTGATCCAGGGTGCCGATCTTTTCCGCAACAAGGGGTACGGGATCATGGCATTCTCCTCCCCGGGAATCGTGATCCGGGACTGCCAGCGCATCGCCAACAGCCCTCTCGCTGGGATCAGGCTTTGGCTCTCCGATGGGGCCCGGGTCCTCGACTCCGGGATCTACGGCAATACCTATGGGATATGGATCGACGGGTCCGACGATGTGGAGGTCAAGGGGGCAGTGGTCGCCGGGAACGGGATCGGGATCTACTCCTCGGATGGATCCCGGGGGCTGACGATCGAACGTGGCTTCTTCTACCGGAATAAAACCGCCATCAGCCTGGCCGCCACCCGGAACGCGGTGGTCCGGTACTCGGCCTTTTCCGAGGGGGATATCGCCGTGGAGATAAAGGCCGACTCGTCCTTCACCGAGGTCTCCCATTGCACCATGGTCGGTTGTGGCTACGGCATCGATACATTGGGCTCCCAGGGGCTCTTCGAGGACAACGTCATCACCGGGGCGAACATCGGCGTGATCATCGAAGAGGCCTACGGCCAGGCGACCCCCACCCAGAACACCATCCACCACAACCTCATCTACCGGGCCCACGAGGCGATCTATCTCGGAACCGAGTCACGGGAGACGTGGGTCTACGAGAACATCCTCTGGGGCTACGACCGGCGGGGCAGGGACCTGGGGAAAAACAGGTGGGCACCCACCGGACGCGGCAACTGGTACTCCGCGTACGCCGGTAAGGACGAGGACGGCGATGGGATCGGGGATGAGCCCGTCTATTTCCCCCGCAACGGGGTGGACCCCGCTCCCGTCATGGACCGGGACTCCCTGGGCAGGGTCTACGGTGCCCTGGATGGCCTGAAGGAGGAGAGGATCGTCCTGCGGGATGAGTCGGGGAAGGAGGTGCAGATGGAGGTCCTGGTGGCTGATAAACCCTTCGCCAGGTTCCTGGGATTCCAAGGTCTTCCCCCGGAGTGGGGCAAGGACCTGGCGATCCTCTTCTCCTTCCCGAAGCCTGTGACCTCTAAGTTCCACATGCACAACGTCTACCTCCCCCTGGAGATCGTCTTCTTCGATGCGGAGGGAAGGTACCTTGGCAACCAAACCATGGCGCCGAACTCTCCCGATCTCTACGGTGTCTCTTCCCCCTTCACCTATGCCCTGGAGGTGCCGGAGGACCGTTGGCAGGGGATGGGCCTCTCCGGGGCGGTGGAACTTGTCCTCCCCTGATGGGGCGCATTCGGGCCGTTTTCTTCGATCTGGACGGGACCCTTGTGCGTTACCGGGGTGTGGACTTCGAGTCGAGCTGGGGGGCCATCGGGGTGGCCGCCGGGCTGGAGCGGGAATGGAGGGAGCTTCAGCGGCGCTACCTCCCTCACCCTGAGCTCTACGACCGCTGGCTTCAGGAGAACGCGCGGCTTTTGGCCGGAAGGGCGGTGGACCCCATCTTGAGGAAGCTCCTTCCCCCGCCCTATCCCCCCGGAGCCCGGGAGGCCATCGCTGCACTCCGAGCCAGGGGGCTCACCCTGGGGATCCTCTCCTCCGGGGTGAACCTGGTGGCCGACTACGTGGCCGCGGATCTGGGGCTCGACATGGCCTTGGCCAACGTGCTTGTGGTCCGGAATGGTGTCTTCACCGGAGAGGCGGTGCTACGGGTACCCCTTTGGAGGAAGGCCGAGGTGCTCCTCGAGGAACTGGGAAAGCTCGGCCTTTCCCCGGGGGAGGTGGCCTTCGTCGGGGATAACGTGAACGACATCCCGGTCTTCCGGGCGGTGGGCCTGGGGATCGCCTATGCCCCTAAGGACCCGGCGGTGGCTGAGGCCGCCCACCGGGTGACCGAGGATTTCTCCCGCATCCCGGAGTTCATCCCCTGATCCCCTCGGCGCGGAATCCGCACCGGGGTGGGACAAGCGGCCCCGTTGGAAAAACGCCGGGGCTTTTTGCCCCGGCGTTCCTTTACCATGGAGAAGCTCTCAGCTCACTCCAACTCCAGGGTCACCTGGTTTTCCCGCTTCAAGGTTTGGCCCACGAGGCAAGCTCCGATGAACGCCTTCGCTCTCTCCCTCATCTCCTGGGGGAGGCCCGGGAACTTTATCCGGGCACGGAAGTTCCCCAGACGCGTGGGGGACTCCAGGGTGTCGGCCTCGGCCTCCACCTCGATCCCCTCGGGGGAGATCCCCGCCTTCCGGGCGAACATGGCGGCGAAGATCCCGGCACAGGCGGCCAGGGCAGCCACCATGAGCTCAGGGGGAGTAGGCCCCTCGTCCTTCCCCCCCTTGGCCGGAGGGAGATCGCTGACCAGGGTGTGACCCCTGATCTTGATGGTGAAGGCGAGCCCCTCTTTGTAGGAAGCTCGGGCTGCTGTATCGGCCATTATCGCCTCCTTTCCGGGAAGTATTCTCTAGCAAACGTTTTTCAAAAAACAAGTCGGCGATGCAGGGAGGAAGATCCTGGCACCGCGGTGGGCTTCAAGGCTTTCGGAAGCGATCACTTTTTGCCCGCTAGGGCCTCCAAACGGGTCTCCGGTTTCAGGATCCGCTCCCTGAGCTCAAGCGCTAGGTCTATCCTCTCCGAGAGGGCACCGATCCGGGTCTCCATCTCGGGAGTTCATCTCAGCCTTGAGCTCACTGCGCACGAGGTCGATCTTCTCGTCCAGTCGGCGGATCTCCGGAACGACGAGTTCCTGGAGCGATTTCTTCACGTCTACCCGCATTCCGCCATTA
>CAYTCK010000006.1:0-7331 GCA_964436445.1 uncultured Thermotogaceae bacterium | reverse complement strand
CGGAACGACGAGTTCCTGGAGCGATTTCTTCACGTCTACCCGCATTCCGCCATTAAATAATCCTCAAAGCTCGGCCCAGTTGTGGCCGAACTTGATATCCACCTTGAGAGGGGCCTTGAGCTCGTAGACCCCCTCCATCGCTTCCTTGATGGTCTTCCCGGCTTCCTCGGCGGCCTCTTCCTCGACCTCGAAGATGAGCTCGTCGTGTACCTGGAGGATCATCTCCGCTGGGAGTTTCCCGGCTTTCCACAATCTGTGGCACTCCAGCATCGCCAGTTTCATGATGTCGGCGGCCGAGCCCTGCACCGGCGCGTTGATGGCGTTGCGGCGCGCCGCCCCCACCAGCTTCCCCCCCGGCGCCCGGATCCATCGTTTTCTCCCCAGGATCGTCTCGGCGTAGCCGCGCTCCTCCACCTCCCGCACTACTCGCTCGATGAACTCCTTCACCTTGGGGTAGGCGGCGAAGAACCGTTCGATGAACCGCTTCGCTTCCTCCTGGGGGATCCCCTGGTCCCGGGAGAGGCCGTAGGGGGTGATCCCGTACACGATCCCGAAGTTCACCCTTTTCGCCACCGAGCGCATGCGATCGTCCACTTTCTCGGGTGGTACGCCGAAGATCTCCGCCGCGGTGCGGCGGTGGAGGTCCTCCCCTCTTCTAAAGGTCTCGATGAGGTTTTCGTCCCCGGAGAGGTGTGCCAACACCCGGAGCTCGATCTGGGAATAATCGGCCCCGATGAGGACCTTCCCCTCCGGGGCCACGAACGCCTTCCGGATGTCGATGAGACCTTCCCGCACGGGGATGTTCTGGAGATTGGGTTCGGAGGAGGAGAGGCGTCCCGTAGCGGTTCCGGTTTGGTTGAACGAAGTGTGGATCCTGCCGGTCTTCGGGTTCACGTACCGGGGGAGCTTCTCCACGTAGGTGTTCCGGAGCTTCTCCAGCTCACGGTACGCCAACAGCTTGGCCGGAAACTCATGCAACCGCGAGAGCTCCCGCAGGACGTAAGCGTCGGTAGAGGGACCGGTCTTGGTCTTGGCGATCACCGGAAGCTTCAGGCGCCCGTAGAGGACCTCGCGCACCTGGGGGGTGGAGTTGGGGTTGAAGCGGGTGCCCGCGAGCTGATAAAGCTCCTGCCGGAGCTTTTCCAACAGGAGCTCGAGTTCCTTCCCTTGTTCCCTGAGCACCTCCACATCGAGGAGAACCCCCCTCCGCTCCATCCACGCCAGGACCTCGATGAGGGGAAGCTCCACTTCTTCGTAGAGCCTGGTGAGGCCGTTTTCCTCGAGCCTCTTGCGCAAAGGCGGGGCGAGGCGGGTTATCACCTCGGCATCGGCGGCGGCATAGGCGGTGGCCCGGTCCACCGGCACCTCGGCCATCCCCCTCTCCCCTCCAGCGGAAAGAAGCTCCTTGTACTTCTTGACCCGCTCCCCGAGCACCTCCTGGGCGATCACCTCCAGGGCATGGGAGGGGGCGTCGGGGTTCAGGAGCCAGTGAGCGATCATGGCGTCGAAGGAGATGCCCCGGAGTTCGATCCCGTAGTTGGAGAGGACCTCCATGTCGTATTTCAGGTTCTGCCCCATCACCCGGTGGCCCTCGTCCTCCAAGAGAGGCTTGAGTTTGCCGAGCACTACATCCAGCGAGAGCTGCGAGGGGGCCCCGAGGTAGCGATGCCCCACGGGGATGTAGAAGCCCTCGTAGGGGGAGAGGGAAACGGCCACCCCCACGATCTCGGCGGAGAAGGGGTCCACCCCTGTGGTCTCGAGGTCCAGGGCGAACTCCCCTGCCTCTTGCAACCTCGAGAGGAGTTCATCCAGGGCCTTGCTGTCCAAGACCGCTTTGTACTCGGGTTTGGGCTCGCCGGTTCCCCTTTTCTCCCGGATCTCCCTATAGCGCTCCTCCAGCCCGAGCTCCCGGAGGATCGAGGTGAACTCGAGCTCTCCCAGGAACACCACCAGCCGCTCGAGGTCCAACGCCTTGGGGGCGCATTCCTCCAGGGAGATATCCAGGGGGACCTCCCGCAATTGCACCAGCTCCCGGGAGAGAAGGGCCTCCTCCCGCTGGGATCTCAGGGCCTCGGCCACACGCCTATTGGGGATCCGCTCCGCCGCCTGCAGCACCCCTTCCAGGGACCCGTATTGCCGCAGGAGCTTCCGGGCGGTCTTCTCACCGATCCCCTTCACCCCCGGGATGTTGTCGATGGAGTCACCCACCAAGGCCAAGAGGTCCACGATCCGCTCCGGTGGCACCCCGTAGCGCTCCTCGACCCCCCTTCGGTCCAGGAGCTCCAGCCGATCGGTGGGCCGGCGGCCGGGCTTGAGGAGGAGGACCTTATCCGAGACGAGTTGGGCCATGTCCTTGTCGCCGGTGAGGACCAGGGCCTGGGTCCCCCGCCTTTCGGCGAGCCTGGCGAGGGTGGCCATGATGTCGTCGGCCTCGTAGCCCTCGCGTTCCAGGCGCTTCAAACCGAACACGTCCACCAGTTCCTTGACCAATGGGAGCTGGGCCACGAGGGGGTCGGGCATCTCCTTCCTGGTCGCCTTGTACTCGGCATAGGCAGCGTGCCTGAGGGTCGGTCCCTTGGCGTCGAAGGCCACGGCCACATACCTCGAGGGGTACTCCCGCAGGGCCATGAGCAACGTCCGGGCGAACCCATACACCGCGTTCACCGGGGTCCCCTTGGAGGTGGTGAGCTCGGGCAGCGCGTAGAAGGAGCGGTAGAGGGCCGAATGGCCATCCACCAGGAGCAGCCGCTCTGGGACGTCCGCTATCCCCAAAAGATCGTAGATCGTCATCCCCTATCGAAGACGGCACAGAGGGCCAGGGCCAAGGCATCGGCGGCGTGATCCGAGCGGAGCCCCTTGATCCCCAACAGGTGCTCCACCATGCCGATCACCTGCTCCTTGGGAGCGGCCCCGTTCCCGGTGATCCGCTTCTTCACCTCCCGGGGCGAGTAGACCCGGAGCTCCCGCCCCCGGGCGAGGAGCTTCACCACCCCGGCCACCTGGGCCGTGAGCATCCCGGCGGTGAGGTTCTTCGCGAGGAAAACCTCCTCCACCGCCACCAACTGGGGTTCGTGGCGCCGGCTCACCTCCTCCAAGGCCGTTAGAATCCGCCAAAGCCTCTCCGGAAGGGGATCTTTGGGCTTCGTCCGCACCGTCCCCTTCTCCAGGAGGCGAAAGGAGCGGCCCTGAAGCTCCACCACCCCGTAGCCGGTGGCCGAGAGCCCGGGGTCTACCCCCAAAGCCCTCACCGGGATGAGAGAAGCTCCCTGAGCTTCGCCCAGCGGGGATCCACCTCCTTCTCCCCTTTGCGGAGCACGCACCAGGGTTTGTGGTCCTCCACATTGAGATCGACACCGCAGTAGGGGCAGAGACCTTTGCAATCCGGCTTGCAGAGGGGTTTGCGGGAGATGGCGAGCCGCACCCCGTTCTCGATATAGGGCCTGAGGTCCAGGTACTGCATCCCCGGCGGCACCTCGTCCACGGGGATCTCTAAGAACTCGTCCTTGTCGAAGTGCTCCACCATGTCCCCGAGACACCGGGAGCAGCGGCGGTGGATGTCTCCTTTCACCCGGAGGAAGAGGTAGATGTGGTCTCCTTGGAAGAAGGCCGAGCCCGAGGCCTGGACCGGCCCCTCCAGGGACAGCCGCTCCTCGTACCACTGGACCTCCCCCAGATCCTCCTTCCCGCTGAAGAGGACGGGCTTTCCGGGGGTCGCCCAGAGATCCTTTAGCTCCAGCTTCATCGCGGCCTCCTTCCCCGCAGCCGGAAGGCCAGGTCCACGGCCCTCCGGGCGGGAAGAACATCGTGCACCCTCACTATATCCGCTCCCCGGACCACCGCCACCGCGCAGGCGGCCAGGGTGCCCTCCAGCCGCTCCTCCACCGGAAGCCCCAGTATCTCCCCGATGAACGACTTGCGGGAGGGCCCCACCAGGACCGGCCTCCCCAGCTCCAGGAATTCCTCCAGCCGCCGCAGGATCTCCAGGTTGTGCTCCAGTTTCTTTCCGAACCCTATCCCCGGGTCCACGGCGATCTGCTCCGGGGCGATCCCCCGGGAGAGGGCGGCGGAGATCCGCTCCCGCAGGAAGCCCTTGATCTCTGCCACCACATCCGTGTAGATGGGGTTTTCCTGCATGTCCTTCGGGGTCCCCTTCATGTGCATGAGCACCAGGCCCACGCCGGACCTGGCCACCACCTCCGGCATCCTGGGGTCGGCCCTCAGGGCGGTGACGTCGTTCACGATCCGGGCCCCCAGCTCGATGGCGGCCTCGGCCACCTCCGCCTTGTAGGTATCGATGGAGACAGGGATCCGCAGCACCCCCCGGAGCTTCTCCAGGACCGGGATCACCCGCCGAAGCTCCTCTTCCAGCGGGACCGGCTCCGCCCCGGGACGGGTGCTCTCCCCGCCGATGTCGATGATGTCCGCGCCTTCCTCCTGGAGCCTCAGGGCGTGGGCCACGGCACGATCGGGATCGAGGAACCTCCCGCCATCGGAGAAGGAATCCGGGGTCACGTTCAGGATCCCCATCACCAGGACCCTCTCGCCCACGCCGAGATCCCGCCAGACGGACATGGCCACCTCCGTGCGGAGATCGGGGAGCTAAGGCCTCGTGATCTTAACCCGCGGCCCGGGGCGTGGGGATCCCCCACCGTCGGAAGATTTCCTCCAGGGGAACCGGACTCAGATCCATGAAGATCCCCAAGAGGTCCTCCCCGTGGGCCAGCTTCCAGCGGAAGTCCTCGAGGTAACGCCGCAGTGCCCCGAAGAAGGCATCGTCCCCCATGGCCTCCCGGAGGTCCTCCAGGAAGAGGGCCCCGCCGGAGTATACGATCCCCCCGTAGCCCTTTCCCCCGGGGAACGCCCACAGGGGGGAGGTGATCCCGGCCTCGGGATTGCGTTCCTTTCCCAGGTGCCAGGTGCGCTCCCAATAGGAACGGATCTCCTCCCAACGGCCGATCGCCCGGAAATAGAGCCCGGAGGTGAAGGTCGCCAGGGCCTCGTCCAACCAGGGCTCCCGTACCTGATCGTTTCCCACCTGGGCGTACCACCATTGATGGGCCGCCTCGTGGGCGAAGATCATCGGCCAGAAGAGGGGCCGCAGCCCCTGAGATACCTCTTCATAGTAATGGCTTTCCGCCAGGATCAAGCCCGGGTACTCCACTCCGGCCGCCTGCTCCAGGGGCACCGCTACCACCTTGAACTCCGGGAAGGGATAGGTCCCGAAGCGTTCCCCGTAGAGTTCCAAGGCACGGCGGCAGATCGCTGCCGCCTCGGCCCCGGCGGTCTCATCCCCCCGGGGGAAGTAGGAGACGATGGGGGGCTCCCCTTCCGCGCGGAGGGAGGAAGCATCCCGCAAAAGGACGATCACAAGCTCCCGCAGGTGCCGCCCCAGGGCCCGGAGATGGCCCGGCGCGAGAAGGGTATCGGTGGCGTTGGTCAGGGCGGTCCAATCCGGAGGGAAACGGAGGTCCAGGGTGTAATCGGCCACATCCGCCACCAGTGCGTCCCCCCAGGGAAGGACCGGCTCCACCACCCAGCCGTGGTCCCAGGCGGCGAGGATGGGATAGGCCTGGGAGAGGACCACCGCCTCCTCCCCGGCGGCGAAGGTGCCGTAGCTACCTCCCGGGAAGGGGGGCACCTCCCCGTGAAAGGCCAGGGTGAAGGAGACGGTCTGTCCTTCCTCCAGGGGCAAAGGGAGGACCGCTGCCGTGGGATCCACCGTGTCCCAGGCGATCCTCTCCCCCTCCCCGTCCCAGGCCCCCTCCAGGGCGAAGTGTGTCCTGGCCGCGGGATAGAGCCGCAGGATCACCTCGGGCGCCGTCCCCGGCGCGACCCCGGTGATCGTCTCCTCCCCCGAGATACTCCAGGACGTCCCCGGCGAGACCTCCATCCGGATGTGGTATTCCCAGGCCGCTGCCGGGAGAGTGAGCGCGAGGAGGCTAACGGCGACGCATAAAAGCCGGGACATCGTAGTCCTCTTCCCCCGAGGGTTTGCGTTTAGGGGGTATCTTGGGTGGGGGCGGCGTCTCTTCCTCCTCCATGGGGAGGACCTCCTGGAAGGAGGCGGCAATCAAGGTGACCCGTACCGTGCCGGTGTACTCCTCCCGCACCACGGCACCGAAGAGGAGCTCCGCCTCGGTGTGGGTCTCCTTGCGGACCGTCTCGGCGGCCTGGGTGACCTCGGCCAGGGTGAGGTCCTCCCCCCCGGTGATATTCAACAGGACCTTCCGGGCCCCCCGGATGGATCCCCCCTCCAGCAGGGGATTGGAGGAAGCCTGTTTGGCCGCCTTCACCGCCCGTCCCTCGCCCTCGGCCTCCCCTACCCCCATCATGGCCGTCCCCGCGCCCCGCAACACCGCCGCCAGATCGGCGAAGTCCAGGTTCACCAGCCCCGGCACGGTGATGAGGTCGCTGATCCCCTGTACCCCCTGCCGCAGGACCTCATCGGCCATCTCGAAGGCCTTGGTGAGGGGAACGTCCTTAGGGGCGAGCTCCAGGAGCCGGTCGTTGTCGATCACGATCACCACATCCGCTTCCTCCTTCAGCCTCTCCAGGCCGGCCTGGGCCCGTTCCCGCCGCACCGATCCTTCGAAGCTGAAGGGCAGGGTCACGATCCCCACGGTGAGGGCCCCGGCCTCCCGGGCGTGGGCGGCCACCACCGGGGCGGCCCCGGTCCCGGTCCCCCCGCCCAGGCCGCAGGTAAGGAAAACCAGATCCGCTCCCTCCAGGGCGGATCTGATCGTCCAGGCCGCTTCCTGGGCGGCCTCCTCCCCTTTACCGGGATCGCCGCCGGTGCTCCGTCCCCGGGTCAGCCCTTCCCCCAGCTGGATCCTGAGATCGGCCTTGGCGGTGGAGAGGACCTGGGAGTCGGTGTCCATGGCCACGAGCTGCACCCCCTGGACACCGGCTGCCCGGATCCGGCCCAGGGCGTTGATCCCCCCGGCGCCGATCCCCACCACCGCGATCCGCACCCCGGGCCCCTCGCCCCGCTCCAGCTCCTCCACCAGGGGGGGCTCCCCGACCTCCACCTTCACCGGCCCGAAGACCTTCTCCACGGCTTCGGTGAGCTTGGGGAGCTTGCGCAGGATGTAGCTCTTCTTGAAGGCCGAGTCCACCTCCACCGTGAGGGTATCGCCGTGTAAGTGGACTTTGGAGGGATCGGAGGGAAGGCAAGCCCGCAGCATCTGGTCACGGATGTTGGCCAGGACCTGCCGCCACCTCCGGAGGAACTCCCTATCCCGTTCCATCCTCTTCCCCATCCATTGTGACCTTTGCGGGAGAAATAGTCAACTTCAAGGATAAACGTCGCACACGAGGTGCGACGCTACGTA
>CAYTCK010000005.1:0-27104 GCA_964436445.1 uncultured Thermotogaceae bacterium | reverse complement strand
GGGAGAGGTCGGTGATTGTGGGGCTCTTTGGGAAGTTCTTTAAGCAGCTGCTCAGGAATTGTCCTTTGAAGTATTAGGTGCTTATAATCCCCCAAAGGGGGTGGTTTCGGTGCGAAGAATGTTGTTGTTGATTCTCTTGGGAGTTTCGTTGGCATAGGTGGCTTGGTCGCAGGGCAAAGTTCTCCGTATCGCTTTTGACGCCGCCGACCTCAAGACCCTGGATCCACATCTGGCCGCCGCCACCATGGACCGGGCTGTAGTTGATATGGTCTTCAACGGCCTCGTGCGCTACAAGCCCGGTGACATCAGCGCGCCGTTCGAACCGGATTTGGCGGAATCGTGGGACGTCTCCAAGGATGGTCTCACCTGGACCTTCTACCTCCGTAAGGGTGTTTACTTCCATCCTTTCGAGGGCTATCCCGAGGGATACGAGCTCACCGCCGAGGACGTGGTTTACTCGCTTCGTAAGGCCGCCGATCCAGGCCGCTCCGCCTACGCCGGCGAATACGCGGGGATGGAGTTCGTGGCCGTGGATCGCTACACCGTGCAGGTGAAGCTTCCCAAGCCCATGCCTCCGAGCCTGGTGCTCCCCAAGTTCGCCGACTACGCCGGCGGGTTCATCGTCTCGAAGCTGGCGGTGGAGGCCTTTGGGGACGAGGGCTTCCGCACCCACCCTGTGGGTACAGGTCCCTTCATGTTTAAAGAGTATTCTCCCATGGAGAAAGTGGTCCTGGTTGCAAATCCCCGTTACTTCCGAGGGAAACCCAAATTGGATGGTGTTGTGATCTACTACATGCCCAACCTCTCAGCCCGGGAAGCGGCATTGGAGACAGGCCAGGTGGACATCATCGAGGGGCCGCCGGAGCAGCCCTGGGTGGACAAGATGAAGAAGAAGCCCGGGGTGGTGGTGGACACCTTCGGCCCAGGCGAGTGTGCGGTGCTCCACTTCAACATGTCCCGGCCGCCCTTCGATAACATCCTCGTCAGGAAGGCGATCGCTTATGCCCTGGATCGGGAGGAGCTCCTTTACACTGTTGGACCGGACATCGCCGATCCGCTTTGCTCCCCTGTTCCGCCTCTTCTTCCGGGTGGCCTCACCTGTGAGGAGGCCGGGGATCTCCGCTACGATGTGGATCGTGCGAAGGCCAAGGATCTCTTGGCGCATGCAGGTTATCCCAACGGTTTCTCGATCGAGGTGGTGATCTCGGAGCGGGCTGAGTACCTGATCCCGATGCAGAACATCCAGGCTCAGCTCCGGGAGATAGGGGTGGATGTGAAACTCAAGGTGGTGGATCACTCCTCCATGCATACCCTGATCCGCAAGGACGTAAACCCCATGGTGCTCTACGTGGCCTGGCGTCCCAATGCCGACGTCTTCCTCACCCGTTTCTATCACTCCGACTCCATCGTTGTCACAGGAAGGAAGCCGGATACCAACTTCTCCCACCTGGGAGGGGTGGACGCCGACGGGGATGGGACCATAGATTCCATCGATAACCTCATCGAAGCCGCCCGTGTCGAGCTCGACCCCGAAAAGCAGGTGCCACTCTGGGAGGAGGCCTGCCGAACCATACTGGACTTGGCCGCTGCCTACCCGCTCTACATCAAGAAGTTCGTCTACGCCCGAAGTCCCAAGGTCAATTACGGCTACGAGCTCAAATCCACCCTAGCCCTTTATCCCCAGATAAACGAGCTCACCACCATCGGGGACTGAAGGGGGAAGGTGACAGGGGCGGGCCCCGGCCCGCCCCTTATTGTTTAGACGGAGATGTTCGGTTACGCGGTGCGGCGGATCCTCATTTCCCTCCCCATCCTCTTGATCGTCCTCACCGTGGTCTTCCTTCTGGTAAGGGTGGCCCCAGGGGACCCGGCCCGGGCGATCCTCGGGGATTACGCTTCCCAGGAGGCGGTGGATGCCCTGAGAAAACGCATGGGCCTCGATAAACCCCTGTGGAAGCAGTACATCGAGTTCCTTTGGGGGCTCATGCGGGGCGATCTGGGCAGGTCCCTGATCAGCGGTGTGCCGGTGGCGAGACAGGTGGCTTATGCCCTCCCCTACACCATGGAACTAACGTTCGCGGGGATCCTCCTAGGGGTGATCCTGGGGGTCCCCTTGGGGGTATACACGGCGCTCAAGCGCAACCGACTCCCGGATTATCTGGGCCGCACGTTCTCCCTGGCGGGTCTCTCTTTCCCCACCTTCTACCTGGGGATACTGCTCATGCTCCTTTTCGCTGTGAAGTGGAAACTCTTTCCTACCATGGGTGGGGGCACACCGGGTGATCTCAGTGATCACCTGCGGCACCTCTTCCTCCCCGCCCTGACCCTGGGGCTGATCATGACCGCCTATATCACCAGGATGTCCCGTTCGGCGATGTTGAACGTTCTCAACGAAGATTACGTCCGCACCGCCCGGGCGAAGGGGCTCCACGAATCCCAGGTGATCTTCAGACATGCCCTGAAGAACGCCCTGATCCCCATCATCTCCGTGATAGGCGTCTATTCCATCGTCCTCATCGGGGGCTCCATCATGGTGGAGATCGTCTTCTCACGGCCCGGGTTGGGGAAGCTGATGGTGGGAGCGATGATGCAGCGGGACTATATCACCCTGCAGTCCATCATGGTCATCTATTCGGGCTTTGTCGTCGTCCTCAATCTCCTCACCGATCTCTCCTACGGGCTCGTAGATCCTCGGGTGAGGTACGAATGAAAGTCCCCGGAGGGAAGAGGCGCCGAATGGGGCAGGGCCTTGAGCCCACGACCCGTCAGCGGATCCTTCGGACGTTCCTCAAGAACAGGACGGCGGTGGTCGGGGCGGGGATCGCCGTTGTGGTCATCGTGATTGCCGTCCTGGCTCCGCTCATCGCCCCCTACGATCCCATCCGCCAGAGCGTGCGATCCCGTTTCCAGCCCCCCGGACGGTCTCACCTTCTGGGCACGGACTTTTACGGCCGGGATGTCCTCTCCAGGGTACTTTTCGGGGCCAGGATCTCTCTTCTGGTGGGGGTGAGCTCCGTGGCCCTGGGGATGATCGTCGGCACCGTTATGGGCTTGGTGGCTGGTTACAGACGGGGGAAGGCGGAGGTCATCATCATGCGGATAGTGGACGTGATGATGTCCTTCCCGGACGAGGTCCTGGGGATCATGGTGATGGTGGCATTGGGTTCGGGGCTTCTCAAGCTCATCCTGGCCATCGCGATCCTCATGGCCCCTCGCTTCGCCCGGCTCGCCTATGGCCCCACCTTGGCCCTGCGGGAGCGGGACTACGTGGACGCCGCCCGAGCCGTGGGATGCGGGGACCTCCGAATCCTGATCAGGCATATCTTGCCCAATGTCCTGGGGGAAGTTCTGGTGATGAGTACACTGTGGACTGCCACAGCGATCCGCCTGGAGGCCAACCTGAGCTTCCTAGGACTGGGGGTCTCCCCACCCACTCCCACCTGGGGGAACATGATCCGCACCGGCCTCAACCACCTCACCGACGCCTGGTGGGTCTCGGTGTTTCCGGGCCTCGCCATCCTGATCACGGTGCTCGCCTTCAACATGCTGGGCGATGGCTTGCGGGACATAACGGATCCCAAGCTCAGGGCCTGAGGCCTTTTAGGATCATCTGCAGCGCCCCGTAAAGCAGAGCCAGGCTGAAGAGACGTCGCAGGTATGCTCTGGGAATATGTCCCCCGATCCTGGGGCCCAGCTGTCCTCCGATGAGCATCCCCAGGGCCAGGGGGAGGGCCAAATCCCAAAGGGTGTCCCCCTGGAGGGCATGTTCCAGCGTGGAGATGGCCGCGGCCGGGACCATCACCATGAGGCTCGTGGCGATGGAACGGCGGATATCCACCCCCAAAAGCAGGGTGAAACCCGGTACCATGATCGTTCCTCCCCCGAGCCCGAAGAGGCCGGCTGTGACCCCGGCGAGAAGCCCCACCAGGATCCCCCCACCGGGGTAGGGAAGGTACCTCCTCGGCCTCCCACCGATCTCCCCTGGGCCCTGCCCAAGGGCCATGAAAAGGGCCATCAGCCCCAAAAAGGTTCCGAAGGCTACCAGAAGCACGCCTGAGGAGATGCGTTGACTCCATGAGGCGCTTCCCCACGCCCCGGCCAGGGCACCGGGAACGGTCCAGAGGGCCAGCCGCCAATCCCAGGTCCCCCGGCGCCCATAGGCGATGGTGGCCGAGAGCCCCATGAAGAAAACGGTGAAGATGCTGGTTCCCACCGCTTCTTGGGCCCGGCCCACGAGCCCCAAGAGGACGAGGAGGGGGACGATGAAGGATCCACCGCCGATGCCCAACATGGAGGAGAGGATCCCCACGCCCACCCCCAGGCCACAGAGTTCTAGGAAGACCATGTGAAAGCCCATTAAACCGGAGAAGAGGCCCATTCGCAACGAGGGCACAGAGAAGGGCTAAACTCTTCCCGAGATGGTCGAGCGAGGGGATTTGGCCCTCTTCCGAAGGATGTGCCCGAACTGTGGTGGGGAGATCGGCTCCGGCCGCCTAGACCGCGGCCTCCCCTGTGGGAAGTGCCTCCCCGAGGCCGATGTATCGGACCTCGCCGCGGTTTGCCATGCCCTGGAACATGAGGGGAAACTGGAGGGGCTCGGTCCGGCCTGCGAGCTCTCGCTGCGGATGGAGGATTTCACCTCCTTTTTCAAGGGAAAGGTGGGATCATCCCCCTGGTCGCTGCAACTCTCCTGGGCGAAACGGGTTTTGATGGGTCGTTCCTTCGCCATTCTCGCCCCTACGGGCGTGGGTAAGACCACCTTCGGGTTGGTCATGGCTGCCTTTTTGCCCCGTAGGTCCTACATCATCGTGCCCACGAAGCTCCTGGTGGAAGAGCTCTCCAGGAGGCTCCGGGGGATGGTGGGCGAGGAGGAGGTCCTGGGTTACATCGGGAGGAAGGGGGATAAGGAGCGGGTGCGCTCCGGCGATTTTCGGATCCTCGTCACAACCAATGCCTTCCTGCAACGCAACTTCCCGCTCCTTGCCCCTTGGTTCCGGCCCGAGAGCGGGGGACCGGGTTTCTTCTTCATCGACGATGTGGATTCCTTCCTCAAGGCATCGCGGAACATCGACCGTTTGCTGGAGCTTTTGGGATTCAGCCCCCAGGAGATCGCCGCCGCTCTGAGGGGAAGAGGAGACGCCGGGACCGCTTCGAAGGCGGGGAAGGGGATCCTTGTCGTCTCCTCCGCCACGGCCCAACCCCGCACCAAACGGGTCATCCTCTTCCAGCGGCTCCTGGGCTTCTCGGTACAGCGCACGGGCTTCCAGCTACGGAAGGTGGTGGATGTGGTGGAGAAGGTGGGGGGTGTCCGGGAGGGTCTTTCCCGGGCGGCGGAACTCATCCGGGAACTGGGCCCGGGCTGCTTCCTCTATCTGCCCCAACACGCGGGCCAAGAGGGGATCGCCGAAGCGGTGGAAGCCCTGGGGAGGCTGGGGTTGGAGGCGATTCCTTACCAGCTTTTCCGTGGCGAAGCCCGGGAGCGGTTCCAGCGGGGCGAGGTCCCGGTGGCTGTGGGCCTTTCCCACCAGGGGAACCCCTTGGTACGGGGAATAGATCTCCCGGAGGCGGTGCGGTACGCCATCTTCGTGGGGACCCCGGTGATCAGGATCCCGGCACGCCCCAGGACCCCCACTCCCGGCAACATCTTCCGGCTCCTCCTCGCCCTGCGACCGGTGCTTCCCCCTGAGGAAAGAGAAAGGACCGATGCGTGCCTGGAATCCCTCAGACCCTACCTGGACATGGGGCCGGAGCGG
Organism: uncultured Thermotogaceae bacterium; assembly: GCA_964436445.1. Lineage (GTDB taxonomy): Bacteria > Bipolaricaulota > Bipolaricaulia > Bipolaricaulales > Bipolaricaulaceae > CAYTCK01. The sequence goes on along the minus strand of CAYTCK010000005.1, from coordinate 21,351 downwards.
CTGGAGCGCTACCCCAAGATCAAAAGGCGCTTGGAGGAGGCCCTCTCCTTTCTAGATAGGCTCCTGGGAGACCGGGAAGTGTTGGCGGCCGCCCTCTCCTCGCCCGATGTCCCCCTGGTGGAGGAGAAGGGCGAGCTTTTCCTCCTGATCGGCGATGGGGCCAGCTACCTCCAGGCATCGGGCCGCACCTCCCGCCTCACCGCCGTCGGCCTGACCCAAGGGCTTGCGGTGCTTTTCTACCATGAGCCCAAGGCCTTCCATAGCCTGCGGCGGAGGCTCCGGGCCCTCCATCCGGGGATCCGCTTCTTGAAGTTGGGGGAAGTGGATCTCGACGGGATCCGCCGCCGAATAGATGCGGACCGGGAGAGATTGAGAGGTTTCCTTTCGGGGAAGATACCTGGGGAGAGGAAGGATCACTTGCGCACGAGCCTCATGGTGGTGGAATCCCCGAACAAGGCCGGGACCATCGCCGGCTTCTTCGGCCGCCCCCAGCGGCGCTGGCTCCGGGGCATTCCCGTCCTGGAGGTCTGCCTGGAGGACCGTCTCCTCGTGATCGCCGCCTCCCTGGGGCACCTCACCGATCTGGTGGAGGGGGAGGGGATTCACGGGGTGTTGGATACGGGCCAGCGTTATATCCCGATCTACGCCCCCATAAGGGCCTGCACCCGCTGCGGCGAACAGACCACCGGCGAGCGGTGCCCCCGTTGTGGCCAGCCTCCTGACACCGACAAGCTGGAGACACTGCTCGCTCTGCGGGAACTCGCCTTGGAGGTCGACGAGGTATTGGTGGCCACCGATCCCGATGCCGAGGGCGAGAAGATCGCCTGGGACATCTACCTCGCCCTCAGACCCCTCAATCCCTCCATCAGGCGGGTGGAGTTCCACGAGGTGACCCCCGAGGCGATCCGTACGGCCCTGAAGTCACCCCGGGATATTTCCCTGGATTCGGTCAAAGCCCAGATGGTCAGGCGGATCGCCGACCGCTGGGTCGGATTCTCCCTCTCCCAGCACATCCAGGCACGCTATCACAGGCGGAACCTCTCCGCTGGCCGAGTCCAGACACCGGTCCTGGGTTGGACCATCCGCAGGGAGGAGGAACGCCGCAAGTTGAAAGGCGTGATCCGGGCCCGTGTGGACGGTTTCCTCCTGACAATGGAGCACCCGGACCCGAAGGAGGCAGAAGCGATCTTCCGAGAACTCCACCGGGCCCGGGTCTCGCTGGAGGATGAGGGCGAAGGGGAGCTTTCCCCTCCACCTCCCCACAACACGGCGTCCCTCCTGGTGGAGGCCGGGGAAAAACTGCGCCTTCCGGCCCCGGAGGCCATGGCCTGCGCCCAGGAGCTTTTCGAAAAGGGGCTCATCACCTACCACCGTACCGATTCCGTCCGTGTCTCCCCGGCCGGCATCCGGGTGGCCGAGGAGTACATCGCCGAGGCCTTCGGGAGGGAATTCTTTAGTCCCCGGCGCTGGGCCGAGGGCGGGGCCCACGAGTGTATCAGGCCCACCCGGCCTCTTGACCCCGAGGGTCTGAGGGAAGCCCTCCTCGGGGAGTACCGGGAGCTACGCCCCGGGGCCATTCCCCTCTACCGGCTGATCTGGGAGCGCTTCCTCGCTTCCCAGATGCGGGAGGTGCGGGTTTCGAAGGGACGACTGATCGTGGAGGTGAAGGGCTTCCGCTGGGAGGAGGAGGTGATCCTGGGGATCCTCTCCCACGGCTTCGATCTGGTGCTTCCGCTGGAGGTGGCCCGGTTCGCGGGGGAGAAACTCTCCCTCCAACCTGTGGAGTTGAGGGCCGTCCCCGTGGCCCCGCCCCTCACCCAGGCCGCGCTGGTGCAGCTCATGCGCCAACGGGGTCTGGGACGTCCCTCCACCTACGCCAAGATAGTCTCCACCCTCCTGGAACGCCGCTACGTGGTGGAACGCAAGGGGTTCCTCTTCCCCACACGATTGGGGCGGGATGTATACCGGTATCTCTCGGAGCGCTTCCCCCGCTGGACCTCCGAGGAGTTCACCCGGGAGCTGGAGAAGCGCATGGACCTGGTGGAGTCTGGGGAGGCCGATCACCAGGAGGTGCTGCGGGAGCTACAAGCCGTGGTGGAGGAGGTCGGGGGATGATCTCCGGGGCGGACTTGCGGGTTACCACCCGTCCTACCCCTGAAGGCGAACGCCCGGCATCACTGCAGCGATGCCGCCGTTCCTCAGGGGAGGGTCACCTCTGGGTCGAACCCCACGAGCAACAGGAGGTTTAGGCCGGCGGGGCGGTGGTGGCCCGGACGATGAGCTTGGGCTTGAGTGTTTTCCGCAGTTTGCGCCGCCTTTTCCCCTCGATCACGTCCAGGAGCCACTCGGCGGCGATTCGGCCCATCTCGTAAGTGGGCTGGGCCACGGTGGTCAAGCGGATCAGGGGCAGGGAAGCGAAGGCGATGTCATCGAAGCCGACCACCGAGAGGCCATCGGGCACCGGGATCCCCGCCTTGTGGGCCGCCACCATCACCCCCAGGGCGATGAGATCGTTGGCGGCGAAGATGGCCGTGGGCCTGCGTTTACGGGCGAGGAGCCTCCCCGCCGCCCGTTCCCCGGCCTCCCAGGTGAAGTCCGCGAAGACCACCCACCCCCGGGGAACCCTCAGCCCCGCCTCCTCGAGCACCTCCTGAAAGGCCTCGGCCCGGTCCCTGCTGGAGTCGATCTCCTTGGGGCCGGTGATACAGGCTATGCGGCGGTGACCGAGTTCCAGGAGGTGTTCCACCGCCAACCGGGCTCCCAGGCGATTGTCCACCGTCACATAAGGGGCATCCACGCTCCGGCAGAGCCGGGACACCAGTACCAGAGGGACGCCGGAACGGGCGAGTTCCACGAGGTTCGGGTCCTCCAGGGTGACCGACGTGAGGATGAGCCCGTCCACCCGTTTGCGTCGCAAGAGGAGGCTGTAGCTGTGCTCCCTCCTGGGATCGTCATCGGTGTTGCAGAGGATGAGGCCGTAGCCCCGACCGTGGGCCACATCGCCCACCCCCTTGGTGATCTCCGCGAAGAAGGGATTGGTGATATCGGCCACCAGGAGGCCCAGAGCCTTGCTCCGGCCCTTGACCAGGCTCCTGGCGAGCTCGTTGCGTTCATAGCCCAGCTTGCGGGCCAGTTCCTTGATCCGCTCCCGGGTGCGGGGGTTGATCAAGGGGGAATCGTTCAAGGCCCGGGAGACGGTGGAGGGTGAGACCCCGGCAGCCTTAGCGATGTCTTTTATGGTTACCATGGCACGAATATTTAAGGGTATTCACTTCTCATCGCAACCCTTCCAATTCTTGAGCGGCCCGGGTTCAGCCTCGGGCGACCACCGAAACCCCCTCTACCAGGAAGGCTGATGCCTTGTAGGTGCCATAGCACCACTCCGCGTCGCCGCCGATGGCTTTTATGCCGTGGCGGAGCACCTGGTAGGCGTTCCCAGCGATCATGGTGTTCTTGAGGCGTCCCACCACCTTCCCATTCCGCACCACGAAACCGACGCCCACGTTATTGGAAAAGGCCCCGGACTGGACGTTCCCCTGGCCCAGCCCGATCACCCCCTCCACGATGATCCCCTCCCCCATCTCCCGAATGAGGTCCTCCAGGCTTCCTTCCCCCGGCGAGACCAACAGGTTCCGGGGCCCCGGGGAGGGCGGGTTGCGGAAGCTCGTTCCGAAGAGACCGCCCTTCAGACCGTTCCCCGTGGGTTCGACCCCAGCCAGGGCCGCGGAGCGCAGGTCGTGGAAGAAGCTTTGCACCACACCTTCCTCCACCAAAGTCAAGGTCCCTGTGGGTACTCCCTCGTCATCGAAGGAAGCGGACCGCGGTCCATAGGGCAGCGTCCCTTGGTCCACCAGGGTGAGCCGCCGGTCGAAGACCTCCTGCCCCAGCTTCCCCGCCAGGGGCGATGTCCCCAGATGGACTGAAAGCCCCGAGAAACCCAGCATGAGGGGGAGGAGGAGGACCACCATCCCCTCGGGCAGGAAGAGGACCGGTGGTGTCCCGGTGGGGGGCTCAGCCGTCTCCCGACCCCACTCCAAGTACGTAAGTGCTTTGTTCACGAGGGACTTCGGATCGAGGTCATCCCGGCGGCGGACCGAGCGGGAAAGCCAGATGAGCCAAACGTCCCCCTCGCGGATCCTCTGTATTTCCAGGCCCATGTCGAGGTAGGAACGTTTCTCCGACCGCTCACCGCCGGAGGTGTTGGCGATATGGATCTCCGTCGTCCCCCGGGCCAGATGGACGTCAAGCACCACCTCGGGAAAGGCCCTCTTTATCTCCTGTACCGCCTCCTCCCCCCAGGAGAGGAGCTCCTCCGGCCCCAGGGCCGTTATCCCTGGGTCCAGCACCTCTACCCGGGCCTCCCCCCCCAGGGGGGGGAAGGAGAACGGCGCGGGATCGCCGTGTTGGGCCGAGGCCAAGGCAGCTTCCACCAACGGCTCTTCCTCCTCGCCGGCGGTGGAGGCGAACCCCAGCTTTCCGTCCACGATCACCCGCAACGCCCGACCCAGGACCGCCTCGGATTTGACCTTCTCCAGCTCGCCACCCCGGAAGGAGACGGCGATCCCCTCCCGGAACTCCTCGTAAAGTTCCGCCTCCTTGGCGACCGCGGCCGCCCTCTCCAGGATCCCCATCACCGACCTCCCACGATCACGTCCCGGATGCGCACGTGTGGCGCCCCATCGGTGACCGGAAGGGGGCTCTGGCCGTCCTTGCCGCATCCCCCTGCCCCGCCCTTGAGCTGGAAATCGTTGCCCAGCATCTCGATGTTGCGCAGTGTCTCGAATACGTTTCCGGTGAGGACCACATCCCGAAGCATCTTTCCGAGCTCGCCGCCCTTGATCTCGTAGGCGTACTGGGCAGAGAAGGTGAACTGCTCGAACTCCGTTTGCCCCCCGAAGGCGCCCACGGCGTAGATCCCGTAGTCTATCCCCGAGAGCAGCTCCTCGAAGGAGGACTCCCCGGGCTCGATATAGGTATTGCGCATCCTGACTATGGGCTCATGTTCCCAGGAGACGGCCCGGGCGTTCCCGGTGGGCTCCATTCCCATCCGGGCTGCGGTGGCCCGGGAGTGCATGAGCCCGACCAACACCCCCTCCTTGATGAGATAGATCTTGCGTCGCCGGACTCCCTCATCGTCGTAGGGGAGGTTGCCCCGGCGGCCTGGGATATAGCCCTCCTCCACCACGTTGAGGGCCTCCACCCCGAAACGCTTTCCCAACCGCATCACCGCCCTCATGGGCGGATTCCGGAGGAGGAAATCGGCTTCGCAGATGTGGCCGAAGGCCTCGTGGATGAAGACCCCGGCCAACTCCTGGTCCAGGACCACGGTGTAGCGGCCGCCCTTCACCGGCTCGGCCGACAGTAGCTCCACCGCCCGCTTGGCCACCTTAAGGGCCTCCTCCTCGTGTCCTTTGGCGAACTCGTATCCTGCGGCCTCCCCCAGCGACACGAAGGCTTGCTGTATGTTGCCGTTTCTGCGGGCTACGGCGACAAGGAGCAAGGTCACATCGGGGAGCTCCTGCTCGATGTATGTCCCCTCGGTGTTGGCGTAGACGATACGACGAAGGGTGTCGGTGTAACGGACGCTTGTGGAGACGATCTCGTGGTGGTAGTCGAGGAGGAGTTTGTTGTAACCCTCGGTGAGCCGCCTTTTTTCCTCCAGGGGGACTTCCCGGAAGTCCTCCTGGAGTTGGGCCTCGACCCGGTCCTCTATTGGCTCCACCGGCGCCAGAGAGATCCGGTCCCGGATGCGGCGCGCCGCGGTCCGGGCGAGTTCCGTCGCCTCGCGGAGCCTCGCCGGGATCTCACCAGGATCGGTGAAGACCGCGATCCCCCAGGCCCCATCCACCAGGGCCCTGACGATCCCCCCGGCCTCCTTCGAGGCCTCCAGGGCAAGGAGCTGGTCCCGCTGGAATTGGACACGGGAGCGCTGCACCTCCTCCCAGCGTACCTCGGCGTAGTCCGCCGGGACCTTACCGAGCTCCTCCCGTAGGTATTCCCGCATGATCGTTCCCCCTTTCCCGGGAGAGTATCACCCCCTGCGGGCGTTGTGCCAACCGTCTTGCCTCCCGCCCCCTGCTCCTCCTAAGCTATTCCGTGTCCATGGACGTCTTCGAGGCCATCGAGGGGAGGCGTTCTATCCGCCGCTTCCAAGGGCGTCCCCTGCCCCGGGACATCCTGGAGAGGATCCTGGGGGCGGCCGTAAAGGCCCCCAGCGCTGGGAACGCACAACCTTGGCGTTTCATCGTGGTCCAGGGGGAGAGGCTCAAGGAGGAGCTGGTGGAGGCTGCCCTGGGACAGGGATTTCTGGCCCAGGCACCGGCGGTGGTCGTGGTCTGCGCCGACCTCATCCGGGCCCGAAGGGCGTACGGCAAACGTGGAGAAGAGCTCTACTGCGTTCAGGATACCGCTGCCGCCATCCAAAACATGTTGCTCGCCGCCCATGCCCTGGGAGTGGGAAGCTGTTGGGTAGGGGCCTTCTCCGAGGAGGGCGTCCGCCGGATCCTCTCCTTGCCTGCGGGGCTGCGGCCGGTGGCCCTGGTCCCCTTGGGTTACCCCGCCGAGAAGCCGCCCCCCAGGCCCCGACGCTCCCTGCGAGAGGTGGTGGAGTACCGCTGAGGAGAGGCGTGATCTCCTTTTGACGTGTATAATACGAACTGGGGTGATGTAAGGGTTGTCCGCCGGATCGCAAGGTCTGCTCCTTGGGATCCTTCTTCTACTTTCCGCTTTGGCATCCGGCTCCGAGACCGCCCTCACCGCCCTTTCGGAGCTACGGATCCGGTACCTCATCGAGCGGTACCCCAAGAAGGCCAAAGCGCTTAGACACCTCCTTTCCGAGCCCAACGATTTCATCACCGCCCTCCTCATCCTGAACAATCTGGTGAACGTGGGGGCCTCTGCCCTGGCCACGTTGCTCTTCCTGCGGCTCCTCCCTCGGGGCCTTCCTGCCTACGTCACGGGTCTCGTCTCCACGGCAGTGATGACGGTCTCCCTCCTCCTCATCGGGGAGATCACCCCCAAGAACTGGGCCAAACACCGGGCGGAGACATGGGCCCTGTGGGTGGTGGTCCCGGTCTGGAAACTGACCAGGATCCTCAAGCCCCTGATCAAGGCCTTCCGGGCCGTCGCCCACTGGCTCCTCAAGCCCCTGGGGGTGGAGCTCGGGCGCCGGGAGACGGCCTACGAGGTGCGGGAGGAGGAGCTCTGGGAGCTCATCAAGATTTGGCAGGAGCGGGGACTCCTCCCTTACCACGAAGGGGAGATGATCCGCCGGATCCTGGAGCTGGAGGATACCACCGTGGAGGAAATCATGGTGCCCCGCACCGAGATGAAGGCTATCGAGGTGAACACGCCCCTGCGGGAGGTCATCAAGTTCGTGGTAGAGGATGGTCATTCCCGCTACCCCGTCTATGAGAAGCTCCGGGACAATATCGTGGGGATCCTCTACACGAAGGACCTCTTGGCACTCTTCACCAACGGCCAGGAGCGACCCTTACGGGATCTCGTCCGGCCCGCTTATTACACACCCATCACCAAGCCCATAAACGTGCTCCTGCGGGAGTTCCAGCGGGAACGGGTGCACATGGCCATCGTTGTGGACGAGTACGGTGGTGTGGCCGGGCTCGTGACCCTGGAGGACATCCTGGAGGAGATCGTGGGAGAAATCGAGGACGAGTACGACAGGAAACGGGAAAGGCAGCTCATCCGTCGGATCTCGGCCACCGAGGCCATTGTGGACGGGGACGCCGAGGTGAAACTGGTGAACAGGACCCTGGGTCTGGACCTCCCCGAGGACGAGGGGGTGACGATCTCGGGGCTACTCCTACACACCTTGGAGGATCTCCCCGATCCCGGGGCCCGGGTGCGGATCGGCCGGGCCTTGCTCACGGTGGAGGACGCCACCAAGCGAGAGATACGTTCGGTTAAAATCACGGTGCTCCCCGACGAGGAGAAGAAGGGGGAGTGAAAGGGGAGAAGGTGCATAAAAAGGTGGGGCTTTTTTTGACTTTTGCTTTTGTCTTCGCCTTCTGGGGCATGGCCCAGGAGGTCTCACTGAAGGTCGCTTTCGATCCCGAGGAGCATGTGATCTACGGGACCGAGGAGGTACGGTTCACCTCCGCTCCAGGGGAGGTCGCCTTCATGTTGTTGGCCAACCTCGGTCGGGAGCCGAACCCGTATATCTCGCCACGGGCCCGGGATAGCACCTACCCTTGGGGCTTCGATCCCTCCTGGACCCGGATAGAAGGTGTATCGTGGCGGAGCGGGGGAGAGGAGGGGGCGCTGGACTACGATCTCCGGGATTTCCCGCTCATCCTTCAGACCTACTCTCTGAAAGAGGGCATCATGACCGTGAAGCTCCCCCGTGGCGAGGCGGGGACCCTTGTAATCCGGTTCCGCACCCGCTTCCCCCATCAGGCGATGGGAGAACCGGGTTGGCTGGATGGCATCCACACCTGGAGGTTCGGCTGGCACCCTATCCTCCTCCCCGAGATCCCGGGGAACTGGGAGGAACTCCCCTTGTACCTTCCTGCCTATCCTTACTCCCTTGAGCTCTCCCTGCCGCCGGGTTGGGTGGCGGCCCTTCCCGGGGACCGGGTCACGGAGGAGAGGGAAGGGAAAGGCACGGTATACCACGTTTCCTTCGCGAGGACGGTGCGCTCTATCTCGCTCTACATCGCCGAGAAGGGTTCCATTTCCTCCTTCGAACTTGCCGGGGAAGGACCGGAGATCCAGGCCTGGTACCTCCCGGGGGATGAGGACAGGGTGCGGGCCTTGGCCACCTACATCCCGGAGATCCTCTCCTGGTACGGCGAGCGCTTCGGTCCTTATCCGCACAAGCGGCTGCTCCTGGTGGAGCATCCCAACACGGAGGGGACGAGTTTCGCGGCCGATGGGGTGGTCTACCTCTCCCGCTGGTACTTCAGCCGGACGGACCTCACCGCCAAGGGGGCCCTCTCCCGGGCCATGCAATACGTCCTCGCTCATGAGCTCGCCCACCAGTGGTGGGGGATAGGGATCGGGGTGGACTTCGACCGGGGGAACTGGCTCTCGGAGGGGATGGCCCAATACCTCTCTATCTCCTGGTTCGAGGACCGCTACGGCGCCCATGGGGGGAACCTCTTCGTCCCCTCGGGGAAGGGCCTAGGGGAGGAGCTCCTGAGGAATTACTTCGGGTTCGTGAACTTACGGGAACACCTCACCGAGCTCCCCTATATGGATACGGCCTTCATGGGCTTCGACGAAGCGGTGGTGAAGCCTTCCCGGGAGGTACGCTACCACCAGGAGGACTACGAACGCCTGTACGACAAGGGCTATCTCGTATTACGGGCCCTGGCTCACTACGTGGGTGAGGATACCTTCTACCAGGCCTTGAGGGAGGCGCGGAAGGAGTACGCCGGGGGAGAGATCACCCCTGAGGCCTTCGAGGAGCTCTTGGAGAAGGTCTCCGGAAAGGACCTGAAAGGGTTCTTCGCGGACTGGGTTCTGGGGGATGCCGTGGCCGACTACCGGGTCCTCTACCTCCGGGTAGAGCCCCTGGGCGAGGGACGTTACCGGGTCCGGACGGGCCTGGAATGGAGGGGAAGCGGTTCCCTGCCGGTGGAGGTGGAGTTCGTGGGGGAGGGGGACGAGAGGAAAGTGGTCACCTGGAACCCGAAGAAGCCCCGGGAGGAGCTCTCGCTGGAGCTTCCCTTTCCCCCACGCCGGGTGATCCTCGACCCGGGGCACTACGTACTGGATACCGACCGCTCCAACAACGCCTATCCCCGGCGCTTCCGGGTGATCATGGGGCGGAACGATCTTCCTTTGGATGCCTATTACCTCGTGGTGCTGGACCCCATGAGCGGGGCGGTCAGCGGGGGGTATCTGGATCGCTTCGCCTGGGCCATTTACCCCGGGGAGCGGTTGGTGGCGGGGAGGATACGCTACGGTCGAACAGGGGAGCTTTTCGGGATCGCCCAGGCGGCTGATGGCTTCCGGGGGCGCATCAGTTGGACCCAGTACCTCTGGCACCGGCCGGCCACGGGCTTCACCGGCGAGTACTGGGAGCGGGCCGGGGAGCTCAAGCTGGGGGTTCTGAAGTTGGATACAGGGTTCGTCCCCTTCACGGAGATCCACTGGCACGAGGGGATCACCGCCGTACGAGCGGGGGTACTGTCCTTGCATTATTTTCAGGGACACTGGCGTCTCTGGGCTCGGGATACCGAGGAAGTGGCCCTGGCTCCCCGGACCTATCTCGACCTCAGCTTCGGTTTCGGTCGGGCATATGGGATGCCAGCAGGTTTGGATTTCGGATTGGATGAATTCATCACCGCTCAAGGACGAGGGTACTCCAAGGTCTTCCTCGGGGGCCAGTTGTGGCTTCCGCCGCTTGTGGACGAATACTCCCTGGGAGGGGCACTGCTTCTCAGCCGGGTCGATCAATACCTTTTCCTCCACGTCGCCCGGCTGAACGAGGGGCCCTGGGTGGGAGAAGGGGGGATGGCCTTCGTCGCCCACATGGAAGCTTTAGGAGGGCTTTTCCCAGTGACCTTGGTGGGAGGGCTCGTCGTCCCCTTGCTGCCACAGCCCGACCTCCAGGGGCTCATCTTCTTCTACTCCGTCCGTGTCGGACCCTGAGAAAGGAGCGGTGAGATGCGGGTACCCTTGCGTTGGCTTGGGGAATACGTGGATCTCCCCGATATCCCCGTGGAGGAGCTCGCCGAGAGGCTGACCCTGGCGGGCCTGGAGGTAGAGGGAATCTCCGATTACGGACCTTTAGAAGGGGTGGTCGTGGGGAGGATCGCCTCGGTGTCGCCCCATCCCAACGCCCAACGCCTCCGGGTTTGTGAGGTTGAGGCCGACGGGAAGGGCTACACCGTGGTCTCCGGGGCTCCTAACCTCCTCGAGGGTGCCCTCGTCCCCTTCGCCATCCCCGGGGCCCGGCTCCCCGATGGGCAAACGGTGGAGGCAGTGAACCTGCGGGGGGTGAAGAGCCAGGGGATGATCCTCTCCCGGCAGGACCTCTGTCTGGAGGAGAAATCCACCGGCATCTGGATCCTACCCCCGGATGCCGCCGAGGCGGATCTCGCCGGGGAGCTTGAGTTTCCTGATACGGTACTCACTCTGAAGATCACCTCCAACAGGCCTGATCTCCTGGGGGTCTACGGCATCGCCCGGGAGATCGGGGCTATCTTCCGTGTGCCCCTGCGGGAGCTGGACCTTTCCTTCCCGGAGGACCGGGAGGCTGTCCCAGTGGAGGTCACCCTGGAGGATCCCCGGGACTGCCCCCGGTACATAGCGCGGGTGATCCTGGGGGTGAGGAACGGGGAGAGCCCCTTGCGGTTGGGAGCCAGGATCTCCAAAGCGGGGATGCGGCCCCTGGGTTTCATCGTGGATATCACCAACTACGTGATGCTGGAGGTGGGGCAACCCCTTCATGCCTTCGATCTGGTGAAGATCCCCTCCCGCAGGATCCACGTCCGCCGCGCCCGGTCCGGGGAGAGGCTCTTGACCCTGGACGGGGTGGAGAGGGCCCTCTCCCCGGAGGTCCTTCTGATCACCGATGGTGAGAGGCCCATTGCTCTAGCGGGGGTGATGGGCGGGGCCGAGACCGAGGTGGACGAGGGGACAACCGCTGTTCTCCTGGAGGCAGCGACCTTCGCCCCGGCCCGGATCCGTCGCGGCTCCCGGGCCCTGGGACTGCGGACGGAGGCCTCGCTGCGGTTCGAGCGCCATCTCTCCCCGGAGCTGGCGGATATCGGTTCCCGGCGGGCCTGTCACCTCTTCTCCTCCCTGGGGAGCTGCCGCATCGCCAAGGGTGCCGCCGATGTCTACCCGGATCCTGTTGTTCCCAGGGCCATCCACTTGCGCCTCCGACGGGTACGGGAGGTCCTGGGGGTCGAAGTCCCCGAAGGTGAGATCGAGGATGGCCTCTCCCGTTTGGGGATCGCCTTGGAGCGGGAGGACAGGGGTTACCGGGCCACGGTGCCCACCATCCGGGTGGACCTCCTCCGGGAGATAGACCTCATCGAGGAGGTGGCCAGGCTCTACGGCTATGAGCGCATCCCCTCCTCGGCCCCTGTGGTTCCCCTGCGGCGGGGGTCCAAGGATCCCCGCGAGGCTTTCGCGGATGAGGTCCGAAGCCTCTGTGCGGCCCTGGGGCTCCAGGAAGCGGTGACCCCGGGCCTCGTCCCCGCCGCTGAGGCGGCGGTGCGCCTGCGGAACCCGATGGTCGCCGGCCAGGAAGGGCTCCGGGCCTCGTTGCGCCATGGGTTGGTGGAGGTGGTGCGGGAGAATTTCGCCGCCCAAGCCGAAGGGGTCGCGATCTTCGAGGTGGGCAGGGTCTTCCTCCCCGGGGAGGATGGGGTGGTGGAGGAGGACAGGCTGGGGATCGCCCTGGCCGGTAGGACCCCTGTTCCCCTCTCGGGGAAGGAGACCTATGATCTCCTGCATCTGAAGGGGATCCTGGAGTCGCTGTTCGCGGCCCTGGGCGTGGGGCTGGAGATCGGGGAGGCGGATGACCCTTGGCTTCATCCCTACCGCCGGGCGGGGATCTTTGTCGGCGGGAAGCGGATCGGCTGGCTGGGGGAACTGCTCCCGGAAGCCACAGGGGAGATCCCCGGGGCCCCTCGGGTCCTCATGGCCGAGCTCTCTCTGGTTCCCCTGCGTGGGGCCCGTTGCCCCAAGTCCTACCGTCCCTTACCCCGTTATCCGGCCTCGAAGAGGGACCTCTCCCTCCTGGCACCGGACTCCGTCCCCGAAGGGAGGATTCGGGAGGCCATCTTGGAGGAGGGATTGGTGGAGAAGGCTTTCCTCTACGACCTCTACCGGGGACCTGGGATGCCCGAGGGGCACCGCTCCCTCACGTACGAGCTCACCTTCCGCCATCCCGAGCACACCCTCTCCTCGGAGGAGGTGGAGGAGGCGGTGCGGCGTATCCTGAGGCGCCTGGAGACTCTGAACGTGCGGCTGCGGGGATAGATGGAACGAGTGGTGATCACCGCGGATCCCGAGGAGACGGTGGCCTTGGGGATCGAGCTCGCCCAGGGGTTGCGGGACGGCGATGTGGTGGGTTTGGTGGGGGAGCTGGGGGCTGGGAAGACCACGTTGGTCCAAGGGATCGCCCGGGGACTCTTCGTGCGTGATAGGGTCTCCTCCCCGAGCTTCTTGCTCCTTCGCACCTACCGGGGACGGCTCCTCCTACACCATCTGGACGCCTACCGTATCTCCTCTCCTCAGGAGCTCTTCGAGGTGGGCCTCGATCGGTACCTCCCCCCGGAGGAAGGGGTGACGGTGGTGGAGTGGGCCGACAAGCTCCTGGAGCTGATGCCCGAGGGATCCCTGTGGGTGGAGCTCGAGGTTCTGGAGGACGGCCGCCGTCGGATCACCATTCGGAAGTGAGCGAAAGGAGGTCCGCTTGCGATTCCTTCTGTTGGGATTGGTTCTTCTGGCGGTCCATTTGGTCGTCCTGGGTGCGGGGGAGCTTCTCACCATCAGGGCTTTCCCGGCTTGGGTCTTCTCCCTGGCGTTCTCCCCTGATGGGAAGGTCCTGGCCGCCGGGGGCTGGGACAGCACCGTACGCCTTTTCGATCCTCTCTCCGGAGAGGAGCTCGCGGTGCTTCGGGGACACACCGGTTGGGTACACGATGTCGCCTTCTCCCCGGACGGAGGGGTACTAGCCTCCGGGGCTAGGGACCGCTCGGTGCGCCTCTGGGATCCGAAAAGCGGGGTTCAGATCAGTGCCCTGCGGGGCCACAAGGCCCGGGTGAACTCGGTGGCCTTCTCGCCGGATGGAGAAACGCTCGCCTCGGCCTCCCGGGACGGGACGGTGATCCTGTGGGCCCTTTCCACCGGCCGGGCGCTTTCCACCCTGGATCCCGGGCAAGGGGATCTCCTCTGCGTTGAATTCAGCCCCGACGGGAAGCTCCTGGTGGCGGGTTCCGAAGAGGGGAGCATTGTCGTTTGGGATGTGGAATCAGCCCGGCTTCGGCGTATCCTCCACGGCCACTGGGGCCCGGTGCGGGCATTGGGGTTCAGCCCCGACGGTCGAACCCTGGCCTCCTGCGGCTTGGGGGGGAGGTTCCTCCTCTGGGACCCCCGCGCGGGCCGGTTGCTGCGGGTCCTGGCGGAATACCACTACCGCCTCTATTCCCTTTCTTTCTCGCCCACAGGGCGGCTGCTTGCCCTGGGGAGGCAGGACCACAACGTCGCCCTCTTCGATACCGCGGCCTGGGAGGAAATCGCTGTCCTCCGGGGGCATCTGGGGGGCGTGTTGGCGGTGGCTTTCTCCCCTGACGGAAGGATCCTTGCCTCCGGTTCCGCTGACGACACCATAAAGCTCTGGGATCTCACGCCCTACGGTGGGGGATGAGGTGGGAAGGGGGGGCCGTTCCCGGTTAAACTCATTCGTCCTTTCGCTGATTATCCTCTTCGGTGGTGAAAGGAGAAATCCATGGAGAGGACCCTGGTTCTTCTCAAGCCGGATGCGATTCAGCGGCGCTTGGTCGGGAAGATCATCTCCCGGATCGAGGAAAAAGGTCTCAAGATCGTGGCCATGAAGATGATGCGGGTTACCCGGGAGCTCGCTGAGCGCCATTACGCCGAGCACCGCGAGAAACCCTTCTTCGGGGAGCTCGTATCCTTCATCACCTCGGGCCCCATCGTGGCCATGGTGGTGGAAGGTCCCGATGCCATCGGGACGGTACGCAAGATGATGGGGAAGACGAATCCCCTGGAGGCAGCCCCAGGCACGATCCGCGGGGATTACGGCCTCTCCGTCACCATGAACCTGATTCACGGCTCCGACTCCCCGGAGACCTCAGCCCGCGAGATTCCCATCTTTTTCTCCCCGGAGGAGATCCTGGATTACGGGATGGCTGATGATCACTGGACAGGAGGCTGAGATGGAATTCCCTGCCCGCTACGATCCCCGGGAGGTAGAGGGAAGGATCCTCAGATATTGGATTGAGCGCCGCTTCTGGGTCGCCGATCCCAAAAGCGGAAAGCCCCCTTTCTCCATCGTCATCCCCCCGCCCAACATCACCGGCCGCCTCCACATGGGCCATGCCCTGGATAATACCCTCCAGGACATCGTCATCCGCTACAAGCGGATGCTGGGGTACGAGGTCTGCTGGTTCCCCGGGGTGGACCACGCCGGGATCGCCACCCAGAACGTGGTGGAACAGGAGCTCCTCAAGGAGGGTCTCACCCGCCACGACCTCGGCCGGGAGAAGTTCCTGGAGCGGGTTTGGGCCTGGAAGGAGCGGTACGGAAACGAGATCGTGGAACAGCTCAAGGCCCTGGGGGCCTCCTGCGATTGGTCCAGGCTCCGCTTCACCTTGGACGAGGGCTTCTCCCGGGCGGTGAGGGAGGCCTTCGTCAGGCTCTGGGACGAGGGGCTCATCTACCGCGGCGACTACATGATCAACTGGTGCCCCCGTTGCGGCACCACCCTGTCCGATATCGAGGTGGAGCACGAGGAGGTCCAGGGACACCTCTACTACATCCGCTATCCCTTGGAGGATGGCGGGCATGTGGTGATCGCCACCACCCGCCCGGAGACGATGCTCGGGGACACCGGCGTGGCGGTGAACCCAGATGACCCCCGGTACAAACATCTGATCGGGAAGAAGGCGATCCTTCCCATCATCGGAAGGGCACTCCCCATCGTTGGGGCTCCGGAGGTGGATCCCGAGTTCGGGACCGGGGTCCTCAAGGTGACCCCAGGCCACGACCCCGTGGACTTCGAGATCGGCAAACGCGAGGGCCTCCCCGTGGTGAACATCCTCAATCCCGACGGGACGATCAACGAGAACGGGGGGGCCTTCGCCGGCATGGACCGCTACGCCGCCCGGGAGGCGATCGTCGAGCGGCTCCGGGAGGAGGGCTTACTGGAGAAGATCGAGCCCTACCGACATTCGGTGGGACATTGCTACCGTTGTCATACCCCAGTGGAACCCCTCATCTCGACGCAGTGGTTCGTGAAGATGAAGCCCCTGGCCGAGCCCGCCATCCAGGTGGTGAAGGAGGGGAAGATCCGTTTCGTCCCCGAGCGCTGGACCAAGGTTTACTTCGAGTGGCTGGAGAACATCCGCGATTGGTGCATCTCCAGACAGCTGTGGTGGGGACATCGCATCCCTGCCTGGTACGGCCCCGATGGGGAGATCTTCGTAGGTCGGGACGAGGACGAGGCCAGGGCCCGTGCCCGGGAATACTACGGGGAGGATGTCCCCCTGCGTCAGGAAGAGGATGTCCTGGATACCTGGTTCTCCTCGGCGCTTTGGCCGTTCGGTGTGATGGGATGGCCCGAGGAAACGGAGGACCTCCGGGTCTTCTACCCCACCTCCCTCCTCATCACCGGGTTCGACATCCTCTTCTTCTGGGTGGCCCGCATGATCATGATGGGGCTACATTTCACCGGGAAAGTCCCCTTCCGCACCGTCTACATCCATCCCCTGATCGTGGACGAGAAGGGACAGAAGATGAGCAAATCCCGGGGCAACATCATCGATCCCCTGAAGGTCAAGGAAACCCATGGGATGGACGCGTTGCGCTTCACCCTGGCCCAGTCCTCGGCCAAGGGCCGCTCCATCCGCCTCTCCTGGAAGGCCATCGACGAGGGAAGGAACTTCCTCAACAAGCTCTGGAACATGTCCCGCTTCGTTCTCCAAAACACCCAGGACTTCACCCCCGGCGGGAGCCTCCCGGAGGACCTGGCTCTGGAGGACCGCTGGATACTCTCGCGGCTTTCCTGGATAGCGGGCAAGGTTCGGGAGGAATTGGAGAAGTACAACTTCCATTTGGCGGCCGAGGCCCTTTACCGCTTCGTCTGGCACGATTTCTGCGATTGGTATCTGGAGGTGTCCAAGACACGCCTGTATGGAGAGGACCCTGGGGCTCGGCGCACGGCCCAAGCGATCCTCAGGCTGGGGCTCGATGTGATCCTGCGCCTTCTGCACCCCTTCATGCCCTTCATCACGGAGGAGATCTGGCAGCGGCTTGGGAAGGACGACACCATCGCCCTGGCTCCCTTCCCGGAACCGGTGCCCTCCTGGGAGGACCCCGAGGCCGAGGAAGCCTTCCAGCGGTTCCGGGAGCTGGTGGTGGAGATCCGGGCGGTGCGGGCGGAGCTCGGGGTCCCGGCCTCCGCCCAGGTGGAGGTGATCCTCAGCGGTGATCGGGAACAGGCCCGGGATATCCTGGAGCTGGGTCCAGTGCTTTCACGGCTCGCCCGGGTGAAGGGGCTCTCCTTCCAGGAAACGTATGACCCGGGGCCGGGGACGGCCAAGGTGGTGGTTGGGGGACTGGAGGCCTTCATCCCCTTGGCGGGGACGGTGGATCTCGCCAAGGAGAAGGAGAGGCTGAGGCGGGAATTGGAGAAACTGGAGCGGAAGCTCTCGGCCCTCGAGGCGCGCCTGGCCAACCCCGCCTTCCGGGCCAATGCCCCCGGGGAAGTCGTTCAGCGGGCCGAGGCTGAGGCGGCGGAGTTGCGGGAGCGCAGGGAGCGGATAAAACGGTACCTGGAGCTATGATGGATCTGGGCATCCCCTTGGCCACCGAGCGCGTGAAGCCCGGCCTCTCCAGGGTTCGCCGGTTGCTCTCGGCCCTGGGCGAACCCCAGGGGCGGTTCCCGGCCATCCACGTGGGGGGAACCAACGGGAAGGGCTCGGTGGTAGCCTTCCTGGAGTCCGTATTCATCGCCGCCGGTTACCGCGTAGGCGCCTATACCTCCCCGGATCTGGGGGATCCCACGGAACGGATCCGGGTCCGTGGGGAGAGGATCCCCGAGGGGAGGTTGAGGGATATCCTGCGGGGGACGGTGGGACCGCTCCCCGAGGAGGAACGTCCCACCTACTTCGAGGCCATGACAGCCGCGGCCTACGCCCATTTCGCCGCCGAGGGGGTGGACCTCGCGGTGGTGGAGGTGGGCCTCGGGGGGCGCTTCGACGCCACCAACTGCCTCCCCAGGAAGCTCCTCTCCCTGGTGACCTCGGTGGAGTTGGACCATCCGGAGTTCTTCGGCCCGGGGTATTCCCGGGCCGCCTGGGAGAAAGCCGGGATCGCTGCGCAAGGGGTGCCCTTCCTCACCGTGGAGCGGAAGGTTGAGGTCCTGGCCATCTTCGCCCGGGAAGCGAAGAGTTCCGGTTCCGCTCTGGTCCTCTTGGATCCGGATGATATCCAGCCGGTGGAGCTCTCCTGGGAACGGGCGGTGTGGCGTTCCCGGGAGGATCCCCTGGACCTGGGGGAGTTCGAGACGGGCCTCGTGGCCGCCTACCAACGGGGAAACATCGCCCTGGTGCTGGGGGCCTTGCGGGAGCTCGTGGGGGGATGGGAGATCCCCAAGGGAGCGATCCGGGAAGGGCTTTACCGAGCCCGTTGGCCGGGGCGGTTCGAGGTCGTGTCCCGGAGGCCTTACATCGTCCTGGACGGGGCCCACAATCCCGCCGGAGCTCGGGCCCTGTTGGAATCGCTGCGGTCACTGCCCGAGCCCTCAGGACGAAGGATCCTCCTTTTCGGTACCCTGAGGGAAAAGCCCATCAAGGCCATGGCCGAGATACTCTTCCCCCATTTCCACCGTGTGGTGCTTGTGGCACCGGATAACCCCAGGGCCCTTCCCTCAGAGGCCCTCCTGCACCAGGCCCGGCGCTTGGGAGTCACTTACCGGCTCGGAGGCGGGGTGAGGGAGACCCTGCGGGACATGCTTTCGGATTTGGGAGAAGACGACCTCTTGGTGGTCACCGGCTCCCTCTACACCGTGGCGGAGGCACGGCATGAACTCTACAGGGCTCCTTGAGGAGGTGAAGGCCGGGGAGCTCCCGGTACACGTGGGGATCATCATGGACGGGAACGGCCGCTGGGCCAGGGCCCGGGGCCTTCCCCGGGGGGAAGGGCATCGGCAAGGCGCCCTGGCAGCGGAGAGGATCGTGAAATTCGTCGCTAGAGAGAGGCTTTTCCCTTACCTCACGCTCTTTGCCTTCTCCACAGAGAACTGGTCCCGTCCCCGGGATGAGGTCGAGTTCGTGTTCGAGCTGTTGAGGGATTTTCTGCGTACCAAGGCCCAGGAGCTGGTGGAGGCCGGAGTGCGGCTGTGGGTCATCGGGGACCTGGATCCCCTGCCCGCGGGGCTACGGGAGGCCGTCGAGGACTTAGAGGAACGGACCGCAGCGAACGAGGATCTCATTCTCTCCATTGCCCTGAACTTCGGGGGGCGTTGGGCCATCTGCCGAGCCGTGCAGGAGATCCTGAGGGCCGCCCGTTCCGTGGCCATCGATCCGGCTGGAGTGGATGAATCCTTCCTCAAAGCATACCTCCCCACGGCTGGCCTGCCGGACCTGGACCTCGTGATCCGCACCGGGGGGAGATTGAGGCTCTCCAATTTCCTCCTCTGGGAGGTGGCCTACGCCGAGCTCTACTTCACCGATACCCTGTGGCCCGATTTCTCTGAGGAGGATCTCCTTTTAGCCCTCAAGGATTTTCAGGGTCGGGAGCGAAGCTTCGGACGGGTGAGGGACCGATGAGCTCCCTCAGGGCGCGTCTCCTCACCGCCGCGGTGGCCATCCCGGCGGTGATCCTTTTTTCCTGGGCCGCCACTGAGCTGCGGGCACCCTGGATCCTGGGGATCTTATTGGCGGGAGTGGGTCTTCTGGCCGGATGGGAATACCTGGAGCTCGTGGGGAGGCTCGGCGCCCATCCCCCGAAAGAACTCTTCCTCACGGCCATCCCTGTCTACCTTCTCGTCGCTGGCCTGTGGGAGGGCCGCTATGCCTTGGTCCTGGGATGGGCCGTGGTTTATCTGACCGTGATCTATTGCTTCTCGCGCCGAGGGCACGTAGAAGGCTTTTGGTCCTCCCTAGCTGGGATCTTCGGTTTCCTCTACATCCCCGGGCTTCTGAGCTTCTTCTACCTCCTCTTCCGAGGTGGTTTCTTCTACTTTCTGCACTTCCTCCTCATCGTCTGGGGGTACGATACCGGGGCGTACCTGGTGGGGAGCCTCTGGGGCAGACACCGCCTCATCCCCCACATCTCCATGGCCAAGACCTGGGAGGGAGTAGCTGGAGGGTTGATGCTGGCCGTGGTGGGAGCCCTGCTAAACCCGGATCTCTGGGGCCGGGGGCTCCTTCCCCATGCCGTGGGGCTAGGGATCTTCGTGGGGAGCTTCGTACAGCTCGGTGACCTCTTCGAGTCCCTGCTCAAACGGGCGGCCGGAGTGAAGGATTCAGGGCGGATCTTCCCCGGCCACGGGGGGATGCTGGACCGGATCGATGGGACCCTGGCCGCGATACCGACCTACTACTTCTACCTGCATTTCATCCTGCATCTCATCTGAGATAGTGGCCTTGACCGTCCCTGGAGGCGGAGCTATATTTTGCCTGCGGCTGGGTCCGTAGCTCAGGTGGTCAGAGCGCACGCCTGATAAGCGTGAGGTCCCTGGTTCGACTCCAGGCGGGCCCACCAAGACGCGGTTGCGCGTCCCTTTTAATTTGTGACTTTATCAAAAGGAGGTTTGATTATGCTGAAACTAGGGGTTTTCGTCGATGTCCAGAACCTACAGGAGACCTTCGAGAGGCAAGGGTTCGAGGTGCGTTACGATGCCCTCAAGAACAACATCCTTAGGTTATTTAACCTGGAGGAAAAGGATGCTAAATTCATCGCCTTCGTCCCTTACCGGCGGGACGAGGACCGGCGCATTCGGCTCATAGATGCCCTGGCCTTCATGGGCTTCCGGGTGGTCTCCAAAACGATCCGGGAGCACCCCGATGGGGGCCTGAAGGCCAGCATGGATGTGGAGCTGGTCCTGGAGGCGGTGAACCTCTACCCCGAGCTCCAGGAGGTGGTCTTGGTGAGTGGGGACTCGGACTTCGTCGCCCTGGTGGATTTCCTTTCCAAGCGGGGCCGCCGGGTGACCATCGTGGGCCCGGGCCGGGTCTCCACCTCGGTGGAGTTGATCCGCATGGCGGACAACTACTACAACCTGGAGGACTTCCAGGGAGTCCTCATCCCCAGGACTCCTCGGGAGCCCGAGCTCCTGGAGCCCCAGGAAGGTCCCCCGCCGGAGTTCCTGCGGGAGAGGACCGAAACGGACTTGGACGAGGTGTGATCTCTACCCCCGGGGCGCCCCCAGGGAGGGGAGGATCCCTTCCAGGGGCGTCCCGGTCGGGGACCATTGGTGTTGTTTCCTACTAGGCACGGTGGGGTGGGGTCTATAGGGGCGTACCGACTCCTCCAGGGAGTCCGCTCCCAGGGAGACGATTTCGATTCCCGGAATGACTTCTTGGAGCATTCGGTGAAGGCGTATGGGGAATGGCCCAAGGAAGTGATAACTGAGGGGGGAAGCTGGTACAGGGCTGCCTTCTCTTTTTGGCAGGTGGAGGG
>CAYTCK010000004.1:0-29490 GCA_964436445.1 uncultured Thermotogaceae bacterium | reverse complement strand
AGGTGTCCCGATCCCGGGTGAAGTTCGGGTTGGTTGGGGGATCCTCGGTGTGCATCACCACTGTGACGTAGATCGGGAACGGGCTATCGCCCAAACCCACCGCCGCCCACAACACCAGGACGAGAAGGGACATCGCCACGTACCTCATATAGATCCCCTCCAGCGAGGGAGTTTATCACGTCGGGGAGGCTTACCTACCGCTGTGTCGCTTTCGCCCTTCCCGCGCAAGGGATAAGCTTCCGGTGAGGATGCGGATCCCAATGGAAGAGATCTTGCGGGAGCATCCCTTCGTGGGGGAAATCCTGCGGCGGCTCACCGGGGCCGGACACCAAGCGGTCCTTGTGGGTGGTGTGGTGCGTGACGGGATCATCGCCCAGCTACAGGGAGAGGAGTTCGCGCCCCACGATGTGGATATAGCTACCTCTGCCCCACCTCCGGAGATCAAGCGCCTCTTCCGGGACCGACCGGTGCTCTCTGTGGGGGAGTCCTTCGGGGTGGTGATCGTGGTAGCCCCGGATGGCCGCCGCTACGAGGTGGCTACCTTCCGCACGGAACGCGGCTACTCCGACGGAAGGAGGCCCGATGGAGTTACCTGGGCGAGCCTGGAGGAGGACCTTCGGCGCCGGGATTTCACGGTCAACGGCCTGGCCGCCCTCCCCGACGGGGAGGTGTTAGACCTGGTGGGAGGAATCGCCGATATCGAGGCCCGAGTCATCCGTACTATCGGGGATCCGGAAGCCCGTTTCTCGGAGGACTACCTCAGGATGCTCCGTGCGGTGCGGTTCGCCTGTCAGCTCGGTTTCACCTTGGAGGAACGCACCGCGGCAGCGATAAAAGCCAATGCTCCCAGGATCACCCGGATCTCCTGGGAACGGATCCGGGAGGAGTTGGTACGGATCCTGGAGACACCCCGCTCCGCCCGGGGATTCCGTCTTCTGGACGAACTCGGGCTCCTAAGGGAGATCCTGCCGGAGATCACAGCCCTGAAGGGAGTCCCCCAGCCGGAGGATTACCATCCCGAGGGGGACGTCTTCACCCACACCCTCCTCGCCCTGGAGGTGGCCGACGAACTCCGTTTCCCCTACCTGGTGAAGCTCGGGGTGCTCTTTCACGATGTGGGAAAACCCGTCGCCCTGCGGCGTTCCCGGGGTGAGCACATGGGTGGTCACGAGGTCATCGGCCTTCCCATCGCCGAGAACGCCATGCGGCGGCTGAAGTTCTCCAACCGGGAGATCGAGCGGGTGCTGTTCTTGGTACGGGAGCACATGCGGGTGGCCCGCCTCCCGCAGATGGGACGGGGAAAACAGGTTCTCCTGGTGACGACTGAGGAACGGGAAGAGGCCCCTTCGGAGGATCTGCCGGGACGTTTCCCGGCCTATGCGGACCTCCTGCGGCTGCTCCTCTGCGATGCTGAGGCATCCGCCCACCGGGCATCGGCCTGGTTGCCGGTGCTCCGGGAGACGGTGGCGGTGCTACTGCACTTACGGCGGGTGCGGGGTCTCAAGTTCGCCCGCAGCCTCATAAACGGTCACGATCTCCTACGAATGGGGGTCCCCCAGGGACCGATCCTGGGCGAGATCCTGAACCAAATACACGAACGGATCCTTGCCGGGGAGATCCTAGAGCGGGAGGCAGCCCTGGCCCTTGCCCGGAAGCTTTGGGAAGAAAAATCCCGTTCCCTTCGAAAAACTTGACATCTGAGCCGGCCATGGGTTAGCCTTTCTGTGGCCGAGGTCCGAAAGGGGGAACAAGGGAATGCAGATCCGTATAGTGGAGCGTTTCAGTTCGGGCTCCAATGCCCTGAGGGAGTATGTCCAGAGGAAGCTTCAGGGGTTGAACAGGTATTTCGACAAGATCATAAGCCTTGATGTCATCCTCTCGGTGGAGAAGGAGCGGCATCGGGTGGAGATACTGGGACATCTTGTCAACCGCAAGATCGTGAAGGCGGTGGCCGAGACCGGCGACATGTACGCCTCGGTGGATCAGGCGATCGACAAGCTCCAACGCCAGCTCACCCGTTACAAGGAGATCCTGAAGGAGGAACCGCGGCGTCACTTCCCCGAGCCCGAGGCCGAGGAGGAAAGCCAAAGCGGTCCGACCATCATCAGGATGGAACCGGAGCTGCGTAAGCCCATGGACCCCCAGGAAGCCGTGTTGGAACTGGAGAGCTCCGGGAAGTCCTTCATCGCTTTCTACAACCGGGAGGAAGGGGATGTCCCTTCGGTCCTCTTCCATCTAGGGAACGGCCGTTACGGGCTGATCGTCATGAAACCGTAAGGGGAAAGGGGAGGAGGGAGGATGCCCCGGGCCCTGGTCCTCTTCGCGGGGACGCTGGAGAGCGCCCTGGCGGTGAAGCTCCTGGCCCGGGATCCCCAATGGGAAATCGATCTTCTCTATATCCGCTCCCCATTCTCGCCGCCCTCGGAGACGATCCGGGAGGTGGCTCAAAAGCTGTTCCCGGGCCTTCCCTTCCGCTCCCTGGGGCTGAAGCGGGATTACCTCGCCTGGTCCCGCCTGATCACGGATAGCCTCCTTTTCCCCTGTGGGGTGTGTCGTTTCACCCTCCTCTGGCGAGCGGGGAAGCTCCTGAGGAAGCGGGGCTACGACTTCATCGTCACCGGAGAGTTGGTGGGCAAGGGGGGGATAGGGGCCCGGGAGATCCGGGCGATGGAGGGGCGCTTGGGGCTCGTGGGGAAGGTGCTGCGGCCCCTCTGCGGGGCCCTCCTCCACGACCCCGATGTCGAGGGGTACAGGCCCTTAGACCTGCGGGCTGCGGATACCAAGGCCTTGCTGAAGCTGGCCCAGGAGATGGGCATCGATCCCCATGGTCTTCCTCAGAGTGACTGTCCCCTCCTGGACGATGGCTACGCCCGCCGGGTGGAACACTTCCTGCGCCAGGGAAAGGTGACGATAAACTCCCTGCAGCTTCTACATTTCCCCGATGTCTATGCCGGCGAGGGGTTTCAACTCGTGGTGGCCCACAGCCCCCAAGAACGGCAACAGCTCACCAGTTTCTTCCTCCCCGGAGATATCCGGCTTTACCTTCCGATCCCCGGCTCCCCCTTGGGTCTCCTGCGACTGAGGGATCCCCGGGATGGGGAGCTCGAGGCATACCTGGAGCTCTGCGGGGGAATCCTGGCTGCCGTCGCGGACTGGCCCCAAGGACGCCGTGCCCCCCTCCATTACCGTAGGGAATGTGATGAGCATACCGAACGTATCTGGGTTCGCCCCCTTCCCCCTCCCTACCTGGAACGCCTACGGTTGCCGCCCTTGCATACCACTCCAACCTTGGTACAATTGATTTGATTGCGTCAAACGGCATGTTATTGCCCCCAGGAAATCCAGTTCGAAAGCGAACGAAGGAGGGAGGATGCCGATCTATCGCTTCCGTTGCCGTCGGTGTGGCTATGAGTTCCGGGAGCTCGTTCCCTACAACAACGAGGATGGACAGGGGGATGTGCGTTGCCCCCACTGCGGCTCCGGGGACACGCAGAGGCTCCTCCCCCGGTTCGGGGTCATCTACAAAGGCAGTGGCTTCTACACCACCGAATACCGTCGGAAGCGGAAAGGCGGGAGTTCCGAGGGCTCCGGCAGCGCTTCCGGCACCTCCAAGAAGGAAAGCTAGAGGGACCACCCAGGGCCCGCATCGGGGCGGAGGGGAAAGCCTGCACGAGAGGTGAGGTGAAGGCAGTATGGCGATTTCGGGCGATGATATAAAGAAGATCCGCTTGGGGTTGGCCTCCCCGGAGGAGATCCTCTCCTGGTCCAAAGGGGAGGTGACCAACTCCGAGACCATCAATTACCGGACCCACAAGCCCGAGCGGGGCGGCCTCTACGCCGAGGAGATCTTCGGCCCGGTGAACGACTACGAGTGCGCCTGCGGCAAGTACAAGGGGCGCAAATACGAAGGCATCACCTGCGAGAAGTGCGGCGTCACCGTGACCAGCTCCGAGGTCCGCCGGGTCAACATGGGCCACATCAGGCTCGCGAGCCCGGTGGTCCACTTCTGGTACCTGAAGGGTGTGGCGAGCCCCCTCTCCCGGCTCCTGGGGCTCAAACGGCGGGACCTCAGGCGGATTGCTTATTACGAGCCTGATACGGCCCGGGAAGAGGTCTTCATCGTTACACAGTCTTCGAGCCCCAAGATCAAGGTCGGGGAGATCCTCCACCAAACCGAGGTTCGGATCCTCTCCTCCATCTTCTCCTTCCAGGTGGAACGGGCGGTTCTGGTGGAGCCTTATCCTGTGCGTGCCGAAGCGCCCGGACGGGTGAGGTTCGAGGAGCGAAGGCTGCAGAACGGGGAGGCCTTTCGGGTGATCGTGATCGGGGATCGGGAGTACCCGGTTTCCCTGGACGCCGAGGTATACGTGGAGGAGGGAGACGAAGTCCAGGAAGGGGAGCTCCTCTTCGAGAGGCCGGTGGGAGAGATCTGTTCTCAGACCATGTTCGAGATGCTCAAGGCCCGCTACGAGGGCCTCAAGGGGGAGCTCCTCAAGGAGACGGTAGATTACCTCACCTTCCTGGTGACACAGGTCCTGCGGGACGATGTACCACTGAAGCTGGGGCAGATGATCACCTCCCTGGAGAAGAGGGCCTACGAGCGGGCCTATCCCGGCGGATTCGTGGCCGAGACCGGTGCCGCGGGGATCCAGGGACTCTTGGCCAACCTGGACCTGGACGCCCTGGCGGAGGAGCTCTGGGAGGCCCTGGATCATACCGTCAACCAAGCGGAGCGCCGCCGCATCATCCACCGTTTGGAGGTGGTGGAACAGCTCCGTCGCTCGGGCAACCGCCCCGAGAACATGGTCCTCACGGTGATCCCCGTGCTCCCGCCGGGCCTGAGGCCCATGATCCAGCTCGAGGGGGGTAAATTCGCCACCACCGACCTCAACGACCTCTACCGGCGCATCGTGAACCGTAACAACCGCCTCAAGAAGCTCATGGAAATGGGGGCACCGGAGATCATCCTCCGGAACGAGCGCCGGATGCTCCAGGAGGCCGTGGATGCCCTGATACACAACGAGAAGAAGGACAACCCCATCCGCGGCCGGGATGGACGCCCCCTGAAGTCGCTATCGGAGCGCATCCAGGGCAAACACGGTCGCCTTCGGCGGCACCTTTTGGGGCGCCGGGTGGACTACTCCGGCCGGGCGGTGATCGTGGTCAACCCCAAGCTCAAGCTCCACCAGTGCGGGATCCCCAAGAAGATGGCTTTAGAGCTCTTCAAACCCTTCATCATCGGCCGCCTCACCGAACGCTATCCGCACATCACCTTCTCCAATTACGACGAGCTCAAAAACCGGGCCCTGGCCGGTGAGATCCCGGAGGTGTGGGATATCTTGGACGAGCTCGTCAAGGAGTACCCGGTGCTCCTAAACCGAGCCCCCACCCTCCACCGGGTCTCCATACAGGCCTTCGAGCCCATCCTGGTGGATGGGGACGCCATCCAGATCCACCCCCATGTGTGCCCTCCCTACAACGCCGACTTCGACGGAGATCAGATGGCGGTGCATTTGCCGCTATCCAAGGAGGCGGTGGAGGAGGCCTGGGACCTCATGCTCTCCTCTAAGAACATCATCTCCCCGGCCCACGGGAATCCCCTGGCTGTGCCCACCCAGGATCAGGTCTACGGGTTCTTCTACCTCAGCCTGGTGAACGAGAACGGAAAAGGCAAGGGAATGGCCTTCAAGAGCCTGGAGGAGGCGGAGAAGGCCTATGAGCTCGGCGTCATAGACCTCCACGCACCCATCGTGATCCGCTTGGACGATGGGATCCGTGAGACCACCCTGGGTAGGGCTCTTCTCAACTCCGTCCTCCCGCCGGACCTCAGGGATTACGAATCCACCTTCAACTCCCGCAAGGTGCGGAAACTGATCCTGGAGTGCTACCTCCGTTATGGCTGGCAGCGAACGGCGGAGCTTCTGGACAAGCTCAAGGAGCTCGGCTTCAAGTACGCCACCCACTCCGGCCTCACGATCTCGCTGGTGGACTGCGAGATCCCGCCCCAGAAGGAGGAGCTCATCAAGGAAGCCCAGGAGAAGGTGGAGAGAATCAACAGGCTCTACCAGCTGGGCTTCGCCACCGCCGAGCAGCGCCGGGAGGCGGTGATTAGGGTTTGGCAGGAGACGGTCGACCTGGTGGAGCAGGCCACCATGGAGAACCTCTCTCGGAACCCCTTCAACCCGGTCTGGGGGATCGTCGCCTCCGGGGCCCGGGGTTCCTCCAACCAGGTGAAGCAGTTGGCGGGGATGCGAGGCCCCATGGCTGACCCCAAGGGACGAATCATCGAATGGCCGGTGATCTCCAATTTCCGGGAGGGGCTCACCGTGTTCGAGTACTTCATCTCCACCCACGGTGGTCGTAAAGGGACCGCTGACACCGCTCTGAAGACCGCGGATGCCGGTTACCTCACCCGGAGGCTGGTGGACGCGGCCGTTGATGTGGTGGTCCGGGAGGAGGACTGTGGCACCCGCCAGGGGATCGATATCGATCCCCTTTACTACTCCCGGGGGGAGGTCATGGAAACGATCGAGCAACGGATCTACGGCCGGTTCACCGCAGAACCGGTCCGGGATCCCAAGACCGGGGAGGTCATCGTGGACCGCAACGTGATGATCGACCGGGAGACGGCCAAGAAACTGGATCGCATGCGGGTGGAGATCTCCCTGAACGAGGAAGGCCTGGAGGAGCGGATCGGTTGGATGAAGGCGGTGGAGGACATCCGCCATCCCGAGACCGGGACGGTGTTGGTGCGCGAGAACGAGGCCCTCACCCCGGAGCTCTTGGAGGATCTGAGGGCCGCGGGCATCGAGAGGATCACGGTGAGGCCCCGGATCGTGATCCGCTCCCCCATGACCTGCCAGACCAAGGAGGGGGTCTGCCAGAAGTGCTACGGGATGGACATGGCCTTCCACCGGCCGGTGGAATTGGGGACGGCGGTGGGGATCATCGCGGCCCAGTCCATCGGCGAGCCCGGGACGCAGCTCACCATGCGCACCTTCCATACCGGGGGCGTGGCGGGGATGGACATCACCCAGGGTCTGCCGCGGGCCGAGGAGCTCTTCGAGGCCAGAAAGACCACCCAGGCCCCTCACGCCAACGTGGCCCCTCTCTCCGGGTACGTCACCGCGATCGAGACCACCCGGGAGGGCAAGGACCGGGTAGAGCTCACCTCCCCACCCCGGACTGTCCGGGTCCCGGTGGCCCTGCTGCGGGTGGCCGAGGGGGAGGAGGTGGACGCCAGGATGTTCCTGGTTCTGCGCTCCCCCATGGACGGCACCGCCTTCCTCTTCGAGGAGGGAGGGCAGCGGTTCTTGGCCATCCTGGACACCCAGGGAGGCGATAAGCTCTACGTGCTTCCCCGAGGCGTGGCCCCGGCGGTGGAGCAACGCCAGCGGGTGAAGGCCGGGGATCCCCTCTCGGGCGAGTACACCATGGAGCCCTTGCGGGCCCCTGTGGCCGGGGTGGTGGAGCTCCATTCCAAGGATGGGGTCTCTCTGATCGTGATCCACGACAAGCGGGGCCGCTCCTATCCCTTGGAGGTACCCCAGGGAGCCGAGGTCCTGGTCTCCGACGGGGACCAGGTGGAGGAGGGCCAGGAGCTCACCTCCCCCGCTGGCCCCTTCGTGGTCAGCTCCGAGGTGGACGGCACCGCCCTGGTGGGCCAGGGAGCCGTGGCCGTGCTCGCCTCCTCCCGCTCCCTGATCGTCCCCCTGACAGGGGATGTGCTCCCGGTGGTGGAGACCGGGGACCAGATACGGGAGGGTCAGGAAATCCTCCAGCTGAACCTGCCTCAGGGGGAAGCGATCATCGTCGAGAGGGTGGAGGTAGAGAACGAGATCGCCCGGGTACGCTTCCGCTATCGAACCCGCATCACCTGCGACCAGCCAGCGGTGGTGAAGATCGGGGACAAGGTGGAGCGGGGCGAGCCCATCTCCAAAGGGGTGATCCCTCCCCAGCAGCTCATGGAGGTAGCTGGGGTTAAGAAAACACAGGAATACCTCCTCACCGAACTCCAGAAGGTCTACAAGTCCCAGGGTGTTGATATCAACGATAAACACTTCGAGGTGATCATCCGCCAGATCTTGAACAACGTGCGTATCGTGGATCCGGGCGAGTCCAACTTCCTCCTCAACGATGTGGTACCGCTGGAGGTCTTCCAGGACGAGGTGCGCCGCCTCTCCCAGGAGAACGCCAGGATCCGCAGGGAGAGGGAGGAGATCGTGGGGGATGTGCTCCTGGCGCCGGTACAGCGGGGCGGGATGACCATCGCCGAGGCTGGGGAGGTCCTGACCCAAGAACTCTTGGAGCGGATGGTGAACCTGGGCGTACGCCAGGTCCGTGTGGAGCATCACGGCGAGCCCCGGACGGTCCGGATCGCCGAGTACCGTATCCCCCAGGGAGAACGGGAGCTCCTCAGGATCTCCCGGGCGGCGATCCTGCGCAAATCGTGGCTGGCGGCGGCCTCCTTCGAGCGCACCACCAAGGTCCTTGCCGACGCGGCCTTGCGGGGCGAGGAGGACCCCCTCACGAGCTTGAAGCCCTGCCTCATGGTGGGGAAGAAGGTCCCGGTGGGCACCGGCTTCCGGCCCAGGGAGGAGGTAGCCGAGGAAGGCCAGGAGGTTGAAAAGAAAAAGGAAAGCCAAGTATAATCCGCCGCACAGGAGGTCCTATGCCGACATTGAACCAATTGGTGAAACATCCGCGGAAACCGAAGGGCTGGAAGTCGAAGTCCCCGGCCCTGGAGGGCTGTCCGCAGCGGCGGGGGGTGTGTCTCAGGGTCTTCACCCAGACACCCAAGAAACCCAACTCCGCCCTGCGGAAGGTGGCCCGAGTACGTCTCTCCAACGGGAACGAGGTCACGGCCTATATCCCAGGTGAGGGGCACAATCTCCAAGAGCACTCCCTCGTCCTCGTGCGCGGGGGCCGGGTGAAGGACCTCCCCGGGGTGAAGTACCACATCATCCGCGGCGCCCTGGACGCCGCCGGAGTGGAGGGGCGGAGGCAATCCCGTTCCAAGTACGGGACCAAACGTCCAAAGGAGTGAGCGAGATATGGCCACGATAAACACCGACGATATCGTCATACCCGGTCGGGACGTGCCCCCGGATATTCGCTATGGCTCGAAGTTGGTGGAGAAGTTCATCAACTACATCATGTGGGACGGGAAGAAGTCCCTTGCCCGGCGCATCGTCTACGGTGCCTTCGACCTGATCGACAAATGGGGTGAGGGGCCGGCCCTGGAGACCTTCATCAAGGCGGTCAAGAACTGCATGCCCAAGATGGAAGTCCGCTCCCGCCGGGTGGGAGGTGCCACTTATCAGGTGCCCTTCGAGGTACCTCCTCACCGCCAGACCATGCTTGCCCTGCGGTGGATCCGGGACGCCGCCCGGGAGCGGCCGGAGTACACCATGGAGGAGCGCCTGGCCCGGGAGATCATCGACGCCGCCAGAGGCCAGGGCGGTGCCTACCAGAAGAAGCTGGAGACCCACCGCATGGCCGAGGCCAACCGCGCCTTCGCCCACTACCGCTGGTAAGGGATGGATGAGCCGGCGTACCGTCTCCACAGGGTCAGGAATATCGGCATCATCGCCCATATAGACGCCGGCAAGACCACCCTTACCGAGCGGATCCTCTTCTATACCCGCAAGATCCACCGCATGGGGGAGGTCCACGAGGGGACCGCCACCATGGACTGGATGGATCAGGAGCGGGAACGGGGGATCACCATCACCGCCGCTGCCACCACCGTCTCCTGGAGGGATCACCAGATAAACATCGTGGATACCCCAGGACACGTGGATTTCACCGTGGAGGTGGAGAGGAGCCTTCGGGTCCTGGATGGGGCGGTGGTCCTCTTCTCCGGGGTGGAAGGGGTGGAATCCCAATCGGAGGCTGTCTGGCACCAGGCCGATCGCTACCGGGTCCCCCGCTTGGCGTTCATCAACAAATTGGACCGGATCGAGGCTGACTTCCAGCGCACCGTGGAGATGATGGTGGAACGGTTGGGGGCGGTGCCCTTGGTCCTCACCCTCCCCTGGCGGGACAACGAGGGGCGTCTCCTGGGGATGATCGACCTCCTCTCCTTCCGGGCCATCCGCTGGGACCAATCCACCCAGGGGGACCGCTACGAGTACCTCCCGGTGCCGGCCGAGGCGGAAGGGGAGGCGCGGGAAGCTCGAGAGGAGTTGTTCGAGAAACTCTCTGAATTCTCCGACGAGCTCGCTGCCCTTTACCTCGATAAGGGGGAGATACCGCCGGAGCGGGCCGTCCCGGTGATCCGGGAGCTCGTCCTTTCCCTGCGGGCCGTTCCTGTCTTCGGGGGCTCGGCCCTGGGGAACATCGGGGTCCAACCACTCCTGGACGGGGTCGTGGACTTCCTCCCTTCCCCCTTGGATGTCCCCCCGGTCCGGGGCCATTCCCTGGACGGAAAGGAGGAGGTGCGGCGGCCGGATCCCGATGAGCCCTTGGCGGCACTGGTGTTCAAAGTGATGGTGGATCCCTACGCCGACCGGCTCCTCTACACCCGGATCTACTCCGGGCGCGTAAGGGAAGGGGAACAGGTCCTCAATGCCACCTCAGGCAGAATGGTGCGGATAACCCGCCTCTTCCGGTTACATGCCAACCGCCGTCAGAGGCTCCAGGAGGCCCTGGCAGGGGACATCGTGGGCCTCACCGCCAACGGGGAGGTCCTCACCGGGGATACCCTCTGCGATCCCAAGAGGCCTTTGCTCCTCGAGAAGATCCCCTTCCCGGAGCCGGTGGTCTTCATGGCGGTGGAGCCCCGTTCCTCCGCTGACGAGGACCGGTTGAGGGATGCCCTCAGACGGATCTCCCAAGAGGACCCCACCTTCCACGTGGCCGAGGATCCCCAGACCGGCCAGATCCTGGTGGGAGGGGTGGGGGAACTGCAGCTCGAGGTCCAACTCCGGCGCCTCAGGGAGGAGTACAAGGTCCCCCATCGGGCCGGGAAACCCCAGGTGGCCTACAAGGCCACCCTGGCTCGGCCGGTGGTGATCGAGCAGGAACTCTCCCGCACGTTGGCCGGCAAGGCCCAATTCGCCCGGGTCGTGGTGCGGTTCGAGCCCCTCCCCCGGGGCAAGGGTTTTCAGTTCGAGAACAAGGTCCCCGAGGAGGTCCTTCCCCGGGTCTTCGTGGAGGCGGTGCGACGGGGGATACAGGAGGGCATGGGCTCGAGCCCCATCGGTGGTTTTCCGGTGACCGATATCAGGGCGATCCTGGTGGACGCGACCTACCACCCCACCGATTCCACCGAGGTGGCGTTCGAGGCCTGCGGTGCCGAGGCCCTGTGGCGGGCCTTGGAGGAGGGGGGTTTTCTTATCTTGGAACCCATCGCGGAAGGCGATATAATGACCCCTCGCGAGTACCTCGGTGAGGTAGTCGCAGATCTGGGTCGCCGAAGGGGCGATATCCAGCGGGTTGAGTCCCGAGGGCCAGTGGAGATCATCCACGTACGTATTCCGCTGGCCGAAACTTTTGGGTATGCCACCCAGCTCCGTTCCCTCACCCAGGGGCGGGCGAGCTGCACCCTTCAGGTGACCCATTACGATGTCGTGCCGGAGAAGCTGGCCAAGGAGATCCTGAGGGGTAGGGGATACGAGGATGCCTAGGGACAAAATAAGGATAAAGCTCAAGAGCTACGACCACGAGTTGGTGGATCTGGCGGTGCGGAAGATCGTGGAACGGGCCTTGAACACCCGTGCCAAGGTCGTGGGCCCGATCCCGCTTCCCACCGAGCGCAGGCTCTATACCGTCCTGCGCTCGCCCCACGTGGACAAGCGCTCCATGGAGCATTTCGAGCGCAAGATCCACAAGCGCCTCATCGACATCGTGGAGCCCACCGCTGAGACCATAAGTGCCTTGATGGAGATCGAGCTCCCCACGGGAATCGATGTAGAGATCAAGCTCTGAGGAGGCAGGGATGTTGGCTTTGATGGGCCGCAAGGTAGGGATGACCCAATGGTTCGACGAGGAGGGCCGGGCCACCGGGGCCACGGTGATCCAGGTGGAACCCTCGGTGGTGGTGCAGATACGCCGCCCGGAGAGGGAAGGGTACGCCGCGGTGCAGCTCGGGTACGAGAGGATCCCCGAGCGCAAGGTCACCAAGCCTCTTCTGGGGCATTTCAAGAAGGCCGGGGTGGAACCGCGGAGGCATCTCTACGAGGTGCGGGTGGAGGATCCGGATGAGTTCCAGGTGGGCCAGGAGATCAGGGTGGATATCTTCTCCCCAGGAGAGAAGGTGGATGTGACCGGGGTGAGCAAGGGACGGGGCTTCCAAGGGACTATCAAGCGTTGGGACTTCAGCTACCGCCCCAAATCCCACGGGCACAAGTGGATCAGGCGCCCTGGGACCTCCGGGCCTATGGGTTTGAACAAGGTGATGAAGGGCAAGAAGATGCCCGGCCATATGGGGGTCGATCGGGTTACGGTCCGGCGGCTCACCGTCCTCCACGTGGACCCGGAGAACAACCTCCTCGTGGTCAAGGGTTCCGTTCCGGGTCACAGGAAGGGGCTGCTTCTCATCAGGAAGAGCAAATGAGGGTGATGGGGATGCCGAAGGCGAAGCTTTTCCATTGGGATAACCTGGATGCCGGGCCGGAGGAGGTGGAGGTACCGGAGGAGATCTTCGGGGCCGAGGTCAACGAGGACCTCCTCTGGCGGGCGGTCAGGGTCTACCTCTACAACCAGCGCCAGTGGACCGCCTCCGCCAAGACCCGGGGGGAGGTCCGGGGAGGGGGGAGGAAGCCCTGGCCCCAAAAGCACACCGGACGCGCCCGCCACGGCTCCATCCGCTCCCCCATCTGGCGGGGTGGGGGGGTGGTCTTCGGGCCGAAGCCGATAAAAAGGCGGCTGGAGCTTCCCAAGAAGATGCGCAGGAAGGCCCTGATATCGGCCCTCTCGGCCCGGGCCCAGGAGGGGAACCTCCTCCTCATCGATCGGTTGGGCTTCGAGCGCCCCAAGACCAAGGAGGGCATCCGGGTGTTGGAGGCCCTGGGGTGTCCGGAGAAGACGTTGGTGGTGACCGCCATTCCCGAGTACCGGGTGCCGATCTACAAATCCTTCTCCAACATCCCCGGGGTGGAATGTGTACGTTCCGACGCCCTCACCCCCTACCATATCCTCAATCACGAGGGCCTGCTCCTCACCCAGGGGGCGGTGGAGGAATTGGTGAGGAGGTTGAGCGATGGCCGCTAGGGTCATGCCCGAGGACATCATCATCCGCCCTGTGCTCACCGAGAAGAGCTGGCGGGGGATGGAGGAAGGCAAATACACCTTCGAGGTCCACCCCAATGCCTCCAAGCCCCAGATCCGCTGGGCGGTGGAGGAGCTCTTCGGGGTGAAGGTGGAGAAGGTCTGGACGGTGCGGGTGAAGGGCAAACCCCGCCGCACGCGTTTGGATAGACGCTTCGGCCGCACCCGGTCCTGGAAGAAAGCCATCGTGAAGCTGGCGCCGGGGCACAAGATCGACATCGTGGGGTGATGTGAATGGGACTCAAAAAATGGAAGCCGACGACGCCGGGGCTGAGACACGCGGTCTGGCCTGACTACTCCGAGCTTACCAAGAAGGAGCCGGAGAAGTCCCTGGTGGAACCCTTGCACCGGCGGTTCGGCCGCAACAACCAAGGACGGATCACCGCGCGCCATCGGGGTGGGGGGCACAAGCGCCTCTACCGCATCATCGATTTCGACCGCAAGGACAAGGCGGGGGTCCCGGCCAAGGTGGCGGCCATCGAGTACGACCCGAACCGCACCGCCTGGATTGCACTCCTGCATTACGCGGACGGGGAGAAGCGGTACATCCTGGCCCCGGAAGGGCTCAAGGTGGGGGACGTGGTGATGTCCGGCGAGGAGGCCGAACCCCGTGTGGGGAACGCCATGCCCCTGAAGGTGATCCCCGTGGGGGCCACCATTCACAACATCGAGATGTATCCCGGCTCCAGGGCTAAAGTGGTCCGGGCCGCCGGCGCGGAGGCCAAGCTCATGGCCAAGGAGGGCAAGTGGGCCATCGTGCGGCTGCCCTCCGGGGAGGTACGGAAGTTCCACCTGGAGTGTTGGGCCACCATCGGGCAGGTCTCCAACTTGGATCACAAGAACGTGAAGCACGGCAAGGCCGGTCGCAGGCGGCACCTAGGGTGGCGACCGCATGTGCGGGGGGTGGCCATGAACGCTGTGGACCATCCCCATGGGGGCGGCGAGGGCCGCACCGGCGAGGGAAGACCCCCCAAGTCTCCTTGGGGTTGGCTCACCAAAGGTGGCCGCAAGACCCGTAAACCCCGCAAACCCAGCGATAAGCTCATCATCAAGAGGAGGAAGTGATGGGACGTTCCCGGGCTAAGGGACCTTACGTAGATCCGAAGCTCCTGAAGAAGATCGAGAAGTTCCGTCGAGGGGAGATCTCGGAGATCATCACCTGGTCCCGGGCCTCCATGATCATCCCGGAGATGGTGGGACTCACCATCAAGGTGCACAACGGAAGGACCCATGTTCCTGTGCACATCACCGAGGCCATGATCGGACATCGACTGGGGGAGTTCGCTCCCACCCGGACCTTCCGCGGGCACGGCGGCATGAAGAAAAAGAAGCCGCCGGCCCCGAAGTGAGGTGAGGGGATATGGAGGCCTTGGCTAGGGCGCGCTTCGTGCGGATATCGCCCAAGAAGGCCCGTCTGGTGATCGACCGGATCCGGGGCAAACCCGTGGAGGAAGCCCGGCGGATCCTGGCCTTCTCCCCCAAGAAGGCCGCCCGGGTCATAAGGAAGGTCCTGGAGTCGGCGGTGGCCAACGCCGTGAACAACTTCGAGATGGACGAGGATGCACTTTGGGTGGTCAAGGCCTACGTGGACGAGGGGCCAAGGATGCGGCGCCTGAAGCCCCGGGCGTTCGGCCGTGCCGACATCATCCAGCGGCGTACGAGCCACATCACCGTGGTGGTGGCGGAGAAGGAGGGAGGAGACTGATGGGCCAGAAGACTCACCCGGTCGGTTTCCGCATCGGGGTGCTGCGGAAATGGCGCTCCAACTGGTATGCCCCCGACAAGAAGGTCCCCGAGTACGTAGTGGAGGACGCGAAGATCCGCCAGTACATCAAGAAGAACTACCGGGGGGCTGGGATCGCCGAGGTCCTCATAGAGCGAGCGGTGGAGGAACGCGTGGCGGTCACGGTGCGAGCCGCCCGTCCCGGGGTGATCATCGGCCGTGGGGGAAGCGAGATACAGAAGCTCCAGCGGGAGCTCTCCAGGATGACCGGCCGGGAGGTGAGGATAGGGGTGATGGAGGTGGAACGGCCGGAACTGGAGGCACCATTGGTGGCCCAGGATGTTGCCTTCCAGATCGAGAACCGGATCAACCCCTACCGGGCCATGAAGGAGACGGTGCGCCGGGTGATGGCCGCCGGGGCCCAGGGGGTGAAGATCCGGGTCTCGGGGAGGTTGGGGGGCGCGGAGATCGCCCGTTCGGTGGAGATCAAGGAGGGTCGGGTCCCCCTTTCCACCCTGCGGGCCGACGTGGATTACGGTCTGGCCGAGGCCTGGACGAAATACGGAATCATCGGGGTGAAGGCCTGGGTCTTCCGGGGGGAGGTTTGGTCCCCCAAGGAACGGTTCCAACTGGAGGAGTGAGAAGATATGGCCCTGCTTTTCCCGAAGCGGACGAAATTCCGTAAATATCACCGCCACCGTGGGATCTTCAAGCGCAAGGCCACCCGGGGGACCGAGGTGGTCTTCGGCGACTACGGGATCCAGGCCCTGGGGGCCGTGTGGCTCACCCAACAGCAGATCGAGGCAGCCCGGACGGCCCTTTCCCGGGCCCTCCCCAGGGGTAAAATCTGGATCCGCGTCTTCCCCGACGTTCCTTACACCAAGAAACCGGCCGAGTCCCGTATGGGCAAAGGCAAAGGAAACGTGGAGGGATGGGTGGCGGTGGTGCTCCCGGGGAGGATCATCTTCGAGTTCACCGGTGTCTCCCCGGAGGAAGCGAAGGAGGTCCACCGGAAGGTGGCAGCCAAGCTCCCCATCCCGACGCGCCTCAAGACCCGGTTCCACTTCGGGGGTGAGCGCAAATGAAGGCGCGGGAGTTGCGGGAGCTTTCGGACGAGGAGCTCAGGCAGAGGGTGGCGGAGTGGAAGCGGAAGCTCCTCAACCTCCGCTTCCAGCTCGCTTCGGGCCAACTCCAGAACACTGCGGAGATAAAGAAGACGAAGCGGGACATCGCTCGCGCCCTCACCATCCTGCGCGAGCGGGAGCTAAAGCGGCGGGAGGGGAGCCGTGCGTAAGCGCAGGATCGGCAAAGTGGTCTCCGACAAGATGCAGAAGACCATCGTGGTCATGGAGGAGCGCTTGGTGGAGCATCCCCGGGTCCACAAGTACATAAAACGCCGCAAGAAGTATTACGTCCACGATGAGTACGAGCGCGCCAAGGTGGGGGACATCGTCCTCATCGAGGAGACCCGGCCCCTTTCCCGCCTCAAGCGCTGGCGGCTGGTGGAGATCCTGCGACGGGCCGAGGAAGGGGAGGGATGAAACATGATCCGTCCGGAGACGAAGCTCGTGGTTGCCGATAATTCCGGCGCTCGGATCGTGAAGTGCATCCAGGTCCTGGGGAAGAAACGGGTGGGAAAGATCGGTGATATAATCGTGGCGTCCGTCCAGAAGAGGGTCCCCACCTCGGAGCTGGAGAAGGGGGACCTGGTCCGGGGAGTGATCGTCCGCACCCGGGCGGCCTATCGTCGGGCCGATGGTTCCTATATCCGGTTCGATGACAACGCCGTGGTGTTGGTGGACAAGAACCTCCAGCCCATCGGGACCCGGGTCTTCGGTCCGGTGGCCCGGGAGCTCAGGGAGCTGGGGATGATGCGCATCATCTCCCTGGCCCCGGAGGTGGTGTGATGAAGGTCAAGAAGGGCGATCGCGTGAAGGTAATCGCCGGGAAGGACAAGGGGAAGATCGGCAAGGTCCTCAGGGTCTTCCCCGACGAGGAGCGGGTGTTGGTGGAAGGGGTGAACATCGTCACCAAACACCAGCGCCCCACCCTCACCATCCGGGAGCCGGGGATCCTGAAGCGGGAGGCGCCCATCCACGTCTCCAACGTTAAGGTGATCTGCCCTGAATGCGGGATTCCAACGCGTATAGGCTACACGTTCGTCGAGGGGAGGAAGAGACGGCAGTGCAAGCACTGTAAGGCCGTCTTCGACTGAAGATGCTGCTTTGGGAGAGGTTCAAGAAGGAGATCGTGCCGCAGCTCATGAGGGAACTTGGGTACAAGAATCCAATGGAAGTACCCAAGGTGGAGAAGGTGGTGGTCAACATGGGGGTCGGGAAGCACGACGACCCCAAGGTTCTGGAGGGGGCCATGAAGAACCTGGCCCAGATCACCGGTCAGTGGCCGGTGGTCACTAGGGCCAAGCGCTCGATCTCGGACTTCAAGATCAGGAAAGGGGATCCCATCGGTTGCAAGGTGACGCTCCGCAAGGAGCGGGCGTATGAGTTCTTGAACAAGCTCTTCAACGTGGTCCTCCCGGGGCTCAGGGACTTCAAAGGGGTTTCCCCGGACTCCTTCGACGGTCGGGGAAACTATTCCCTCGGGATTCCGGACCAACTGGTGTTTCCCGAGGTCACATATGACGATGTGGTCCAGCCCCAGGGGATGGACATCATCATCGTGACCACCGCCAAAACGGACAGGGAGGCCTACGAGCTCCTTAAGGCCCTGGGCTGTCCCTTCCGCAAAGGCTAGGAGGGAAGATGGCACGAAAGGCCCTTATCGAGAAGGCGAAAAGGCCGCCGAAGTACAAGGTCAGGCAGCGGAACCGTTGCAAGATATGTGGTCGTCCCCGGGGTTACATCCGGGATTTCGGGATCTGCAGGCTCTGTTTCCGCAAGATGGCCCTGGAAGGGGAGATCCCCGGGGTGAAGAAAGCGAGTTGGTGAGGTGAAGACCATGGTCAACGACCCGATCGCCGATATGCTCGCGCGCATAAGGAACGCCATTATGCGCCGAAAGGAGGAGGTGGAGATGCCCTCCTCCAAGATGCTCGTGGCCATCGCTCGGATCCTGAAGGAGGAGGGTTATATCGAGGATTACGAGGTCCAAGAGGGGGGTTCCTACCCCGTGCTCAGGATCCGCCTCAAGTACAAGCGGGAGGGGACCCGCAAGTGGATCCCAGCCATCGAGGGGATGCGGCGGGTGTCCAGGCCCTCCCGGAGGGTGTATGTAAGTGCGGACGAGATAAAGCCGGTGCGTTCGGGCCTGGGGATCGCCATCATCTCCACCTCCCAAGGGGTGATGACTGACAAGGAGGCGCGCAAGCGCCACATCGGCGGCGAGCTCATCTGCGAGGTCTGGTGAGGTGAGGCCATGTCCAAGATAGGGAAGAGGCCGATACCTATACCCGAGGGGGTCAAGGTCGAGGTGAAGGGCGACCGTGTCGTGGTGGAGGGGCCTTTGGGGAAATTGGAGACCCGCTACGAGCCGGAGTACGTGGAGATCGAGGTGGCAGACTCCGAGATCCGGGTGCATCGGAAGGGGGATCGGGCCCCGTTCCGGGCCCGCCATGGGCTCTATCGAGCGCTGATCGCCAACATGGTCCACGGGGTGACGAAGAAGTGGGAACGCCGGCTCCTCATCCAGGGTCTGGGTTACCGGGCCCGGATGGAGGGACGGACCCTGGTGTTGGAGCTCGGTTACTCCCATCCCGTCCGCTACGAGATCCCGGAGGGGGTCGAAGTGGAGGTGCCGGACAACAACACCATCATCGTCCGGGGGATCGACAAGCAACTGGTGGGCCAGGTGGCGGCGAACATCCGGAAGTTCCGGCCGCCGGAGCCCTACCATGGCACCGGTATCCGCTACGACGATGAGGTCATCATCCGCAAGGCGGGCAAAGCCGGGGTGAAGGCAGGATGAAAACAAGGGGATTGAGCCGTAACGAGCGGAGGAAGATCCGACACCGACGTATCCGCAAGAAGGTCTCAGGGACCCCGGAGCGGCCGCGGTTGTTCGTGTTCAAATCGCTCAGGCACATCTACGCCCAGATCATCGACGACACACCTCCCCAAGGGAGCCGCACCCTGGTCACGGCTTCCACGCTGGATCCAGAGCTTCGGGAGAGAATAAGATCCCCTAACATAGAGGCCGCCCGGGAAGTGGGAAGGCTGGTGGCGCGGCGGGCCCTGGAGCGGGGGATAAAGCAGGTGGTCTTCGATCGGGGCGGCTATCCCTACCATGGCAAGGTCAAGGCCTTGGCCGAGGCCGCGAGGGAGGAGGGACTGGAGTTCTGATGCCTGGTAATATCTCGCTTCCGCTTGATCAGATCGTCAACGAGGTCATCGAGATCCGCCGGGTGGGAAAGGTCACCAAGGGCGGGAAAAGGATGAAGTTCCGGGTCACGGTGGTGGCCGGGGACGGTCAGGGACACGTGGGGGTGGGGATAGGTAAATCGGTGGAGATCCCCCAGGCGATCCAGCAGGGGATCCGGGACGCCCTGAGGCACATGGTGGAGGTACCGGTGGTCAACGGCACCATCCCCCACGAGGTTATCGGGGAGTTCAAGGCCGCGCGGGTCCTCCTGAAGCCAGCTTACCCCGGGACCGGGGTGATCGCCGGCAGGACGGTGGGGGCAGTGTGCCGGGCCGCCGGGATACGGGACATCCTCACCAAGGCCCTGGGCTCCACGAACCCACTGAACCTGGCCAAGGCCACCCTGGAGGGATTCAAGAGGCTGCGGACGCCGGAGAAGGTGGCGGAGCTCCGGGACAAACCCGTAGAGGAGATCCTGGCAGTGGAGACGGAGGGGAAAGATGACGCTGAGGCTGCATGATCTGAGACCCTCTCCTGGTGCCAAACGCCGGATCAAGAGGATCGGCCGGGGTCACGGTTCCGGCCACGGGGGTCACGAGTCCGGCAGGGGCACCAAGGGGCAGAAGTCCCGTTCCGGTGGCGGGGTGCGTCCCACGTTCGAGGGAGGGCAGACCCCGTTCTGGATGCGCTTCCCCAAGCGGGGCTTCCGCAATCCACTCCGGGCCGAGTACGCCATCGTCAACGTCGGCACCTTGGAACGGTACTTCCAGGCCGGTGAGGTGGTGACCCCAGAGGAACTGCTTTCCCGGGGGATCATCAAGGACCTGAAGGACGGCTTGAAGGTGTTGGGGGATGGGGAACTCACCAAGGCCCTGACGGTGAAGGCCCATAAGTTCTCCGAGACGGCCCGGAAGAAGATCGAGGCCGCAGGCGGGAAGGTGGAGGAGGTCTAGTTGTTCGAGCGGATAAGGGGGGTCTTCGCTGTCGCTGAGCTGAGGCAGCGCATCATCTATACCCTGCTTATGCTGCTTGTCTTTCGGATCGGGGTCCATATCCCCGTCCCAGGGGTGGACGCCCGGACCTTCGCCGACATCCTCTCCCGAGCCTGGGGGGGGATCTTCCAGTTCGTGAGCATGTTCACCGGAGGGGGGCTACGGTACTTCTCGCTGTTCGCGCTGGGGGTGATCCCCTATATCAACGTCTCCATCATCATGTCCCTTCTCATGGCCGTATTCCCCAAGCTGAAAGAACTCCAGCAGCAGGGACGTGAGGGCCGCAAGAAGATCACCCAGTACACCCGTTGGGGCACGGTGGGAATGGCGGCCATCATGTCCGTCGGGTACGCCATGTTGGCGGTGAACGCCGGGGTGGCGAAGCCCAGCCCCACTTTCTTCCTCACCGCCATCATCGCCATGACCACGGGCTCGATCTTCCTCATGTGGATCGGGGAGCGGATCACTGAAAACGGGATCGGGAACGGAATCTCGATGATCATCATGGCCGGGATCGTCGCCCGTTATCCCTACTACTTCTCCCAGATCTACACCAACGTCAGCACCGGCGCGGTGAGTGTTCTGTGGCTTGTGATCTTCGTCGTGATGTTCGTTGTGGTGATCGCCGCGGCCACCGTCCTCCAGCAGGCGCAGAGGAAAATCGTGGTTCAGTACGCCAAGAGAACCGCGGGGAGGCGGATCTACGGCGGCCACACCGCACACCTCCCCATAAGGGTGAACCAGGGAGGGGTCATCCCCATCATCTTCGCCCTGGCGATCCTGCAGCTTCCCTACCTGGTCTTCCGGGCAGTGCCTTCCACGAAGGCCATAGCGGTCTACTTCGCCCCGCCCCATCCGGTGTATCTGACGCTTTACGCCCTGCTCATCATCTTCTTCGCCTACTTCTACGCCTCCATCATCTTCGATCCGAACGACGTGGCCAAGAACCTGCGTGAGGCCGGGGGGTTCGTTCCCGGGGTGAGGCCGGGACAGCCCACGGCCCTTTATCTGCAGGACGTCTCCAACAAGATCCTCCTGGTGGGGGCCCTCTTCCTCACGGCCATCGCCCTGATCCCCTACATCCTGGGTGCGGCGAGCGGCCTGCGGGCCAGCACCCTCCTTTGGCTGGGTGGGACCTCCCTCCTGATCGTGGTGGGGGTGGGGATCGACACCTTAATGCAGATAGAGGCACACCTCGTGATGCACCACTATGAGTCCCTTATCAAGGGGACCGGGGCGGCTTTCCTGGGGAGGCGGCGGTGAACGTCATCCTGCTGGGGCCACCCGGGGCCGGGAAGGGGACGTTGGCGGAACGGTTGGTGGAAAGGTACGGGTTCCTCCATCTCTCCACCGGGGACATCCTCCGGGAGGAGGTAGCCAAGGGCTCGAAGCTCGGGAAGTTGGCCAAGGGGTACATGGAGAAGGGGGAACTGGTACCGGACGATGTGATCCTGGAGATGGTCCGGGAGCGGCTGCGGGCCGCCGACGGGAAAGGGGTGCTCTTCGACGGCTTCCCCAGGACCCTGGCCCAGGCCAAGGGACTGGAGGAGATCGTATCCGTGGATCACGTCCTCTTCCTGGAGCTTTCGCGGGAAGAGGTGGTTCGGCGTCTCTCGGCCCGGAGGGTATGTCGGAAGTGCGGTGCCAATTACAACCTCATCACCAATCCCCCCAAGGTCCCCGGGGTGTGTGACCGCTGCGGCGGGGAGCTCTATCAACGGCCTGACGACCGCCCCGAGGTGATCGCCCGACGCTACGAGGTTTACCAGCGGGACTCGGCTCCCTTGGTGGATTACTACTCCCGTAGAGGGCTCCTCCGCCGGATCGATGCCTCCCGCAGCCCGGAAGAGGTCTTCCGCCAGGCGGTGGAGGTACTCGGGGAACCGATATGATCTCCCTCAAGAGCCCTAGGGAACTCCGCCTGATGGCCGAGAACGCGGAGATCCTGCGTGAG
Source organism: uncultured Thermotogaceae bacterium (assembly GCA_964436445.1). GTDB lineage: Bacteria > Bipolaricaulota > Bipolaricaulia > Bipolaricaulales > Bipolaricaulaceae > CAYTCK01. The sequence continues at coordinate 7,232 of CAYTCK010000004.1, read as the reverse complement.
ATCCTCGTGGAGCTCGCGCTGCGAGCGGAGCCGGGGACGAGCACTGGCGAGCTCGATCGGGTCGCGGAGCGACGGATCCGGGAGGCCGGTGGGAGGCCTGCCTTCAAGGGGTACAAGGGATATCCGGCCTCCCTTTGTGCCTCCATCAACCAGGAGATCGTCCACGGGATCCCCTCGGACGACCGGATCCTGCGGGAGGGGGATGTCCTCTCCCTGGACCTTGGGCTCGAACGCAAGGGCTATTTCGCCGATGCCGCTATCACAGTGGGAGTGGGGGAAATATCGGCAGAGGCGGAGCGGCTCATGGCCGCCACCCGGGCTGCCTTGCAGGTGGCTGTAGAGAAGGCTATCATTGGGAACCGCCTTTCGGATATTTCCCACGCCATCGAATTCCACGTCCGAAAGGCTGGTTATTACGTGGTCAAGGAGTTCGTCGGCCACGGGATCGGGCGGGCCCTGCACGAGGACCCGGCCATTCCCAATTTCGGCCCGCCTGGCAAGGGGCCGAGGTTGCGGGAGGGGATGGTTTTTTGTATCGAGCCTATGGTGAAGGCCGATCCTGACCCCGTCGAGATCAAGGGCGACGGTTGGACCGCCGTGGCCCGAGGGGGCGGACCGACGGCCCATTATGAGGAAATGGTGGCCATCACGCCCGAAGGACCTGCGGTCCTTACGGGCTGGATCTGGGAGGAGTTTTGTCGAAGAAGGACGTCATCCGTATGCACGGCGAGGTGATCGAGGCGTTGCCCGATTCCATGTTCCGGGTACGCCTTGATAACGGGCATGTTGCCCTGTGCGTCATCTCGGGGAAGATGCGGAAACATTTCATCAGGGTGGTGACCGGGGATCGGGTGGTGGTGGAGTTCTCGCCTTACGATCTCAGCCGGGGACGGATCGTCTACCGGGAAAGCTAAAGCCTAAGGCAGGGAGGGGGAGATGAAGGTCAGGAGTTCAGTGAAGAAGCGCTGCGAGAAATGCCGGATAGTACGCCGGCATGGCCGGCTGTGGGTCATCTGCCCCAACCCAAAGCACAAACAGCGCCAGAAATAGGGGAGGACATATGGCCAGGATAGCGGGTGTCAACCTTCCAGCGAAGAAGAGGATAGACATCGCCCTCACCTATATCTACGGGATCGGACGATCTCGGGCGAAGGAGATCCTGGAGAAAACGGGCATACCTCCGGAGAAGAAGGTGATCGATCTCACCGATCAGGAGGTGGCGACCCTGCAGCGGGCGGTGGAGGAGTACAAGGTGGAGGGCGACCTCCGCCGAGAGGTGCAGATGAACATCAAGCGTCTCATCGACATCGGCTGTTACCGAGGGCTCCGCCACAAGGTGGGGCTTCCGGTGCGGGGTCAGCGCACCCGTTCCAACGCCCGTACTTGGAAGGGACCCCGTCCCGATAAGGCCGGTAGAAGGAGCAGGAAGTAACCATGGCTACCAGGACGGCGCGGCGGCGGAAGAAGAAGAGCATCAAGCTGGAGCGGGCCAGGGTCCATATCCACTCCACCTTCAACAACACCATTCTCACCCTCACGGATCTCGATGGGAACGTGATCACCTGGAAGTCACCGGGTACCGAGGGCTACACCGGCTCCCGCAAGGGGACTCCCTACGCGGCCCAGGTGGCGTGCCAGGCCCTGATCAAGGAGATGCGGGAGTACGGGATAAAGTCGGTGATTGTCACGGTGAACGGCGCAGGCCCTGGGCGCCAGGCGGTGATCCAGACCCTACGTTCCTCGGGCATCCAGGTGGAAGAGGTCAAGAACGTGACCCCCACCCCCCACAGCTAGGAGGTAGGCACATGGGAAGATATATCGGTCCGAAATGCAGGCTATGTAGGAGGGCTGGGGTCAAGCTGTACCTCAAGGGGGATCGTTGCTACTCCGACAAATGTCCCATGAACCGGCGTCCCTATCCCCCGGGCCAGCACGGCCGTTACCGGCGACGTCTCACCGGTTACGCCATCCGCCTCAGGGAGAAGCAGAAGCTGAGGAGGATCTACGGGCTACAGGAGGAGCAGTTCCGTCGCTACGTGGAGGAGGCCCAGAAGGTGAAGGGTCGGACTGGTACAGCCCTCCTTAAGCTCCTAGAGCAGAGGCTGGACAACGTGGTGTACCGGGCGGGATTCGCCGCTTCCCGGGCTCAGGCACGACAGCTTGTATCCCACGGCCATTTCCTGGTGAACGGCCGGGTCACCGATATCCCCTCTTATCGAGTGGAGCCCGGGGATGTGATCGAGGTAAAACCCCAGTCCCGGGAAAAGCTCAGGGAGCTCATCAAGGAGTCGTTCGGGAAGCGCTCCGTGCCCAGCTGGATCACCGCGGATCTGGAGAACCTCAGGATCCAGGTGAACGCGGAGCCGCCTGAAGAAGAGCTCGATAAATCCATCGATACCAACCTGATCGTGGAGTTCTACTCGAGATGAGGACGGATTTCGTTTACCCGGAGAAGGTCGTTTGGGAGGAGCACTCCGATACCTATGGGAGGCTGGTGGTGGAGCCCCTGGAGCGGGGTTACGCCACCACCTTGGGAAACACCCTGCGGCGGGTGCTTCTCGCCTCCATCCCCGGAGCGGCGGTGGTACGGGTTTCCTTCGCCGGAAAATACCACGAATACGATACCATCGAGGGGGTACGAGAGGATCTCCTCAACATCATCCTGAACATCCGAGGGTTGGCGATCCGCATGAATGGCACCGATAGCGCACGGATGTTCATCAACGTCCAGGGACCGGCGGAGGTCCGGGCCAGGGACATCCAGGCCCCGGCCGGGGTGAAGATCGTGAACCCGGACCACTACATCGCCACCCTGAACGAGGACGGCCAGCTGGACGTGGAGATGGAGGTAGAGGTTGGAAGGGGCTTCCGCAGCGCCGACGAGAACAAAAAGGAGGATGCCCCGGTCTCCCTGATCCCCATCGACTCCGACTTCTCTCCGGTGGAGAAGGTCAATTTCACCGTGGAGGAGACCCGGGTGGGCGGGAGGTCCGGCTACGAGCGCTTGATCTTGGAGATCTGGACCAATGGGGCCACCTCCCCCCGAGAGGCCTTCGCCGAGGCCCTGGACATCATCCGGCGCCATTTCGAGATCCTCGCCGGGGCTGAGGCCGCGGCGGCCGCAGAGGAGAAGGGGGAGGAAGTCCCGGAGGAGCTCTATGAGACCCTGGACAAGCTGGGTTTCGATGTCCGGGCGGCTCACCTCCTGCAGCAGGAGGGCATCGTCACCTTGAAGGACCTCCTTTCGCGCACCAGGGAGGAGCTCCTGGATATCCACGGGTTCGGGGAGAAGACCCTGGAGAAGGTGGAGGAACGCCTTCGGGAACTCGGCTACAGTCTGCGCTCGGAGAAGGAGGACCAGGATGCGGCATCGCAGGAAGGTTAAGCAGCTCTCCATGGAGAAATCCCGCCGGGAGGCGGTGTTGAGGAACCAGGCCAAGGACCTGATCCTCCACGGGAAGGTCGATACCACCCCGGCCCGGGCCAAGGCCACCCAGCAGGTGGTGGAGCGACTCGTTGCCTGGGCAAAGAAGGGGAATCAGGCCGCCCGGCGGATGGCCTTCGCCGTCCTCCAGGACAAAGAGGCCACCACGAAGCTCTTCGAGGAGATCGCGCCCCGCTACAAGGACCGACCCGGCGGTTACACCCGTGTCCTGAAGCTGGGCCCCCGCCGGGGCGATGGAGCGGAGATGGCCCGGCTGATGTGGGTTTAGCCCCTGTGTGATACCTGGGTAGATGTCGGGAGCCCCTTGGGGGCTCTTTTTGTGGGAACGTGTTCCTTGGCGTAGGATCAGGTGGCATGGGGGCGAAATCGTTGTTCGCCGTCCTCCTCTCCCTAGCCCTCACGGGCGGACTCTGGGCCCAGGAGCTACGGATCGCCGTCTCCACCGAGCCCCCTGGGCTCGACCCTACCACCAACGCCGCCGGGATCATCGACTTCCTCCTGCACCACAACCTTTACGAGAACCTGATCCAAGTGGGACCCGAGGGGGAACTACACGGTCAGATCGCCCGCAGCTGGGAGATCTCCTCAGATGGCCTCACCTACATCTTCCACCTGCGGCCCGGGATCCTCTTCCACGACGGGACCCCCTGCGATGCGAGGGCAGTGGTGGGAAGCTTCCGAAGGCTGATGGAGCTCAGCAGCGGCCATCCTCACCCCGAGTACTTTCGCCCTATCGCTTCGGTGGAAGCCCAGGGAAGGGAAACCGTGGTCTTCCACCTACGGGAACCCTACGCCCCTTTCCTCTCCCTCCTTGCCTTGGGGGACACGGTGGTGGTCCCCCCCGAGGCACAGGATCTCGCTACCCACCCCGTGGGGACTGGACCCTTCCGTTTCGAGAGCTGGCGTCCTGGGGACCGCTTGATACTGGAACGCAACCCCGACTATTACCTCCCCGGTGTGCCCGAGTTGGAGAGGGTCGTATTCCGCTTCATCCCGGATCCGGCGGCCCAGCTTTTGGCTCTGGAGGCCGGCGAGGTGGACATGATCGCCGAGGCCACCCCGGAGATCGCCGTGGCCGCAGCCAAGGAACCCCGTTTCGAGGCCGTCTCCGGCCCCCAAGGTCTGGTCCAGATCCTGGCCATCAACAACGCCCGCCACCCCTTCGACGATCTTCGGGTGAGACAGGCCATGGCGTATGCCATCGACCGGGATGCCATAATCAGATTGGTCTCCCTGGGTTACGGGACTCCCATCGGGGGCCCACTGAGCCCTGTCTCCCCCTATTACGTGGATCTCACCGGCCTCTACCCCCACGATCCCTCCAAGGCCCGGGCCCTCCTCTCCCAGGCGGGCTACCCTCACGGTTTCTCCGCCACCCTGACCCTCCCGGCCAACTACGTCTTCCACGTGCGTACCGGCGAGGTCATCGCCTCCCAGCTCGCGGAAGTCGGTATCCGCCTCTCCCTCCAGCAGGTGGATTGGGGGACGTGGCTTGAACGGGTCTACTCCCAGGCGGACTACGATCTCACGGTGATCGCTCACATCGGCCGGCTGGATCCAGCCTTGATGCTCACCTCCTATGGCCCGGAGAGGCCGGATTATTACTTCCGGCGCGGCTGGGACGATCCCAAGGTGGATGAGCTCCTCCTCCAGGGGGAGCGGACTTTGGATCACAGGAAGCGGGAAGGAATCTACCGCAGGGTGCAGCAGCTGATAGCGGAACAGGTGGTCAACTACTTCATCCAGGATCCCCACCGGATCTTCGTCTTCCGGACCGGCCTCCGAGGGGTAAGCGTCTACCCCATCTACGTCCTGGACTTGAGCCACGTGAGTTGGGGGACTTGACCCCCTGTATCCTCAGTTCCTGGAGGCCATCTCCGAGGAGGTTCAGCCCCATCACCGCCATGGCGAGCACCAGCCCCGGGAAGATCGCTGGCCAAGGACTGAGGGAGAAATAGCTCTGTGCCTCCCGCAACATCCGTCCCCAGCTCGGTTGCGGCGGCTGGGGACCGAGCCCCAGGTAGCTCAGGGAGGCCTCCACCAAGAGGGCGGTGGAGAGGGAGGTTGTAAGCTGCACGAGCAACGGGGAAAGGGCGTTGGGGAAGAGATGACGGAGGATGATTCGGGAGGTGCCGGCGCCGTAGGCCCTGGCAGCGGTGACGAAGTCCCTCTCCCGCAACGAGAGGAAGCTTCCCCGGACGATCCGGGCGAAGTAAGGAACGTTGAAGAGGGCGATTGCCGCCGTCACCCCGTACCAGCCGGGACCCAGGACCAGAAGGAGGACCAGGGCCATGAGGATGGCCGGCAAGGCCATGATCAGGTTCACCGCCCCCATGAGGAGCTCATCCAAGAGCCCGCCGTAATAGCCGGCCAGGGCACCGATCAGCAACCCCGCGCTTCCTCCCATGGCCACCGCCGCCCCGGCGATCCCCAGGCTGACCTTCCCTCCCGCCATCACCCTGGAGAGGACGTCACGGCCGAACCAATCGGTTCCGAAGGGATGGGCGCCACAGGGAGGTAGGTATGGTGTCCCCAGTGCCTCCGGCGGATAGGGGAGATAGAAAGCACCGATCAGTGTCAAAACCACTACCATCCCAAGGAGGACACAACCCGCCGGAAGGAGCAGGGACCTCATCAGCGGTAACGCACCCTGGGATCCAGGAGGCCGTAGGAGATGTCGGTAACGAGGTTGACCAGGAGGATCACCCCGGCCATCCACACCGCCAGCCCCTGCATCAAGGGGATGTCCCGGGACATCACGGCCTTCAGGGCGAGATGTCCCAGCCCAGGCAGGTAAAACACGTTCTCCACGACGATGGCCCCAGCCAGAAGCTGCCCGAATAGAAGCCCCAGTGCCGTCACCACGGGGATCAAAGCCGGCCGCAGTCCATGCCGGAGGACCACCACCCACTCCGGAAGCCCCTTCGCCCGGGCCGACCGCACGAAGTCACTTCCCAAAACCTCGAGCAGGTTCCCCCGTACCATGCGGGCGAGGTATGCGGATCGGGGAAGGGCCAGGACGAACCCCGGCAGGAGCAGATGTTTCAAGGCCTCAGGCCCCCGGTCCCAACCCGGGAACCCCCCGGCCGGCAGGAGGTGCAACCTCAAGGAGAGGAAGCCTGCCAGGATTATCCCTGTCCAGAACTCGGGGAAAGCCATGCCCAGTTGGGAGAGGGCGGTGATCAGGAGATCCGAAGGTCCCCGCGGACGGACGGCCAAAACTATTCCTAGGGGCAGGGCCAACACCAAGGACATCGCCGCGGCCAGGAATGCCAGGGGCACAGTGAGCCCCATTGCCTCCTCCAAAAGCCCCTCCACGCCCCGCCGATAGCTCAGGGAAACACCCCATTCCCCCCGGAAGATCCCCCCAAGCCACGCGAGATACCGCTGGGGCCAAGGTCGGTCGAGGCCCAAAAGGGCCCTTATCCTCTGGTAGGCCTCCTGGGTCGCTTCCGGCCCAGCGATGAGCCGGGCGGGGTCACCGGGAAGGACATTCAGGATGAGGAAGACGATTAACGAGACAAGGAGGAAAACGACCACCGTTCCTCCCACGCGCCGCACGAGATAACCGAACATGGATCCCGGACCCAAGTTTACGCCCGGCTGGCCGCCACGCTTGATCCCCTCCGTGATGCCGACTATCATTAGACGCAGAAATTCCCCGGTAGCTCAATTGGCAGAGCAGCCGGCTGTTAACCGGCGGGTTGGAGGTTCGAGTCCTCCCCGGGGAGCTTTCTTTTTTGCCTTTTAACCCTACGTGGATTAGAAACTCCCTCTGGAGATGGGG
>CAYTCK010000003.1:23373-31108 GCA_964436445.1 uncultured Thermotogaceae bacterium | reverse complement strand
CCAGCTGTAGATCGTTCGCGTAACGGTGACAGAGCCGTTATTCGCCGTCTTCACAGGGTCGCCGCTGCCGTAAGTGGCCTCGCAGCTATCGCAGTCCAATTCGGGCTGATACTCGCCTTGATACCACTCGAAGGCCGCGTAGGGTGGGATGTTGGCGATATTTACGGTCTTTGTGACCTCGCTGGTCGCCCCATCGTCGTCCGTTTCCTGGAGCGTTACCTCGACTTCGCCACGGTAAAGGAAAGTATCGCCGTCCCTGTCCCAGAGAAACACGATCTTCGGGCTTGGGCTATCCTCGCAGCCCTCTTCTTCCCAGCATTCGGCGTAGCCATCGAGGCTCCACTCCCACTGCCGCGCCACAAGGTCGTGCCAGGGCTCGCCGTCTTGGGAAAGATCTTCAAAAGCGACCACACCAGCATCATCCGGGACTTCTGGATTCTGGCAAACGACACCGCCGTTACCAGGGCCGACGACGCTGGTGGTTGCAGGCACGAAGCCACAGCCGGGCACAGTGCTGGTGGCCGCAGGCATCATCTCACCGCCGGGGAGGAGATCCTCACATGAAGGAAGGAAGTCCTCCGGCTGCTCGAAGCTCCAGTCGAAATCCACCACCGGCGGGACGTTGGCAATGGCGATCTCCTTGGTGACAGAATCGCTGTTTCCAGCTTCGTCCCAAACGGTGAGCGTCACCTCGTAAACCCCATCGTCCTGATACCAGTGGGAGGGATTCTGCTCATCGCTGGTGGAACCGTCACCGAACTCCCACTCCCACTGGACGATCTCCCCACCTCCCACAATCTCGACATCGATCTCCTCCTCGTAAACCGCCGTATCCCCATCGTCGTCCGTCACTGTCAGCTTGACACGGTAAGTGCCGCTCTCGAACGGAGTCCACTCAACAACCTCACCTTCAGCGTCGATGACCCCATCACCATCGAAATCCCACTCGTAGCTCACAATCTCGCCATCGGCATCACTGCACCCTTCCGCCCGGAGAACGACCTTCGTGGGCTCGTACTCGGAAGAGGAGGCATCCTGAAAGAGGATGTCATCCAGGTCCGTCGGCCCCTCGGGTGAGAAGCCCTCGGGATAGGAACCGTGCTGCTCGGGTTCGACATCCCAGTCAAAGTCCACCGTGAGAACCACTACCCCAGGTTGAACCTCATAGGTGAAATCCGCCACCGGCGGGACGTTGGCAATGGCGATCTCCTTGGTGACAGAATCGCTGTTTCCAGCTTCGTCCCAAACGGTGAGCGTCACCTCGTAAACCCCATCGTCCTGATACCAGTGGGAGGGATTCTGCTCATCGCTGGTGGAACCGTCACCGAACTCCCACTCCCAGGCAACAAGTCCGTATCCGGTCGTGTCAACGAAGCCCTCGTAGCGGCTTTCCATGCCTTGGTCGTCCACGACCACCAGGGTCACAGGGTAGATCCCGGGTTCCCCGAAGTCCCAGGTGACCTCCTCCCCTTCGGCATCGAATTCCCCATCGAAATCGAGGTCCCATTCGTAGGCAACGATCTCGCCGTCGGGATCGGAGGCCATGGCCCTGAGGGTGACAAGCCCCCCGCCCGAGAGGTCCTGAAAGTCCACGTCGTCCACGTCCGTCGCTCCCTCAGGGGCGAAGCCCGGGGGATACTCGCCGTGGGCCCCTCGGACCACCGTCCAGGCGAAGTCCGCCCTGGGGACGATCTCGTAATCGAAACCCTCGACCACCGGAGCGCGGTCCCCGACGGCAATCTCCTTCCGTGCCGTATCCTCACACCCTTTATCGTCCACCACCGTGAGCGTCACCGTGTAAGTGCCCGGCGCGGCATACACGTGGGAGGGCTCCCACTCCCTGGAACCACTGCCATCGCCGAAATCCCAGGAACACGCCACGATGTCCCCCGTCGACTCGTTGGAGAAACTCACTTCCTCACCGCTTGAGGGAGCAGTCGGAGAGTAGGTAAAGGCAGCGCTTATTTTACACTCAGAAGGGGGCTTCCCCTCACCGGCTTGGGCTCTCCCGGGTTGGGCGAGGACGTACTGGGCCGTGAGGTAATCCGGGGCCTCCCTCGCTTCCCTCCGTTCCGCCCCAGCCACGTAGAAGACCCCCGTCTCGGGATCGACGGCCATGGCGTGCACCTGGAGTACTCTGTTCTTCCTGACCCGCTCGAGCTTCCAGAGGCGCTTCCCCTCATCGGGGGAGTAGCCCTCCAGGAACAGGGTCCGGCTCGGGGCGTCCACCCCCACGACAACGAGCCACGGCCCCTCCGGACCGTCGTAGAGACAACCTGCGAAGGCCCCATTGGGAAGAGGGATCTCCCACAGGAGCCGTCCCTCGGGGCTGTAGGCCCTCACACCTGAGGAACCGATGAGGTATACGCTCCCCTCGGGATCGACCACCACATCCCTCAACTCACCCAAAGGGGGAGCGGACCATCTCTCCTCGCCTGTGCGGATGTCAACGAGCGTGACCCCGGTCGGCCCCCCGATCAGCATACCAGCCATGGACACAGCGATGAGGGAGGCCTCCCCCGTGTAGGGGATGCTGTCGAGCTCCTCGCCGGTAACGGTGAAGCGCCTAACATAACCTTCCCCCAAGACAAGGAGTGTCCCGTCAGGGGCGAGAGCTACGTCCCTGAAATCGCCTTTCACCGACCACTCCGGGACCCCCTGGGCGTCGAATTCAACGAGGCCGGCGTTCCCGGCGACGTATACCTTCCCCTCCCTATCTACCGCAACACCGTAGGCGGTACCGGGGTAATCCCCCTTCCAGAGAAAGTGACCGCTCAGGTCGTATTTCACTACCCCAGAAGTTCCCACCACCACGGGGCCACCATCGGGCATCACAGCCACGTCATAGGCCACGTCCGCGGTGACATCGAACGTCCTCTCCCACCGCTCCTGAGGGTAGATCGGGGAAGGACCAGCAGCTTGGAGCACCAACGGGAGCAACACCCCTGAGAAAAGGATCACCCTTTTCCACCACATCTTCCCAGCGACTGGTGCTACCAGCCGCTATTCACCTCCTTCCTTATACAAATTCTAGAAATCCATCACTTTGTAAGTCAAGAGGATGGTTTCTGAAGTAGTGTAACGAATTCTGTCACAGTCTGTGGCAAGGAGGAGGCGGAGAGGAGGTACGCCGATGGTGAACCAAGATGAGCTGAGAGTGCTGTTGAGGGAGACGGTGCGGGAAATGGTGGCTGAGGAACTCCAGGCGCTGCTGTTTCTAGAGCGAGAGGCGTTCATCCAAGAAGGAAAACGGGGACGCAAGAACGGCACCTACCCCGGAAAGCTCCTGACGCCGTTCGGCGAGGTAAAACTCCGCGTCCCCCGTGATGGGCAAGGTCGGTTCCGGCCGTCGCTGTTTGTCCCTTACGCCAGACGAACCGTCGACCTTTCCGATCCTGTGTTGGTACTGTACGCCGTGGGGGTGTCCGACCGCAAGGTGGGGGAGGTGATGACTTACCTGCTTGGGTACCGGTACTCCTACACCACGGTGGGCTGGATCGCCGAGCTTGTGCTGGAAAGGGTGGATCCGATCTCAAGCGTGACGCAGAATCCCATGAGGAGGCGCACGCGGCCTGGCAGACTTTGGGTGCCGCTCGGGAGGACGCTATCCTGAGGTGGTGCGATCGTGGGAGGAGAACCTAAGGTCGCTACTTCGTTTCTTTCGTTATCCCAAGGCATTGTGGGTCTACCTCAGGAGCACAAATCTCCTAGAGCGGTTCATGCGAAAGCTGAAGCGGGGAACCAGGGTGCGGGATCACCAGTTCCCTAAGCCGGAAGCGGTGTACAAGCTCGTATACCTGGAGTGTGAACGGAAGGAGGGTAAGAGGAGGAAGCTTAAGGACGAGGCTTTCGCTCGAGAACAGCTAGAGCAGATGTTTCCCAGCAGTACCCTGCGCCACAAAATGTGACACAGAGATCTTGACGCGAGCTGATGGGTCAAAGAGGGGAAAGAGCGGTGGCCAAGGGGTTCTTCGGGGAATCCCTTAAACCTTATACTATCCGCGGGATGTGGAGCCGCTGGCAGGAGCTTTTCTGGAGGAACCTGCGGTTGAACACCCTGGCGATCTTGGTAGGGACCATCGCCGGGTTCGGGGCGATACTATTCCGTTGGTTCATCTATTTCGTGGGGGACCTATCCTTCCACCAGGTCCTTTCCCGTACCTACATCCCACCGGTGGAGCATCACCTGGGGTATTGGGTGGTTCTGGTGCCGGCGGCCGGGGGCCTGCTGGTGGGTCTCATCACCCGCTATTTCGCCCCGGAGACCAAGGGGCATGGGGTGCCCGAGGTGATGGCCGCTGTGGCCACCCAGGGAGGGAGGATCCGGCCCAGGGTGGCTCTGGCGAAGATCCTGGCCTCGGGGATCTGCATCGGGAGCGGGGGCTCCGCGGGGCGTGAGGGCCCGATCGTTCAGATCGGCAGTGCCTTCGGAAGCACCGTGGGCCAATTCCTGCGCCTCCCCCCCTCCGAGCTCAAGGTCCTGGTGGGGTGTGGGGCTTCGGCCGGGATCGCCGCTACCTTCAACGCCCCTCTGGCCGGGGTCCTCTTCAGCGTGGAGCTCATCTTGGTGGAGCTCAGGACCCGCTCCTTCGTTCCCCTGGTGATCGCCACCACCTTCGCCACCATCGTCTCCCGGTCCTTCCTGGGGAGCCAACCGGCTTTCGTTATCCCTTCCTATTCCCTGCGCTCACCCTGGGAGCTTCCCCTGTATCTCGCCCTCGGATTGGGGGCGGCGTTGGTGGCCATCGCGGAAACCAGAGCCTTGTACAAGGCTGAGGATCTCTTCGAGAAACTCCCCCTGCCCCGGTTCCTCCTTCCAGCGGTGGGGGGGCTCCTTTTGGGAGGGCTTTCCCTGGCGGCACCACAGGTCCTGGGGGTCGGATACGAGACGGTGGATCGGATCCTCTCCGGGGAGTGGGGGCCATCCTGGGACCTTCTGGGGTTCCTCCTGGGCCTGGCAGTGGCCAAGATCCTCGCCCTTTCCCTCACCCTGGGCTCCGGGGGCTCAGGGGGGGTCTTCGCCCCTTCCCTGTTCATCGGGGCTGCCTTCGGCGGTGCTTTTGGGGTGGCAGCGAACCTCCTTTTCCCCGGGATAGCCGCGCCCTACTCCGCCTACGCCTTGGTGGGAATGGCTGCCGTGTTCGCCGCCGCGGGCCGGGCGACGCTGACGTCCATCGTGATGCTTTTCGAGATGACCCGCAACTACAACATCATCCTCCCCTTGATGTTCGCCTGCGTCGTGGCCGACGTGGTGGCCTGGCTCATCCAGCGGGAGACCATTTACACCCTGAAGCTCGTGCGCCGCGGGGTAAAGCTGGCGCCGGAGATGGAGATCAACTGGCTTAGGGTCCACACCGTCTCCGACGTGATGCGCCGCTCGGTGGAGACGGTGCCGGCTACGGCCACGGTGGCCGAGGTAAGGGACAAGATGCTCACCAGCGGCCACCCCAGTCTCCCTGTGGTGGACAAGGAGGGGAAGCTCCTGGGGATCGTCACCCACCGGGAGATCCTCAAGGCCCTACGGGACGATCCCCAACGCCCTGTGGGGGAAGTAGCGGTGAGGCGGGTGGTGGTGGCCTACCCCGACGAGCCCCTGGACGCCATCTGGGAGCGCATCCGCCGCTCCGGAGTGGGGCGGCTCCCGGTGGTGGACCGGCGCGATCACCGGCACCTGGTGGGTTTCGTGAGCGTGGCGGATATCGTCTCCCGGATCGGTTGGGGCGAATAGGGACAAATGTCCCCAGAGATCGCCCTGCCCCATACTTCCCTTCCCCTGGGCGTAGCGCTAAACTTCCCTCCACCGAAGATGGAGATTATCGCACATCGTGGCGCTTCGGCTTACTACTTGGAGAACTCCCGACAGGCTATCATCGGGGCCCGGAACCTTGGGGCCGATCGGGCCGAGATCGACATCCGTATCACCGCCGATGAGGTCCCGGTTGTACTCCATGACCCAGAGCTGGGGCGTACCACCGACGGGGAAGGCCCGTTGTCCCGTCACCGCTTTCGGGAGTTAAAAGAGATCCACCTGCGCAACGGCGAGCCCATCCTCACCCTGGAGGAGGCCCTGAGCCTCTCCCACGCCCTTTCCCTTCCCCTTTACCTGGACATCAAGGATGGGGAGGAGGCTTTGGAACCGGTGATCTGGGTCCTGGGGCGATTCCGGTGTGCGGGGGAGATCGTCGCCTCTGGAAACCCAGCACTCCTTGAGTCCTTCCACCGCCGTAACCGCCATATCCCCACCTCCCTCCTCGTTTCCAGCACCGACCCCGAGGCGGTGGAGGTGGCCCGGGGCATTGGGGCTCACTTCATCCACCCTTGTTGGGAGAGGGAGAAGAACCCGGTGGGTCTTCTGCGACGGGGGTTCCTGGAAGTGAGTTCCCGGGCCGGACTGGGAATCGTGCTCTGGCACGAGGAGCGGCCACGACAGTTGCGTCACATCGGGAGGCTAGGGGAGCGGATCTACGGGGTGACCACCAACGCCCCGGACCTCGCTGAACGGATCCTCAAAGGCCATCATGGAACTCCTGCGAAGGCACCCTGAGAACCCCATCCTCACCCCTCGGGCCGACGTCCCTTGGGAGAAGGAGGCCGTCTTCAATCCCGGGGTCACGGTGCATCAAGGGAAGATCTACATGCTCTACCGGGCCATCGGGGAGTACGAGGTCTACGCTTCCTCACTGGGGCTTGCCATCAGCGAGGATGGGGTCCATTTCCAGCGTTTTCCGGAGCCGGTGTTCTCCCCGGCCGAGCCCTACGATCGCTACGGCTGCGAGGACCCCAGGATCACGCGGCTCGATGGCCGCTTCTACATCACCTACACCGCCCTTTCCCAACGGGCCTTCAGCGGCCGGGGCAACCGGGTGGCATTGGCATCCACCGAGGATTTCCGAGAATTCAAGCGCCATGGGGTTATCCTCCCGGACCTCGATGACAAGGACACCGTGATCTTCCCGGAGAAGGTGCGGGGAAGGTACGTGATGTACCATCGGGTGCCCCCGGATATCTGGATCGCCTACTCCGATGACCTGGTGAACTGGTACGGTCACCGACGCATCATGTTCCCCCGGCCCGGGCTGTGGGATTCCCAGAAGATCGGGGCCGGTGCCCCCCCTATCAGGACCGACGCTGGCTGGCTCCTCGTTTACCACGGGGTGGACAAAAACCGCGTCTACCGGTTAGGGGTGGCCCTCTTCGATCTGGATGACCCGTCCCAGCTCATCTCCCGCCCCCTGGAGCCCATCTTGGAACCCAGAGAACGGTACGAGAAGGAGGGGGACGTGCCCAACGTGGTCTTCACCTGTGGGCTGGCCGAGGTGGATGAGAAGATATTCGTCTATTACGGCGGTGGAGACAAAGTGATCGGCCTGGCCACGGTGGAGAGGAAGGAACTCCTCGATTTCGCCCTCCGGGGCTGAGAAAGCGTGTGCAATTTTTTCCTCTCCAGATCACATCATTCCCACGTGTTTCAACTATATCTCATCCATGTGTTTATGCTATAAAGAAAACTAGTTGACATAATCCAATGACGGGGGTATATACCTTACCGGTCGTCAGGAAAAAGACCTGGGGGCCTGAAAAAGAGGAGAGAAAAATAGGAGGTGGTTATCGTGCTGAGGTGGGGTGGTTACAACGAGAAGATGGCTGAGGGGATCGTGAAGGCTCTGGTGCGGATCTTCCGGGGGAAGGGGAGCTTGATCCTCCTTGCTATTGCGGCCCTGGCCATCCTGGGCAG
>CAYTCK010000003.1:17024-23273 GCA_964436445.1 uncultured Thermotogaceae bacterium | reverse complement strand
GGGGGAAGGGGAGCTTGATCCTCCTTGCTATTGCGGCCCTGGCCATCCTGGGCAGCGCGGCCGATAAGTGGCGCTAAGCAATTAAGAGTTAGTAAAGAAAAATCTTGAAAAGAAAAAGGGCCTCAAGGCCCTTTTTCTTTTATAATGCTTTGGAATGCCCGTAAAGGCCAAAATTTATGTTTACGCAGTAATAGCAGCGGCGTGTTGGGCGCTTCTCTATGCTTCCTTGAATGTGCGCCATGTTCCTTTGTGGGAGTGGATATTCTTCGTTAGCCTTTCCTTTCTCTCACAAATTTATGAAATCGAGATGACCTACAAAAGGTGGATTTCAAGCGCAATTATCTTCCTCGTCTCCGCCATCTTCCTTTTTGGTGGTGAATTTGCCACCCTTATTGCAGCCTTGAGCACTTCTTTAGCAGAAATATTTTTAGCTGCTGAAACTAAAAGAGGGAGGACATCTTTTATAAAAGCTGCTTTTAATGTTTCTCAACTCGTTCTTGTGATTTTTGCGGGCTCGTTTTTATTTAAAGCAATGAGGGGCACTCCTCCGCCCTGGACAAGGGCTGTAGAATATATTATTGCGATAAACACGTTTTTCGTTTGTAAGCTAGTAAATACAGCTTTAGTGGCAGGTATTATTAGTTTGACCGAAAAAGTAGACTTTTTCTATCAATTTCTTTACGATTTACGACATCTGCCATTACAGTTCTTCTCCTTGGGGGCGATGACCATTCTTTTCGCGTGGGCGTACTCGATATCCATCTGGTACGTCTTCCTGGTACTGGTGCCCATCGCGCTCATCCATTACTCCTTCTTCGGCTACTCGAAGCTGCGGCGGGGGGCGGAGAAGACATTCGAAAAGCTGATGCAATCCCTCCAAGCCAGGGACCCCTACACCGCTGAGCACTCCGAGCGGGTGGCGGATCTCTCCGGGAAGATCGCCAGGAAGCTCGGGCTCCCGGAGAACGAGGTGGAGCGCATCGTGGCCGCCGCTAGGATCCATGACATCGGGAAGGTAGGCATCCCCGACAGCATCCTCCTCAAGCCCGGCCCCCTTACGCCCCAGGAGTGGGAGATCATGAAAAAACACCCCGTCATCGGAGCCGAGATCATAAAGGGCATGGAGATCTACGATAATTGTGTTGATATTGTAAAATACGAGCACGAACGTTGGGACGGGAGCGGTTATCCCGAGGGCCTCAAAGGTGAAGAGATCCCCCTAGGTGCCAGGATCGTGGCCGCAGCGGATGTGTACGATGCCCTGACGAGCGATAGGCCCTACCGCAAAGCCCTCCCCAAGGAGGAGGCGATCGCCGAATTGAAGCGCATGCGCGGGGTGAAGCTCGATCCCCGGGTGGTGGACGCGTTGTTGGAGGTTTTGGAGGAGGAAGAGAAAGAGGGGGAGCAGGGAAAGAAAGGGTAGAAGAAAGCTGATATGTTGACCCTGTGGTTCGCCCTTCTGGGGCTTTTGGTGGGGTATGTGCGGGGCGGGAGGCTCAAGCATCTCGCGGAGCTGGAGCTCCGGGGCCTTACTTTGATATTGGTGAGTTTGGTGATACAGCTTCTGATCTTCCCCCTAGGGGAGCATGGGGCAGTGATCACGTACGGGACCAGGTACCTGCATCTTCTCTCCTATCTTCCTCTATTGGCCTTCATTTGGTTGAACCGTCGCTTCTGGGAGATCCTCCTCATGGGCCTCGGGATCCTCCTCAACTTCCTGGTGATCCTGATCAACGGGGGGTATATGCCTGCCTCCCCGGAGGCACTGAGGGCCGCCGGTCTCACAACGCTGGCCCAAGAGCTCGCCCGGAGCGGGTCCGTGGGGAACATCACCCTCATGGGCCCTGGGACGTACCTCAACTTCTTGGGGGATGTGCTTCACCTGCCGCCCTGCGTTCCCTTCGCCAGCGCCTTCTCTCTGGGGGATCTCATCCTCGGGATCGGCGTTGCCCTCTTCCTCGCGCTGAGGATGCGCCCCCGGCAGGGCCCGGAGGATCGTCTGCGGGGTTTGGTGAGGTTCCTGCGGGAGATGAACCGGGCCCGAAACTTAAGGGAGGTGGGAGAGGCGGCCATCCGTTACGCCCTGGAACTCATCCCCAAGGCCACGTCCGGGACGCTCCTCGTGCGGGATCCCCTACGGCGGGTCTTTCGCTACGAGGCTGCGAAGGGCTGGAAGTTGGAGGAGCTCCAGGGTCTGGAGCTTCCGGAGGAAAAGCTCCCTAACTTGCGTTACGCTCCCCGGAAGGCCGCGGTGATCACTGGGTACGAGGAGGACTTGGCCCAAGCGATGCCGGACGTGTATAGGTTCCTCAAGGAAAGGGGCATGCTCCCTCCTGCTTTCATCTCCCTCCCCATCATCCATGAAGGGGAGGTCCTGGGGTTTCTCAATATCGACGGCAAAAGCCCAGATGCTTTCTCGGAAGAGGATGCGGGTCTCCTCGAGGATATCCGGGAAGAGGTGACGCTTGCTGTCAAGGCCATCCTGGACAGGGAAAGGCTTCAGGAGAGCGAGGCTTCTCTGCGGCGGCTCTACGATGCCCTGCCGGACGCTGTCTATGTACTGGATAAAAACGGCAGGATATTGGATGTGAACGTCGCCTGTTCCTTGCAAACCGGCTACCCCCGAGAGGAACTCATCGGCAGGAACATCTTCGAGTTTGTCCGCAGGAAACCCTCCCCGAGACAGCTCGAAGATGTCTATCGGCGACTGGAGCAAGGTGAGATCGTTGTCCTCCAGCATGAGAAGGTCAAAAAGGACGGCACCTCCTTCCCAGTGGAGGTCATCTTGGTTCCCCTTACCTATTGGGGAAAGGAGGTCTTCCTCTCCATCAACAGGGATATCAGCGAGCGCAAAAGGTTCGAGGAGGAAACGAGACAGCACATCCACGAGCTCAATGCCCTGAACCGAGCCCTTCGTTCAGTGGTCTCCACCCTGGAAAGCAGCGAGGTATTGCGGCGCCTGACCGCCATAATCGAGGATCTAGTGAAGGCGGAGTACACGGTCATCGCCACCTTCGACGAGGCGGGAAACCTCGAGGAGTTGGTCGACCGCCCCGCGGGCCTCGGGCCTTTCCCGGTCCGCCTGCGAGAGTCAGGGATAACCCGAAAGATCCTGGTGGAGGGGGAGCCGGTGTTGGTGGAGGAGATTCTGCCCGATGGCACCACCGTGCCCCCGGTCCCGGGGAGGGATGGTGTTCCCATCCGGGCGAACCCAGTTTTGGTGAAGGCCGGGGTGAGGTCCTTTGCCGGAATCCCCATCAGGTATCGTGGAAAGATCATCGGAATACTCTCTGTCTACAGCCGCAAGCCCCATGCTTTCGACAAGCGGCTCGGGCTCCTTTCCTCCCTGGCCGGGACGGCGGCGGTGGCCCTGGGGAACGCCCGTCTCTACCAGGAGACCCGACACCTCTTCGAGGAATCCCCTGTTTCTCTTTGGATCGAGGACTTTTCGGCTGTGAAGGCCAAGCTCGACTCTCTCCGGGAGGAGGGCGTCGAGGACCTGGAGACCTACCTCCGCGACCATCCGGAGTTCATCCTGGAGTGTGTGAAGCTCCTGCGGGTTGTTGAGGTCAACCGAGCCACCTTGGAGCTTTTTGAGGTAAGAGATCTTGAGGAGCTTAAAGAAAAGCTGCCTCAGATCATCCCCCGGGAAGTGGAACCTCTTTTCCGAGGGGAGCTCATCGCTATCTGGGAGGGGAGGAAGGTCTTCCAAGGGGTGGGGATAAACCACACTGCCCGTGGAAGGACCGTCCACATGCTTTTGCG
Source organism: uncultured Thermotogaceae bacterium (assembly GCA_964436445.1). Taxonomy (GTDB): domain Bacteria; phylum Bipolaricaulota; class Bipolaricaulia; order Bipolaricaulales; family Bipolaricaulaceae; genus CAYTCK01. The sequence goes on along the minus strand of CAYTCK010000003.1, from coordinate 19,508 downwards.
CTGGCGGGTCTTCCCGGGACACGAACGTGATTACTCTCGAGTCCTGGTTTCGATCCTGGACATCACCGACAGGGTACGAGCGGAGGAGAGGCTTAGAGCCTACTCCGAGAAGCTCGCTGCCCTGCACCGGGCGGTTTGGGAGCTACAGCGTTGTCGTACCGTGGAGGAGGTCTGCAGGACCGCGGTGGAAGGTGCCCGGGGGATCCTGGGGTTCCAGATATGCTACATCGGCTTGGTGCAGGGGGATCGCCTTGTGCCGGTGTACGCAGTGGGGGATGTCGTGCCCCGCCCCTTCAAGCGTGGCGAGGGGATCATCTGGAGGACCCTGGAGGAGGGGCGGAGTTTCTGGGGAAACATAGAGGAAATTATGGGTGCCAAACCGGTGGATCCAAGGATAAAAAGTGGTATTTCCGTTCCCATCGGGGATTTCGGGGTTCTCCAGGCCGCTTCCTTTGAGCGAGACGCTTTCAGCGAGGAGGACGTAAGGTTGGCGGAGATCCTGGCGGGCCACGTGAGCGAGGAGATCCGGAGGATACGGCTGGAGGAGGAACTGCGGGAGCAGGCCATCAGGGATCCCCTCACCGGGCTCTACAACCGGCGCTACTTCGACTCCCTGATCCAGGCGGAGATCAGCCGTTCCCGCAGGCACGGCCATCCCCTCTCCCTGGCCATCCTGGACCTGGACGACTTCAAGGCCATAAACGACCGCTACGGCCACTGGATCGGGGATGAGGTCCTGCGGGAGGTGGCCGAGGTGATCCGGACCAATGTGCGCAAGGAGGATACACCCATCCGCTGGGGTGGGGACGAGTTCCTGGTGGTCTTCCCCGAGACAACAGAGTCCGAAGCCCAGCTCGTGACGGAACGGATCCGGCAGGCGGTGATGTCACGCACGTACACCGAGGAGGAGCTCAGGGTGGGGATATCCGCTGGTGTCGCGAGCTGGGATCCGAGGGAGGAGCTCCCCATAGATCACGTCCTCCGGGAGGCGGATAAACGTCTCTACCGGTGGAAACCGGGGGGACCTTGTCGCTCTGAGATCTCATCCGGGCCCCTGGAGGATCGCCCGGGCCCCGAGCCCCAGGAAAAGGACCAGGACCCCGGCCACCACGACCCCAAGAGAGATCAAGGGGAGGGCCCGGCGCAGGGGGATACCCAGAAGGGCCGCCGCCAGCGCCCCGGTCCAGGCCCCGGTTCCGGGTAGGGGGACCGCCACCAGGGGGATCAGGGCCCACTCGCCGTAACGACGGAATCTCCTTCCCAGGCGGCTCTCCTGCCAACGCAGAAAGGAAGAGAGAAGCGAGAAATGGGATCCTCGCCTCAGGAGGTAGCGAAGGAAAAGGATCAAAAAGGGCACCGGGAGGATGTTCCCCACCAGGGCCACGAGGAAGACCGGGAAAGCAGGCAAGCCTTGGGCCAGGCCGTAGGGGATACCCCCGCGGAGCTCGGCCACCGGGGCCATGGAGATGAGGAAGACCTCAAGGAGAGCTTTTCCCATCCCTCGTGATGAGCCTCTCCAGGATGTGTCTCACCTCCCCCAGATCCCGGGCCTCGTGGTAACGGGCTCCGGGGGGGATGAAGGAACGGGCCCGGGGCGACGGAGAGACCAGGATCACCTCCACCCCAGCCCTGGAGGCGGCGAGGAAGTCGTGGTGGGAATCGCCGACCAGCACGGCATCCCGAGGGCACACCCCGATGATCTCCAGGGGGCGGAGCAAAGCCTCGGGGTACGGCTTCAAGGGGCTATCGTTCCGGGTGAAGACGCGGTCGAAACGGAGTCCGGTCCGTCGAAGGACTTCCTCGGCGCTGCGGCGGGAGTTGTTGGTCACGAGGACACATTTGATCCCTTTCTTTCGGAGGAACTCCAGTAGCTCCCGGGCCCCGGGGATGGGCTCCCCCAAGCGCACCCCCTCCTCCTCATAGCGCACCAGTATCCTCTCCTTGGGCTCCCTTTCGTGCGGGGGCAGCTTCTCCAGATGGGCGGCAATGGGGTATTCATCGTCGGGGATGCCCATCTCCCGTCGGGCCCGGCCCCAGTCCACCGGGGAACGCCAGATAGTGCCGTCCATGTCGAAGAGGACCGCTTTGAGGCTCATGGCACGAGATTATTCGTCCCCAGGATCCCGGCCGCAACGGTCCCGGGGCCCCTTCAATAATCGCCTTTTGGTTCTAAACGAAGAGATACCGCTGCCAACGGAGGTAGCCCTTGGGGAAGCCACATCTTGTCCACCTGGGCTTTCCATACTCTCTCCCAATCTCCAGACCTAAGAGCGTCTTCCAGTTTCTCCCATTCTCGAGGTGTTAGGTATCCCTCAACATTCAGTTCCCTCCTCACTTCTTCCACGAGAAGCCAGGGTCCCAAGTACCTGAACTGCTTAAGATGTTTGAGTTCATGTTTTTCCAACCAGAAACCATATGTTGTGTCCTTTAAAGGAGCTTTACAAAAGGCAACAAAGCCCAATGCATATCCCTCTACACCTTCGG
>CAYTCK010000003.1:0-16924 GCA_964436445.1 uncultured Thermotogaceae bacterium | reverse complement strand
AAAGGAGCTTTACAAAAGGCAACAAAGCCCAATGCATATCCCTCTACACCTTCGGGCAGTTGGGAAGTCCAAACAGTGAAATAAGGATGCAATCTCAGGACCAAAGAAGGCCCGTCAAAACAGAAATCCATGTCCAGCCCACTGAAGTTGAGCATGCCCGGCCATAGGACGAGGCCGATCAATGATCTAAGGACGAAAAAAACAATGCTACTTCACTGTAGTATCATCCGAGCAACATTTTACCCCAGAACTGATGCCAAGGGACTTCCCAAAGCACCTTTTCGACCCAACGTCTCTCCTAAACCACAGGCTCTCCTTTCCCCCGCCGACCTATACCTTCGCGTGGGATAGGGTCTACACAACAAAAAGCCGTGGACATCGAGGGTGCAGCAGGTATCCTCAAGGACGATGGACCCTCGCGAGATCCAGAGACGCTGCCAGGAGATCCTGAGACGGGTTCCCGAGGGTGTAGAGGTCCTGGCCGCCACCAAAGGGAGAAGCCCGGAGGAGATCCGGGCGGCCCTGGCCGCCGGGATACGGCACATCGGCGAGAACTACGTCCAGGAAGCAGCCGTCAAGAAGCCCGCCGTGGGAGGTGGGGCCACTTGGCACATGATCGGCCCCTTACAGCGAAACAAGGCCAAGAAGGCGCTCGAGCTCTTCGACTGGATCCAGACTTTGGATTCCCTGAAGCTCGCCGAGCGCCTGGAGCGGCTCCTTTCCCAGGCTGGCAGGAAACTCCCGGTGCTGGTGGAGGTGAACATCGGCCGGGAACCCCAGAAGGCCGGGGTCCTCCCCGATGCGCTCGGGGACTTCCTGCGGGATCTCTCCCGGTTCCCCCACCTCGAGGTCCGGGGTCTCATGGCCATCCCCCCCGTTCCCCGGCATCCGGAGGACTCCCGCCCCTACTTCCGGGAGATGCGGAGGCTGTTCGAGGAACTCGGCCGGGAGGGGATCCCTGGGGTGCGGATGGAGATCCTCTCCATGGGGATGTCGGCGGACTGGGAGGTGGCCGTGGAGGAGGGCGCCACCATGATCCGCCTGGGCACCGCCCTCTTCGGCCCCCGCCCCGCTTGAACTCCATCCCCCACCCCGTTACCCTCGTGGCACAAAACTGGAAAAGATAACACAAAGGGGTGAACGATGCGGAAGTTTTTCCTAGGGATCCTGCTTTTGGGGCTTTGGAGTGCGGTGGTCTGGGGGATGGGGCCGGTGGAGGTAGTGGCCACCAGCGCGGTGCTCGCCGATCTCGTCCGGCAGGTGGGGGGCGACGCGGTGCAGGTCGTCACCATCATCCCGCCGGGGTTCTGTCCCGCCCACTACGACCTGAAGCCAAGCGATCTGCTGGCCGTCTCCCGGGCGGAACTCGTCCTCTACCATGGCTTCGAACCCTGGTTGGAGAAGTTCCTGGCCCACGCCAATCCCTCGGCCACGGTGGTTCCTCTGAAGGGACCCTGGAACACGCCGGAGGCCCTGGAGGGTAAGGCACAGGAGATAGGTTCCATCCTGGGGAAGTTACGCCCCCAGCTCGCCGAGAGGTTCGCTTCTTCCGCTTCCTCCTACGTGGCGAAGGTACGGGAGCTGGCTGAGGAGCTCTCCGCTCGGGCCCAGGCCCTTTCCCTCGGGGAGGTACCGGCCATCGTGATGCAGTGGCAGGCCGATTTCGTCCGTTGGTTGGGCCTGAAGATCGTGGCCACCTATCCCCCGGAGGAACGCCTCTCTTTGAGGGATCTCTCCCGGCTCGTCGCGCAGGGGAAGGAAGCCGGGGTGCTTCTGGTCATCGACAACCTCCAGTCCGGGGTCTCCTTCGGGGCCAAGCTCGCCCACGCCCTGGGGGCGATGCACGTTGTCCTCACCAACTTCCCCGGGGCCATTCCCGGCACGGTGGACCTCCTCTCCATGCTCCGGGTCAACGCCGAGGCGGTCTTTTCCGCCGTGGAGGCCTTAAGGTCCGGGCCGTGAACTGGGGTAGGATCGATCCAGGGGAACTCCCGGAGGCCCTGTTGGCCCTGGGGGTGCGGTTCCACGGCCACCTCGGCCCCTTCCTAGTGGCCGGCCTGCGCATGGGGAGCCTCGCCCTACGGCTCCTGAAGCATTCCGGCTACCGCGGGATCGAGGCTGTGGTGGAGACGGGGAGCGATCCCCCTCTCTCCTGTCTGGTGGATGGGATCCAGGTGGCGAGCGGCTGCACTGTGGGGAAGGGAAACCTAAAGGTGGTGGACCGGGGCCGCCCCCGAGTCATCTTCCGAACCGGGCCCCGGGAGCTCGTGGTGGAGCTGCGGGAAGGGGTGCTATCCCGCTTCCTGAGGGCGGCCGATCCCGAAAGGGAGGCTCGTTGGGCCCTCTTCGCCCTGGAGGAGGAACTCTTCCGGTGGGAACTTTCGCCATCGAGCTGAGGGGGGTTTCCGCGGCCTACGCCGGCGCGGACCGGCCGGCGATCCAGGGGGTCACCCTCGCGGTGGGGGAAGGTGAGTTCGCCGCCCTGGTGGGCCCCAACGGGGCGGGTAAGACCACGATCCTCGAGGTGATCCTGGGCCTCCTCCCCTACCAGCGGGGGAGCGTCCGGGTCCTGGGGGAGGAGGTGCGGCGTGCACCGCGGCGGATCCGCCTCTCTTTGGGTTACCTCCCCCAGTCCCTTTTCTTCCCCCCCGATACCCCCTTCCTGGCTCAGGACGTGGTAGCCATGGGCCTTTTCGGCCATCTGCGGCCCTGGCGTCCTTTCCCCAAAAAGTACCGGGAGAGGGTGGGAAGAGCCCTGGAAGAGATGGGGCTTTCCCACAAGGCGGGCTGGCCGGTGGGCCATCTCTCCGGGGGGGAGCAGCGGCGGCTGCTTCTGGCCCGGGCTCTGGCCAAGGGCGCGCGGATCCTCCTCTTGGACGAACCTCTCTCCTCCCTGGACCCCGAGGCCAGGGCGGACCTAGGCCGTCGGATCCTCTCCCTGCGCCGGGAGGGGGTCACGGTGCTCGGGGTCTTCCACGAGGAGGACCTCTTGGGGGAGGTGGACCGGGCCTTTCTGGTGGTGGCCGGGAGGATCCGGGAGCTATCCCTTCCCTTGAGGGGGCTCGCCACCGTCTTCGGGGGACCGGAACATGTGGGCGCTGGTCCTCCCTAGCCTCGTGGCCGCCCTCCTGGTCGGGGGGCTGTGCGGGGCCTGGGGGGCAGTGGTGGTACGGTTGCAGCTCTCATCGGTGGGGTTCGCCATGGCCCACGCCGCCTTCGCCGGGGCCTCCTTGGGTCTCCTCTTGGGTTGGCACCCTTTGGTCCTCTCCCTGCTTTTCTCCCTGGCGGTGGCCGCGGTCCTGGGTCCTCTGTCCGAGGCGACGCGCCTCCCCCCGGAGATCGTCCTGGGGGTCATCTTCCCCGTGACCATGGCTCTGGGTTTCGTCTTCCTCTCCCTGGTACCCGGACCAGCCATGGGGAGTCCGGCCCTGTCCCTTCTGTGGGGAAGCATCCTCGGTGTGGGCTGGGGGGATGTGGCCCTCCTGGGCGGTATCGCCGGGCTGAGCGCCGGGTTCCTTTTCCTTTTCCGAAGGGAGATCCTCTCCATCCTGTTGGAGCGGCGCCTGGCGGAGGAGGCCGGGATCCCCACCAGGGTCTATTTCTGGGGAGTGCTCTTCCTCATCGCGGCCCTGGTGGCCCTCTCCCTGCGGCTTGTGGGTGGGATCCTGATATATTCGCTCCTCGTGATCCCCGCGGCGGCGGCAGGACAGCTCGCCTACGATATGCGCAAGCTCATCCCCATCGCGGGGGGATTGGGGGTGCTGGCCTCCGGTGGCGGCTTCGGCCTCTCCTGGGGCCTGGATCTCCCGGTAGGGGCGGCCATCGCCCTGGTCTCCGCTTGCACCCTGGCCCTCTCCTTCCTCGTCTCCCCCAAGAGGCGGCGCCCGGTCACAGGCTTCCCAGGGCCCGGACGATGAGGGAGACCCCCATGGCGATGCCGGTTGTCCCCAGGAGCACGAAGAACGTTCTCTTCCAGCCCAGTTCCCGCCCCAGGGCCGCCACCGTGGCCACGCAGGGGATGTAGAAGATGACGAACACGGTGAAGACAAGCATCTGGAGGTGGGAAAGGACCGCACCGAGATCCGCCGTCCCGAAGGCCTGGGTGAGCATGATCAGGGAGAGCTCCTTGCGCAACACCCCGAAGATGAGCGGGACCCCGGCCTGGGGCGGGAGTCCCAAGGGCCAAGTGAAGACCCGCAGGAGGGAGTTCAAGGGCGCGGTCCACCCCAGGGCCTCGATGAGGGAGAAGGCGGCGCTGGTCCCGACCAAAAGGGGCCAGGCCAGGACCACGAAGTCCCTCAACCGTACCCATATCTTGGCGAGGAGGGTCCGGGGCGAGGGAATGCGGTAAGGGGGGATCTCCAGGATCAGGCCTGGGCCCGTCCCGGGGAGGAACCTCCGCAGGGCCACCCCGGCGATGGCGATGACCGCGAGGTTCAAGAGGTAAAGGCCGAAGGCCAGGGTCGGTCCCACGAACCTCCCCACCAACCCGAAGATCACGATGGCCCGGCCGGCACAGGGGATCATCACCGCCAGGGCCGCGGTCACCAGCCGATCCCTCTCGTCCTCCAGGATCCGGGTGGCCAATACCGCTGGCACCGAGCAGCCGTATCCGAGGAGGAAGGGGATCACGCTTTTTCCGTGGAGCCCTATCCTGTGCATGAGGCTATCCATGAGGAACCCGATCCGGGGCAGATACCCCACATCCTCCAGGAGGGCGAGGAGGAAGAGAAAGGGGACGAGGTAGGGGAGGACGATGGCCACCCCGGCCCAGAGCCCCTGGAAGGCACCGACCAGGATGCTCCCACCCACCCCGGGGACCAGGCCCTGGAGGGAATCGGTGAGGCCCTCCAGGGGCGGGATCAGGAACTCCTCGAGGATCCCCCCCACCCGGAAGACCACCCAGAAGAGGCCGTAGAGGACCCCGGCCAGGAAGAGATAACCCCAGAAGGGATGCATCAGGACCGCATCCAGGCGGTCCCGGATCCCGATCCGGGGCCGGCCCAAACGGGCCACCTCCTCGAAGAGGCGCAGGGCCAGGGCGTGGCGCTCCGCGGCCAGGACCAGGGCCGGGTCCTCCCCCCGCCGGCGTCTCAGCTCCTCGCCCAGCTCCCGGGCCAGCCGCACGAGCTCCCCGGGGAAGGAGACGCCCGGGGGCGGAGGGAAGCCCGAAAGGAGGAGGATCGCCGCGTAACGCGGTGGGAACTCCGTCCGGACACCGAGCTCCCGCACCCTCTCCTCGAGCCTCCCCAGGATCTCTTCCACATCGGCGGAACAGCGGGGGGGCTCAGGGGAGCGGGCCTCCCGGATCGTCGTGAGCAACCGGGAAAGGCCTATCCCCCGCACCGCCACCGTCTCCACCACCGGGATCCCCAGGGCCCGGGAGAGGGCTTCAGGGTCTATATCGATCCCTTTGCGCTTCGCCTCGTCGACCATGTTCAGGCACAGGACCATGGGCAGCCCCAGCTCCGAAAGCTCCAGGGTGAGTTCCAGGGAGCGGCCCAGAAGGGAGGCATCCACCACGTTCACTACCACATCCACCCGTCCCGAGAGGAGGAAATCCCGGGCCACCTGCTCGGCCCGGTCCCCACCGGAGAGGGAGTAGGTGCCCGGCAGGTCATAGACCTCCGCCGGTCGACCACCGATCAGGGCCCGGCCCCGCAGGACCTCCACCGTGGTCCCTGGGAAGTTGGAGGCCACGGCCCGGTAACCCACGATGGCGTTGAAGAGGGTGGATTTCCCCGAGTTGGGTTGTCCCACCAGGGCTACCCTAAGCATAGGGGACGACGAGCACCTTACGGGCGATCCCAGGGCCCAGGGCCACCTGGGACCCGTTCACCTCCACCAAAATCGGGCCCCGGAAGGGCCCCCGACCCACCACCCGCACCGAGGCGCCTGGGACGATCCCCAACTGCATCAGCCGTAGGGAAACACCTCGGCCACCCCTTATGGCCACTACCCGGGCAGATTGCCCCGGGAGAAGGGCATCTAGGCTCATCCATGAATTGAAAACCATTTTCGGTTTTTTGGAGGATACCCAAACCGATCGAGAGGGTCAAGCGTCGCCGCGGGGATTTCCCTTTGGGGTCGTTCGGGGAGACAGGGGCCCTGGGCTTTCTGGGGCGGGGACTTTAAGTTGCCAGCAGGGTGTCCAAGCGGAGAAGGGCTGTCATCCTCCTGATAATGTTTCTTTGGCCTGTCATTGTCCTGGCCCCGAGTCGGGGGACGAGGCCTTTGGTGGTGATCGACCCCGGACATGGGGGGAGGGATCCCGGGGCCACCGTGGCGGGGGTGGAGGAGAAGGACGTCAACCTGGCCATCGCCGTTCGGGTGAAGGAACTCTCCGCCGGGGGGCCGGTGGAGGTGGTCCTCACCCGCTCCTCGGACCGCTACGTGGGCCTGGTGGAGAGGCTCCGCTTCGCCGAGAGCCTGGGGGCTGCTCTCTATCTCTCGATCCACGCCAACGCCTGTTCCGATCCCCAGGTGCGGGGCGTGGAGACCTATGTAGACAACACAAGGTCCCGGGGCGATCCCAGCTGGCGCTTGGCTCGTCTGGTCCAAGAGGCGGTCTGCCGCCGCACCGGCGCCCCGGACAGGGGGGTACGCACCCAGCTCCTCTACTTGCGCCACACGCGCCTCCCTGCCGTCCTGGTGGAGACGGGCTACCTCACGAACCCCGGGGAACGGGCCCGTCTCCTCGACCCGGCCTACCGGGAGCGCATCGCCCGGGGGATCCTCGAAGGGATCAAGGCCTTCCTGGGCCTGGACGGCCGTTGAGGGTATCCTGGGGCGATGGCACGGGATAAGGGGAAGCTGCGTATCGCGGTCCTCTGTGGCGGTGATTCCCCGGAGCGGGAGGTATCCCTGCGCTCCGGTGCGGGGATCCACCGGGCCCTGCGGGAGCGGGGTTGGCGGGCGGACCTCGTCGCGGCCGCGGGTTACGACGGCCTTCCCCAGAGGCTCGCCCCTTACCCTGTGATCTTCAACATCATCCACGGCGGGGCCGGTGAGGACGGGACGCTTCAGCTCCTCTTCGATCTCCTGGGGAAGGCCTACGTGGGCTCCGGCCCCCTGGCCTCGGCCCTGGCCATGGACAAGCTGGAGACGAAAAAAACCCTTGCCTCCAAGGGGATCCCGGTCCCCAAGGGGTTCGCCCTGGATCCCGAGAACCGGGAGGAACTCCTCCCCAAGCTCCCGGAGGAGCTCTCGCCGCCGGTGGTGGTGAAACCCAGGGGGCAGGGCTCCAGCGTGGGCCTGCGGCTGGTGCGGGAGATGGGGGAGCTTCCCGAGGCAGTGGATGAGGTGATGAAGGGGTTCGAGAGGGTCTTGGTGGAGGAATTCATCCCCGGCCGGGAACTCACGGTCGGGGTCTTGGAGAAGGAGGATGGGCTCCTCGTCCTTCCCCCCTTGGAGCTCCGGCCCCAAGGGGAGCTCTTCGATTGGGAGGCGAAGTACACCCCGGGACGGTGTGAGTTCCTCTGCCCTGCTCCCCTGAGCCCGGACCGAGAGGCTCGGGTACGGGAGGTGGCTGCCGAGGCCTTCCGGGCCCTGGGATGTCGGGATCTCGTTCGCGTGGATATCCGTCTCGCGCCGGATGGGACCCCCTACGTCCTGGAGCTCAATACCCTGCCGGGGATGACGGAGATGTCCACCTTCCCCCGGATGGCGGCCGCCGCCGGCATGTCCTACGGGGAGCTGGTGGAGGGGTTGCTCCTGCGGGCCCTGGCCCGCTTGCCCGCCGCGGCCCGGAAGGGGTAAAACTTGTCGGAGGTGACGGTATGAAGATCAGATGGATCGGCCATTCTTGCTTCCTCATCACCGGTTCCAACGGGGTGAAAATCCTCACCGATCCCTTCGATGAGTCGGTCCCCTACCCCTTCCCCCAGGAGCCGGTGGACATCGTCACCGTCTCCCACGATCACTTCGATCACGCCGCCGTGGGACGGGTCCAGGGAAACCCGGAGGTGGTGCGTGGGGTGGGGGAACACACCGCCAAGGGCATCGCCTTCCGGGGGATCCCCTCTTTTCACGACACCGAAGGAGGGCGCAAGCGCGGCCGGAACACCATCTTCAAATTCGCCCTCGACGGGATCACTTTGGCCCACTGCGGTGACCTGGGGCACGTGATCACCGCCGAACAGCAACGGCCCCTGGAGGACGTACAGGTGATCCTGATCCCGGTGGGGGGGTTCTACACCATCGGTCCCAAAGAGGCAATGGAGACCATCCGCCTCCTCCCCAACCTGCGCATCGTCATCCCCATGCACTTCAAGACCGAGGCTGTGAAGGACTGGCCTATAGAGCCGGTGGACGAGTTCCTGAAGGTGGTGGACCTCCCGGTGAAACGCTTGGATGTTTCCGAGGTGGAGATCTCCCCCGGGGATCTCCCCGAGAAGAAGGAGGTGTGGGTACTCAGATATGGCTAGCGTGTCGGCGCGCGCGTCCCAGGCCCCGGCCTCACCCATCCGCAGGCTCATGCCCCTGGCCGAGGCCGCGAAGAGGAGGGGTAAACGGGTCTACCACCTGAACATCGGCCAGCCGGATATCCCCACCCCGGCCGCTTTCCTCCGGGGGATCCAGGAGGCCCCAGTGGAGGTCCTGGCCTATTCTCCCTCTCAAGGGCTCCGGGAGGCCCGGGAGGCCATGGCCGCTTATTACGCTGAATGGGGGATCGAGCTCTCTCCGGAGGAGATCCTCATCACCCAGGGTGGTTCGGAGGCCGTGCTCTTCGCCCTGAACGTCGCCTGCGATCCCGGGGACAGGGTTCTCGTCCCTGAGCCTTTTTACCCGAACTACAACGGGTTCGCCCGCCTGGCCGAGGTGGAGTTGGTGCCCATACCCACCCACCGGGAAGAGGGGTTTCACCTCCCTCCCGCCGAGGAGATAGAGTCCCGGATCGACGGGAGGACCAGGGCGATCCTCTTCTCCAACCCCGGGAACCCCACCGGCACGGTCTACAGGCAGGATGAGCTGGAGCTCCTCGGGGAGATCGCCCTGAGACATGACCTCTTCCTCATCGCTGACGAGGTCTATCGGGAGTTCGTCTACCGGGGGAAGCACATCTCCGTCCTTTCCTTCCCCGAGCTTCGGGACCGGGCGATCCTCGTGGATTCCATCTCCAAGCGGCTCTCGGCCTGTGGGGCCAGGATCGGGGCCTTCGTCTCCCACAATCCGGATGTCATGGCCGCGGCAGCCCGCTGTGCCATGGCGCGGCTCTCGCCTCCCACCCTGGAGCAGCTGGGTTTCGTGGCCTTCATGCGGGATCCCCGTCACCGGGAGATCCTCGAAGGGATGGTGGCTCGGTACCGCCGTCGGCGGGAGGTCCTCTGCCGGGCGTTGGAAGAGGTGCCGGGCATCACCTTCACCTGGCCGGAGGGTGCCTTCTACGTGATGCTGGGGCTTCCTGTGGAGGACGCCGAGGATTTCGTCCGCTGGATGCTCACCGATTTCCCCGGCGAGGAAACGGTGATGCTCGCCCCGGGCCAGGGCTTCTACTGCACCCCGGGCGCGGGAAGGGACGAGGCACGTATCGCTTATGTGTTGAGGGAAGAGGACCTACTGCGGGCCGTGGAGGTGTTGCGGGAGGGCCTGCGCCTTTACCGAGAGGCCCAGGCCGGAGTCAGGGGGTGAGGAGTTCCCGGAAGCGCCTGGACGAGCTCCTCCTTGCGCGGGGGCTCGTTGAGTCCCGTGCCAAGGCCCAGGCCTTGATCCGAGCCGGCTACGTGACGGTCGACGGCCGGGTTGTGGATAAGCCCGGCACCCGGGTCCCGGAGGATGCCTCTATCCATCTCAAGCGCCTACCCCGTTACGTCTCCCGGGGAGGGGAGAAGCTGGAGGGGGCGCTCCGGGCCTTCGGCGTGGATCCGGCGGGGAAGGTCTGCTTGGATATCGGCTCCTCCACCGGAGGCTTCGTGGATTGCCTCCTCCAACACGGGGCGGCCAAGGTCTATGCCGTGGACGTGGGGAAGGGCCTCCTCCACTGGAAGCTGCGCCGCGACCCCAGGGTTGTGGTCCTGGAGGGGATCAACGCCCGTTACCTCACCCCGAAGGAGATCGGGGAGCCGGTGGACCTCGTCACCGTGGACGTCTCCTTCATCTCCCTGCGGTTGATCCTCCCCGCCCTGCGGGGGCTCGTGGTGCCCGAAGGGGAGATCATCGCCTTGGTGAAACCCCAGTTCGAGGCTGGGAGGGAGAAGGTGAAACGGGGCGGGGTGGTGCGGGATCCCCTCGTCCACCTGGAGGTCCTGCGGGGACTGGGGGAGTTCGTACAGCGGGAGCTGGGCTGGTCCATCGCCGGGGCGACCCACTCCCCCCTGTTGGGACCAGCTGGGAACATCGAATTCTTCCTTTACATCCTGCCGCGGCCCGCGGAAGGGAGGGAGGTTCCCTGGGAGGAGGTGGTGAATAGGGCCTGGGATGAACTTCTGGGAGGAACCTCTGGACATCCCCAGGTGTAGACTTCCATGGAGGTGATCTTCTTGCGCGTGTATCTTCCGTTTGTGTTTCTTCTCGTTTTCCCCCTCCTGGGCTTTTCCCAGATCGAGGGGAACGCTCAGGCGTCGTCCCAGGGCCCGGTGCGGGCCACGGTGGGAACCTTCGTCTTTTCCCGGGGGGAGAGGATCGCCCTGGAACTCCTCCGGGAGGAGCCGTGTCCGTGCCTCTGCGGTCCCTGGGAGGTCCGGGCCTTCTACGTCGAGGACTCTTCCGGCGGGGAGGTCTTCCGTGATGATGCCCCATATCCCGTTCCCGCGGACAGGTGGCTCGGCACGTGGGACTTCAGGGATGAGGCCGGCCAGGCCCTCCCGCCTGGGGCTTACACGCTGATCGTGGAAACGAGCTTCGGTAGGTTCCAGGTTCGGGTACGACTGGTGGAGGAACGTCACCCCCATGGGTACAGCCTCGCTACGGCCTCAGTCTGTGGGATCGAGGTCCTGGTGTACCGCCTTTTCACCCAAGAGCAAAACGGCGCGGCCGTTTCGCTTTGGAAAGGGGAGCGGATCATGATCCTCCTCCCCGGGAACCCCACCACGGGATACCAGTGGGATGCCACGGAGGAACCGGGGATCCTGGAGCGACTGCGGGAGCCCGAGTATCGCCCCGAGGGGAAGGTTCCCGGTGCCGGTGGGATCTTCCTCTTCCGTTACCGGGCGAGGGAGTCCGGTGAGGGGACCCTCACCTTGGTCTACCGCCGCCCCTGGGAGGGGACGCCGGCGGAGACCTTTTCCTTGCGGGTGAAGGTGAGAGGGTTCACCTGGGATACCTGAAGCTCAAAGGAGTTGGGAGAGGGCGAGGAGGGCCGCCTCCTTCACAAGCTCTTTCCTCCTGATGTGTCCCCGGCTGAACCGGGCCACTGCCCCATCGGGCCCGGTGATGCGTCCCAGGTCCCCCGAGGCGAGCTCGGTCGGCAAAGGGAAGGCGGCGCTTGTGGCCCAGCCCTCCTTTTCCCCATCGCTCACCAGCACCAGGGTGAGGAGGAGTGAGGAGGGTGCCCCAGGGAACCCCACCAGGCCCGATTCCACCCCCACACCGATCTCGCATCCCTCCTCCAGGGCCCGTTGCGCTCTGGCCCTGGCCCCAGCCAGGACCTCCCCGTTCCGGGGGAGCCCTCGGGGGAGTTCCGGGGGTGGGATCCGAACCACCCGGGCCCCGGGGAAGAGGAGGGCTGCGGCCTCAGCCACCCCCTGCAGCTTCGCCTCGTTCTCCGTCGCCACACCGATGCGCATCTCCGATCAGACGGTAGATCCCGCAGAGGATATCCACCTCCCGGTCTCCCCGGGCCTGTTCCATGATCTCAGCGGCCCTGTCCCAAATCGCATCTCGTTCGGCCTTCGTGCGGTATGCGACCCGCATCCGGATCATGTTCTCTCCGGATTTTGTGACCAGGGCCTCGAGGCTGAAAGGCCGGCCCCATGTCGAGAGCAGCCGATATATCCCCTCCAGGGAGGCCTCCAACACCGCCCGCAGTGAGGGGTCCTGGCTGGCCCGCTCCCTGATCCTGGGCTCACCGTAGATCTCAAGCCACATGGGAGAAAAGATCGATCACCTCCTGGATCATCCGTTCCCTGTTGGAGACCGTGAGACGGATGTAACGGTCCACCCGATGGCGGACGAGGTAAGCCAGGTGGTGGTTGGAGCGGCGGTGCACCGTTACGAGGAGGTGCTTGTCCGCCTCCAGGGCCCGCTCCACCGCCCGGATGAAGCGGGGGGAATGGAGCTCCATGGGTCCCACCTCGTCCACCACCACCAGATCAGCTTCCTCCAAAGCCCTCTCGATGGCCGCTGCCCCCACCTCATCCAGGTCCTTCAGGTTGATCCGGTAGCGGCCCATCCTGGGACCTTGGGTGAGGTGCAGGTGAGCCAGGACCCCCTCCTTGCCGGTGAGGATGTCCCTCACGGAGAACCCCACCCGGCGGCCCACCTTACGGATCTCCAGGGTCACCATCCCCCCACACTTAAGGGGCACTCCCTCCACCACCCGCAGGACCAAGGTGGTCTTACCCACCCCAGGGTTGCCGGTCACACCGACCTTCAATTTGTCCCCTCTCGGAGAGGATTCTATCCTGGACCTTGATGAAGGTTGAGCTCTTGGGGCTGATACGCTTCCACTTGCGTTTCCATCCCGGTTTCCACGTTGAGGACCTGGCCGTCCTCCTGTGGCAGGGGGTCATGGGGGCAAATTCCCAGTTGGGGGACCCCCAGCGCTTCCGGGAAGAACTCCTACGGGAGTGGCCTTGGGTCGGAGAACCTCGGCCTGGGGAACCGCTCCTCGAGCCGGTGGATCCGGTGGGCCGTACCTATCGCTTGAACCTGAGGCCGGCCAAGGGAAAGGGAATCGATCCCGAAGAGTTGGCGGAACTCCTGCTTTCTCAACCTCGCAAGAAGGGGGAGGAAGCCCTCTTCTGGGAGTGGTGGGAGATGGCGGTGGAGCTCTCCCAGGAAGGGGCTCTTCCTTTTCCCCCGGATGCGTTATTGGGACACGGACGTTTCCTCCGGGCCGTGGGTGTCCCCCCGGAACATTCGGCCCATTACCGCAGACTGAACGACCCTCGCTACCGGTTGATAAACGACCTTCAGGACAAATCCACCCGGGAGGGGCTTGTGGCCCTGGGGCTGTTGGGGGAAGGGATCAGGCGGAGTCCCCCTGTGGCCGGGGACCTTGGGCGGGGATCCCTGGGAGAGGGTGAGACTCCAGGAGGATGATAGGTAAGGAGAGGAAGATTAGGGCCCCGGCGGCGATGAAGGCGGCGGCATATCCCAGGCGGTCCGCCAGGAACCCACCGGCCGCCGCGCCCACCATACCGCCCAACCCCAGCAGGGAGTTGTAGATGCCCATGGCCTCTCCCTTGGCCCCCTTTGGGGCCAACCGGGAGACGATGGCCATGCCGCTGAGTTGGAACAAGGCCCAGGTGATCCCGGT
This sequence comes from uncultured Thermotogaceae bacterium, assembly GCA_964436445.1. Taxonomy (GTDB): domain Bacteria; phylum Bipolaricaulota; class Bipolaricaulia; order Bipolaricaulales; family Bipolaricaulaceae; genus CAYTCK01. Next base: position 3,507 of record CAYTCK010000003.1, on the reverse strand, counting down.
GAGCATGAAAAACACAGGGATCAAAGCCATGCTGGCGGTCCCCCTTCCTAAAAGGCTGAACAGGGGGAAGAGAATCATGCGGGCGGTGAGTCCCAGAGCCTGGGTGGGGCGGTGGCCGATCCGAGTGATGAGCCTCCGGCCCCAGGAATAGGAGAGGGCGTTCATTCCGTGGTGGAAGATATAGAGGGCGAAGACCAAGCCACTGGGGATCCCGAGCTTCCCCCGCAGATAAAGCGGCAGAGGCACGAAGAAGATGGAGAAGGCCGTGGAGGCCAAAAGGATCCCGTAGAAGTAAAGGGTGAGTTCCGGGCCGAGACGGGTCTTCCCCTGGAGGAGCCGCAGGATCTGGCGGGGACCGAGGAGGTAATAGAGCCGAGCGGGAGCATAGCGGAACCGCTCCACCAGGAAGTTCCCCACCGCCACCACGGTCCCCACGAAAGTCCGCTCCAGCTTCGGCCGGGTGGGCTCCGGGAGGGACAGGCAGATCCAGAGGGCCGCCCCACCCGCGGCGAGACCCGTGAAGACTCCCAGGGCCCTCAGGGCCCATCCCTCGCCGATGGTCCCCGGCAGAAGCCCGGTCCACAGGGATCCGAACCCCAATCCGACCATCCAACCGAAGGCGGCGTAGCGATTGAAACGCCCCAGGCCCTCTTCCCAGTCCGCTTGGGGGAGCCTCTCCAAAATGAGGAGGCTGGCCACCACGGCCTGGGCCATCCAGAGGAAGTTGGCACCGGAGCTGAGCCAGAAGAGCCCCCCCACGTGTCGCACCAAGGGGAGAAAGAGGTAGAAGCTCCCGAACCCCCCGAACCCCAGCACGATGAAGATCCGGCGGCTCATGGTCCGGTCCGCCGCCCTCCCCCAGATGAGGCCCCCCAACACCCCGGCCAGGCTGGAGAGGGCGGTGATGGCGCCCACGTCCCCGGCACTTCCTCCCAGGAAATAGACGTACAGGGGAACGAGCAGGGAGGAGATCCCCCCGGCCACGTTGGCCAGGAAGAAGGACCAGAGCCACCTCAGGCCGCCCACCGCCGCACCGCCTCCACCGAGCCCACCAATCCTTCGAGGTCCGGGATCTCCAGGATCACCGTCCCCCGGTACCCCGCCTCCCGCAGGGCCCCCAGAGCTCCCTTCCAGTCCAGTGTCCCCTGGCCGAGAGGGAGGTGCTCGTCCCCCTCGCCGTGGTTATCGTGGAGATGCACGTGCACCAGCTTATCCCCCAGGGCCGTCACGAACCCCCGGGGATCGAGCCCCAGGGTATGCAAATGCCCGAAATCCAAACAGGCTTTGAGGCCGGGGAATTCCACCAGGAGCTCCACGTGTTCCTGGGGTGTGAGGACGAGATCCCTTCCCTTGCTTTTCTGCTTGTTCTCGAGGGCGAGCACCACCCCCAGCTCCTCGGCCCGGGGGACAGCCCGTTCCAGGGCCCGCCGGAGGGCGTCCCGGGCCCGGTCCAGCGCCCCAGGGACTCCTATATATTCCCCGGGCAGTGTCCCGGGGTGGAAAACCACGACCCGGGCGCCGAGCTCCGCGGCCAGCTCCGCGGTCTCCAGGAGGTCCTCCGTGGAAGCCGCAGCCAGGCGGGGGTTCAGGCTAGCCAGGTTCGGGCCATGGATGGAGGCATGAAGACTCAACGAAAGATCCCTGGCTTCCTTCGAGATCTCGCGGCGGGCGGACCGATCCAGGTATGCCGGGTGGCAGAAAAGGGGCTCCGCCCGGAGCTCAACCGCCCCCAATCCCAGTTCTTTGGCCACCCGGAACCAAAAACGGTGATCCCTCCCGGGACCGATGAATGCTGAGAGCCCCAGGGTCCAATCCATCAGCGCATGTAGATCCCGCCGTTCACCGAGAGGGTCTCGCCGGTGATGTAGGCCGCCTCGTCGGAGCACAGGAAGACGATGGCCGCCGCCACCTCCTCCGGCGAGGCTTCCCTGCCCAAGGGGATCTGCTTGCGGATCTCGTCCCCGTGCCGCTTCAGGGCCTCCCGGGTCATGTCGGTGGCGGTGTACCCGGGGCAGACGGCGTTCACTGTGATCCCATAGGGCGCGAGCTCCAGGGCCAGGGATTTGGTGAGGCCGATCAGGCCCGCCTTGGAGGCGGCGTAATGGGCCCCGTGGTCCGATCCCGTGAGGGCCCGCAGCGACGAGACGTTCACGATGCGGCCGAAGCCGGCTTCCCGCATGTAGGGGACGGCGGCTTGGATGGCGAAGAAGGGGGAGACAAGGCTCACCCGGAGCATCCGCTCCCAGTCCTCGAGCGATAGCTCGTCGAAGTTGGCGTGCTGGGAGTAACCCGCGTTGTTCACCAGGATATGCAGCCCACCCAAGGCCTCGGCCGCCTCCCGCACCAGGCGGCGAGCCTCCTCGGGCTCGGCGAGGTCCGCCTGGAGGACCACGGCCTTCCGCCCCAACCGCTCGATCTCCGCCGCCACCTCCTCGGCCTTCACCCTTTGGCTGCGATAGCTCAAGGCCACATCACATCCTTTGGCGGCCAGGAGGACGGCGGTGGCCGCCCCGATCCCCCGGGACCCACCGGTAACGAGAGCGTAACGCCTCATCTCTCCTCCTTCTCTGTGCTCAGGTGCCGAACAGCCGGTCGCCAGCGTCCCCGAGCCCAGGCAGGATATAGCCGTGGTCGTTGAGTTCGCGGTCCACGGCAGCGGTGTAGATGGGGACGTCGGGATGCTCCTTCCGGAAAGCCTCGATGCCTTCTGGAGCTGCCACCAGGCACAGGAACCGGATGTCCCTGGCCCCAGCCTCCTTCACCAAACGTACCGCCAGGGCCGCCGAACCCCCGGTGGCCAACATGGGATCCACCACGATCGTCAAGGCCTGGGGGAGGTTCTTGGGGAGTTTTCTGTAATAAAGATTCGGTTTCAGACTCTCCGGATCGCGCCAGATCCCGATGTGTCCCACCCGGGCGTTGGGGATCAGACGCAGCACCCCATCGGTCATCACGATCCCCGCCCGCATGATGGCCACCAATACCACCGGCTTGGCGAGCTCGCCCCCCTTGGTGCGTTCCAGGGGCGTCTCCACTTCCACTTCCCTCAAGGGGAAATCCCGGGTGATCTCGTAGACCAGAAAGGCCGTGAGTTCCTCCAGGATCTGGCGAAAGAGGAGTCGATCGGTCCTCTTGTCCCGGAGTTTTGTGAGCTTGGCCTGGATCAGGGGATGTCGAATCACCGTTACACTGCCCATGGTCCCGGGGAGGATAACGGCTTTTCTCCCCTTTTCAAGCGGTTTTTTTGCCGCAAGCTGGGCTAAGGGATCCGGCGGAGATCTGTCCCCCGCCCCGCGATGGCATCGCGCAGCGTCACCCCTTGGAGACGTGTCCCCCCGTCCACGACGCAACCCGTGAGGACGCAGCCCTCGATGACGGCGTCGTCCAGGATCACCGAATCCCGGATCGCGGAGTCCCGGATCGTGGCCTCCGGAGAGATCCAGCTTTTACCACCGTTGAAGTGGAGGTTTGCGCGGATGTACGCGTCCCTTGAGCCGATATCGAACC
>CAYTCK010000002.1:0-32006 GCA_964436445.1 uncultured Thermotogaceae bacterium | reverse complement strand
GGTGGCAGCTTGCTCAGCGCGGCCGCAGAATCTATAAGAGAGCTCGGGAGATGGCGCGCGAGGGGATACGGCGTTTAGCGGAGTTGTTACAGGAGAGCAACGATGCGTGGGCCTTCACCGGAGCCGGGGTGAGCACGCCTTCCGGGATCCCGGACTTCCGCGGGCCCGATGGCCTCTGGCGCAAGTACGATCCGGGGAAGGTGTCCTCCATCGATGCCTTCCAGCGAGACCCGAAGAGTTTTTACGAGTTCTGGTCGTACCGCTTCCAGGTAATGGCCGCGGCCGAGCCCAACGTGGTCCATCGCTTCCTGGCCTGGCTCGAGGAACGGGGGATGTTGAGGGGGGTGATCACCCAGAACATCGATGGCCTACACCGTCGGGCCGGATCGAAGCGGGTCCTGGAGATCCACGGCCGGGCGGACCGGGGCATCTGTACAGCCTGCGGTCGGGTTTATCCCCTCGGGGAGCTCTTGAAGCGGATGGAGGGGGATGGAGTGCCGCGTTGCGATTGTGGGGGGCTTATCAAGCCGGATGTGGTCCTCTTCGGCGAGGAGATGCCTCCTATCTTCTCCCAGGCCCTGGAGGAGGTGAAGAAGGCCGATCTTTTCCTTGTCCTCGGCACATCCCTCCTGGTATGGCCAGCAGAGAGACTCGTGCCTCTCGCGGCAAGGCACGGGGCGACAGTAGCTATCATCAACCGGGATCCCACGCCCTACGATGGATTGGCGGAGGTCGTGATCCGGGACGATCTGGTGATCGTGATCCAGGAGCTATGGGAGCTCCTGAAAGGGGAAGGGGATGATCGAAGAGAGGATCGGTGAGCTCCTGCGGCGGAAGGGCCTGAGCTTGGCCACAGCGGAGTCCTGCACCGGCGGCCTTCTCTCCTCCTTGATCACGGATGTCCCGGGATCGTCGGACTATTTCCGGGGCGGGGTCGTGGCTTATTCCAATGCTGTAAAGGAGGAGGTCCTGGGGGTTCCAGCCGAGATCTTAAGGACGGTGGGAGCGGTCTCTCGGGAGTGCGCTCTGGCCATGGCTCAAGGGGTGAGGCGGCTGTTGGGAGCGGATCTCGGACTCTCCACCACCGGGATCGCAGGTCCGGGTGGAGGGACCCCTGTGAAACCGGTGGGCTTGGTTTACGTGGCTCTGGCCCACCCCGGGGGGGCGGAGGTGCGGGAGCTGCGCTTGGTGGGAGGGAGGCGAGGGAACAAACACTCGGCCTCCCAAGCGGCCCTGGAGCTTCTGCTTGAGTACCTCGAGGGGGAATCAGTCGGATGAGGGTTTCGGTGGTGATCCCGGCGCGGAACGAGGAGGCGTTCCTTCCCCGCTGCCTGGAACGCATCACCGAACAAACCCTGAGGCCCTATGAGGTGATCGTGGTGGACTCGGCTTCCACCGACCGGACCGGGGAGATTGCGCGTGCTTTTGGGACTAAGGTCGTAAGGCTTGAGAAGCCTGGGATCACTCGGGCACGCCAGGCGGGGTTCGAGGAGGCAAAAGGTGATGTCATCGCTTCGACCGACGCTGACACGATTGTCCCCCGGGATTGGCTCGAGCGGCTCACCGCCCCCTTCTCTGCGGCTGATGTCGTTGGAACGTACGGGGATGTGGTTTACGGGGATGAGTTGAAAGCCCTTGCCTGGATCTTTAATAACGGCAGGCGCTTCCTCAACGTCTTCGGCCTTGGTGGCCTTCCAGGGCAGAACTTCGCTGTCAGACGCTCTGCTTTTGAGGCTGTTAACGGGTTCTATACCCCCAAAGGGAACCTCGTTTATGGCTATCCCGAGTATGAAGACCTTTGGTTGGGGCTCAAACTCATCCGGCTTGGGAGGTTGGTTGCAATCCCAAAACTCTGTGTGCTTAGTTCCCCCCGCAGATTTAAGAGCTCGAAGACAATCTTTTACTACTTCCGGGGGGTGCCAAGGGTGAGCAGGATGTTGTGGTGGGCTACAGTTGGTCGCCGATGAAGGTCTGTCTCTACCTTGAGCTTGGCGATTTGCTTTCCCGCTCCGGTATTTACAGCGCCTTTTGGAATCACCTGCGGGCCTTACGGGCTGTTGGGGCGAGGGTGACCACCGATCCCGGAGACCACCATGACATCCTCCACCTTCATTTCTTTGGGCCCCGCTCCTGGAGACTTCTTTCCCGGGCGAAGCGGCGGGGGATCCCGGTGGTGGTAAGCGCTCATTCCATCGGACGTTACGATTTCTCCGGTGGTTTCACCGGAACCTCCCTGCTCGCGCCGGCTTACGAGAGATTCCTCCATCGTTTCTACCGCCGAGCGGACCTCATCCTGGCACCCTCGGAGTTCGCCGCCCGGGAGCTCCGCGGCCGGGGGCTGGGTCCGGTGGAGGTGGTGAGCAACGGGGTGGATACCGAGCGCTTTCGCTACCTGCCGGAGAGGAGGGCCTTTTGGCGTCGGAGGTTGGGACTCTCCCGGTTCAGTGTCTATTCCGCCGGGAACATCCTTCCCCGCAAAGGGATCCTGGATTTCATCGCGGTGGCCCGACAGCTTCCGGAGATGGATTTCATCTGGTTCGGCCAGCGCTGGGGGCCTCTGGCGTTTTATCCTCGGATGGAGTGGGAGATCCGTCGGGCACCCAGTAACGTGCGTTTCCCGGGGTTCGTGCGGGAGTCCGAGGGGGCTTACGCGGCGTGTGACCTCTTCTTCTTCCCCACTCAGGGGGAGAACCAACCCTTGGTGGTTCTGGAGGCGGCCGCCTTGGGACGGCCCTTGGTGCTGCGGGATGTGCCGGCCTTCTCCGGGTTGGAGCACGGGATTCACTGTCTCAAGGGAAGGTCGGTGGAGGAATTCGCGGAGGCCATCCGGGCAGTGGCGGACGATCCTGGGTTGTGGGAGAGGCTCTCCCGGGGGGCCCGGGAATTCGCCCGGGCCCATTCCCTGGAGGCGGTTGGGCGCAGACTCCTCGCTGTGTATCGGGGGCTCCTGGAGCGATGAGGGTTTCGGTGGTGATCCCGGCGCGGAACGAGGAGGCGTTCCTTCCCCACTGCCTGCAACGCATCGCCCACCAGACGCTGAAACCCCTCGAGGTGATCGTGGTGGACTCGGCTTCCACCGACCGAACCGCCCAGGTGGCGAAGGACCACGGGGCGAGGGTGATTCGTTTGGATGAGCCAGGGGTGGGGCGTGCTAGACACGCTGGGTTCCAAGCCGCTGCGGGCGAGGTCATCGCCTCCACCGATGCCGATGCCCTGGTACCCCGGGATTGGCTCGAGCGGTTGGTTTCCCCCTTCGGGGATCCGGCGGTCGTGGGGTCCTTTGGAACCGTAAGCCCCCAGGGATATCCCCTGTCGGCCTGGGTTTACGCCCTCTTTCAGCGGGTGAACTGGCGGCTAGGGATCCCCCTCTTCTGTGGCCCCAACTTCGCCGTGCGCAGGGAGGCCTTCCTGAAAGTGGGTGGGTTCCTGGGTCCCCGAGGCCCCTACCAAGAGGCGGAGGATGTGAGGCTCGGACTCAAATTACGGCGGGTAGGCCGGATCATCTATCTCCCGTATCTCTCCGTGGAGGTCTCCCCCCGGAGCCTGAGTCCGGGTTATGTTCTCCACCACATTTGGCTTTACATCGGTACTTGCTGGCTGAGGAGGGAGGATGTGTGAGTTATTGGTGGTGACCTGGGACGGTGCCCCACCGGAGAGGGTCTCCAGTTGGGCGCAGAAGGGAGTTCTCCCAAACCTCGCGGAGCTGAGGGAAAGTGGCGCCTTCGGTCCTCTGGAGAGCACCATCCCCCCTATCACGGGCCCGGCCTGGGCGAGTTTCCATACCGGCGCCAACCCCGGCGTGCATGGGGTCTTCGGCTGGGCGAAGCGGATCGAGGGCTCCTATGAGACAGTCCTGGTAGACAGCCGTTCTCTGGGGGCAACGACCCTCTGGGAGGTGGTTGGCCGCCGGGAGCCGGTGGGGGTCCTGGGTTTCCCCCTGAGCTGGCCCCCCCGGGAGGTGCAGGGCTTCTGGGTTCCGGGGTTCCTCGCTCCTCCCCAGGCTAGCTCCTTCCCCGAGGAGGCCTTGGCCTTCCTGCGGAAGGCCGTGCCGGATTTCCGCTTCTCCCCTCCGGAGTGGACCAGGGCGATCTCCCCCGAGGAATGGGCGGTGGAACTGGTGGGCTTCGCCCGGGCTATGGGTGAGGCGGCCCTCCATCTCGCCCGCCGCTACCGACCACGGCTCCTGGGGATCCATTTCCACGTCACCGATACAGTGCAACATTACCTCTTCGGATCTAAGGAGGTGGAGGAGGTTTTCGCCGCCGTGGATCGGGAGCTGGGGAGGTTGGTGGAGGCCCTGAGGCCCCGGTGGGTCTTCGTCCTCTCCGATCACGGCATGGGGGAAGCGGTCTACGACTTCCACGTGAACACATGGCTCCTGCGGGAGGGGTACCTAAGGCTGAAGAGCCGCCCAGGGAGCCTCTTGCGGCGGACCCTCTTCCGGGCGGGGATCACTCCCAGGCGCCTCCACACCCTGGGAGAGAGGCTCTACCCGCTGGCCCGGCGTCTGGGGCTCCTCCGGGATTTCGGGGATATCTGGGCCCGGGGGGGAGTGGCGACCTTTCTCAGGGGCATCTTCCTCACCCCCAGGGACATAGACTGGCGCCGCACCGTGGCCTACTCCCACGCCGAGGTGGGCCACATCTACCTCAACCGCCGGGGGCGGGAGCCCTTGGGACTGCTGGGGGAGAAAGAGGCTCGGAGGGTGCGGGAGGAGATCGTCCAAGGCCTGCGGGAACTCAGAACCCCGGATGGGAAGCCCCTTTTGGGGAAGGTCTTCTTCGGGGAAGAGGTTTATAAGGGGCCACGGGCTCACCTCGGCCCGGATATCCTCTTCCTCTCCCGGGGGATGCGCACCTTCGCCAAAGGGCTCGGGTTCTTCCTCTCCCGCGAGATCTTCACTCCCTCCGTTGTCAAAGGGGGGCATCGCCTCCAGGGTATGCTCCTCGTGCACGGGGAAGGGGTCGCCCACCGTAAGGTCCAGGGAGCACGACTGTGGGACGTGGCACCTACCGTTCTCGGCCTCCTGGGGGCTCCCCTTCCCACCACCATGGACGGCCGCCCTTTAGAGGAGCTTTTCCCCGAAGGGAAACTGCGGGTGAGTCGTATCCCCTCCGGTGAGGAACCAAGGAAAGCCAGGCGGGAAGGGGAGCTCATAGAGCGGTTGCGGGGTTACGGCTATCTTTAGGGGACAGATGCGACGCAAAATCCTTTTCTGGGGCTTGGGCTTCCTGGGATTGGGCCTTTTCGCTTACGTTCTGGCCATTGCCGGTCCCGGGGACGTCCTCAAGAACATCAGGGCCATAGGTATCAAAGGCTTCGCCGCCGCTGCCGCTGTGGTCTCCTTCAGCGTCCTTTCTTGGAACCTCAGCTGGCAGAGCCTCCTACGGGCATTCGGGGCCCGGGTCCCCTGGGGACGCACTTTAGGGGCCATAGTTGCTGGTTTCGCCATCAGCTACATCACCCCATCAGCCTATATGGGCGGGGAGCCGGTGCGTGTGATGCTTGTTTCCTCCAGCACGGTGCCGGCCACCATGGTCACCGCCACGGTGATCGTAGAACGGATGCTTGGGACCTTAAGCATGCTGATCTTCGCCTCTTTGGGTGGTTTTTTCGTGCTCCTTTCCCCAAAAGTCCCCCTTTTCGATAAGAAGGTGTTGGTTGTGGGACTGGGGATCCTTTTCCTTTCGGTCCTGGTGGCCTTCTTCCTTCTGGCACGGAAGGTCCGGGTAGTGAGCCGGCTCTTCGGTCGTTTGGGGAAGAGCTTCCCCCGAGTGCGGTTCTTCGGGCGCGCGGAGAGGGCCTTGCGGGAGGTGGAGGACAGCGCTGCCCTGCTCTTCAATCGGCCGATGTACACCCTGCTGGCCCTGGTCTTCCAGGCGTTGGGTGCCTTCTGCTATTACATCCGTCCCCAAGTTTTCTTCGGGGTGGGACTGGGGGAATGGTTCACCTTCCCGCAGCTTTCCATCTATTACAGCTTAAACGCTGTCCTCTCCGCCTTCTTCTGGATCACCCCGGCCGGGATGGGGATCGCCGAAGGAGGTAAGCTCGGCATTTTGAGGATGGTAGGCATCGGGGCTGATAAAGCCCTGGCTTACATCCTTGTCTTTCGTTTTCTGGAGCTGTTGGAGGTCGGTTGTGGCATCTATTACCTGTTGCAACGGGGATTGGACGTCCTGGGACGCCAGCGAATTAGCCCTCTGAAAGCTCTAGCTCCGGAAGACGGCGGGGAGAAAGAAGCGTGGAGAGGATCCCCACCCCGCCCGCCAGAAGCCCAAGAAGTGGGGCGACAACGAACGAGAGAAGATAGGGAAAAACGCCAGCCTTGAAATATCCCGGGGCCACCTGACGCACCGCTTCCATCCCCCCCAAGTAACCCCGTAGCCCCAGGTACAACGCCAGATAGACCAGGCCACCGAACAGGCCACAGAGGAGAGAAAGGGCAAGCAGAGGCAACATCCGTTCCCAGCCGCTGAGCCCCGCGGCCCCGAGAAGTTCCCATTCCTGTCCCCAGTGCTTGAGGAGCCACCCGAAGGCGGTTCTCCCCGAGAGCAGAAGCACGAACACTGCGAAGATAAGGCCGATCAGGGCCAGGAGCCGTGAGAGTGGGGGAAGGCTCGCCGGGGGGGAGGAGAGGTAGTGGACTGTCTCCGTGGCTTCGATCCCTTCCTTGCTGGATAGCTTCATCGCTAAGGCACGGGCCGTGCCCTCGTCCCGAACCCGGACGATCAGTGACCGCTCCGGCACCGTCCCGTACCCTGGAGCTGTGTCCCCGGCGAAACGGAAGGAAACTCCGATCACACCGGGCATCTCCCGTATCTCCCAGGCCAAGGCGTTGATGCTCTTCTCGGACAGGAGGACGGAGAGGGTGCAAAGGACGTACCAGTGTTCCCGGGATTTGCCTTGATCCATCCCGTCCGTCTGCAGAAAGACCAAAGCGCTCAAGGAGACCGCAGCCAGGGTCACCGCCCCCACGAACCCCGCCCATATCCCCGGTCGCCTCAGGGCCCGCCGTAGGAGATCACCGAAGACGAAAAGGAATGACCCCCTCAAACCGTCACCTCCGGCCGCAGGAGCACCATGTCCTCCTCGGACACTCCGGAACGCCGCAAGAGTTCCCCTTCGCGGGTGGTGGCGAGGATCGAAATACCCCCTCTCCTGATGGCCTCCAACGTGCGGAGCAGTCTTTCCTTGTCCACCTGAGAGGTGATGTCCCGGAAGGGATCATCACAGAGGAGCACAGGAGGGTCGTTGCAGATACCCACTGCAAGCCCCAAAAGTACCCGCTGCAGCTCTCCAAGCTCCTCCACCGGCAGATCCCTCAGTGGCTCGAGCCCCGTGAGGGAAAGGGCCTTCTGCAGCCCTTCCTCTCCCTGTTCCCCACCGATCCCCAGGGCCCGCAGCTTGAAGAGGATGTTCTCCTCGACGGTGCGGCCCTCCAGGACGACGGGAGGGTAAGGGAGGTACCCGATGTGCTTGCGAAAGGCCCGGAACTTCCGCGGGGAGAGCCGCAAAACGTTCTTGCCGGCCACCAGGATCTGCCCTTTGGTAGGCCTCAACTCCCTCAGGATGAGCTTTAAAAGCAACGTCTTTCCCGATAGCGGTGGTCCCACCACGAAACGGATCCCCTCTCGAGGAAGGGAGAAAGAGAGGCCGTCGAAGACAGCCACCCCCTCGTCGGTGACGTAACGGAGCTCGGATACCTGGACCGCTATCTCATAGGCGCCGAACATCGGGCGATGAAATACCTTCCCTTCCCGCAAAGATCCGGTTCCACTTCGATCTCCGTCCACTGGCCGGCGTCCGCCGCGAGGCTCGCCACGGCCTCCCCTTGTCCATCACCGATCTCTAAGAGGAGCCAACCTCCCTCGGTGAGATACCGTGGGGCCTCCACCAAGATCGCGCGGATGGCGTCCAACCCATCCTCCCCCCCATCCAGAGCCTCCTTAGGTTCGTACAAAGCCACCTCGGGATCAAGGCCTGGGATCAGGGGGCTCGGGATGTAAGGGGGATTGGAGACGATGAGCTGGAAACGGCCGGAGAGCCCCTGGAACCAGTCGGAAAGGAGGAACTCGATCCTCCCCTCCAGCCCGAGGCGCTGGGCGTTCCCCCGGGCACACTCCAGTGCCGCCGGGGAGATGTCGGTTGCCACCACCCGCAGGTCCGTCCGGCAGCGGGCCAGGGCGATGGCCAAAGCGCCGGTCCCGGTCCCGAGATCGAGCACCTCTGCCCCGGGTTCCAGGGAGCGGCAGATCCCCTGGGCGATCTCCGCCAAGCCCTCGGTCTCAGGGCGGGGGATGAAGACACCGGACTCCACCCGTAACGTGAAGTCCAGGAAGCCAACCTCCCCCAGGAGGTAAGCCAGGGGGTAGCGCTCCGCCCGCCGCAGGACGAGTTCCCGGAACCGCCCCCAGGCGCCGTCCAGGGGAGCCGTGGGATCGAGGTGTAGCTCCAGGGGCGATACCCCCAACACGTGGAGGAGGATGAGGCGCGCCTCCCGCTCCGGGGCCTGTATCCCGACCCGCCTGAGCTCTCCCCTGGCCCAGGCCAGAGCCTCCGACCGCGTGATTCTCTCTCCCTGGGACATAGGAACCGTGACTAAACTAGCTCCATCTCTCCCACCCGTCAAGGACGCTTCCCTTGAGGTCTGCCTAGATGACCTTCCAATAGAGGAGGATGGCGGCGATGCCGCAGAGGGCCTCGAGGCCGATCAATACCAGGACAAGGGTGCGCTCATGCAAGCCCCCAGTCAGCTTCAGCACGAGCTGTGCCAACCCCACAGGACCCCCTTGGGGACAGTGGAGCTTCCCGTCCTCCCGGAGTTCGCCAAAGCTCTTTGGAAACCCGTGGGCGGCCTTGATGAGGAAATCCAGGGCGTAAGGTACGATCACGATGAGCCCGGCCCACTCGAAGTTGCCCACGATCACCGCCGCGGCGATGATCGCCCCCAGGGACAGGGTCCCCACATCGCCGACGAAGACCTTGGCCGGATACCAGTTGAAAATTAGAACCCCTAAGCTCGCCCCGATCCCCGCCAGAAGCAGCGCTAAAGAAACGGTGGCATGGAGTCCTGCGGCGATGACCGCTAGAGTGCCCATGGCAGTGATCCCCATCCCGAGCTCCAGCCCGTTGAACCCGGCCAGCATGTTCACCGCGTTGGCCGCTCCGGTTATCCCCAGGGGAACGAGGACCAAAGGGTAAAAGATCCCGAAATCCAACCGGCCAATGAAGGGGAGAGTCACGGTGGATACCCCGGCCCGTACCACGGCCAGGGGCAGGGCCGCCACGAAGGGGAGGAGGGCCTTGACCCACTGGCGGATGCCGATGAGATCGTCCATCACCCCGATGAGGGTGACGAGCAGCACCACGGTCAGGACCGCCAAAAGCAGCACCGTATCGAGCCGGGGGAAGGGAGGCCAGAAGGTAGTGAGGGCGATCCCGAGGAGAACCCCGGCCCCGAACCCGGCCACCAGAGCAAGCCCCCCCATCTCCGGGATCTCAGGCCTCCCGGGCTTGTGCACGTCGGGCCCCACGATCCCGGCCCGCTCGAGCCTGGGGATGAGGATCCACGCCCCGAGGGCGGATACCCCCACGGCAACCAGGCCAATCCAGATCAACATCTTTTGCTAACTTACCCCTTCCCGGCCGCGTCCGGAAACGGAGGCCGTCACCTGCCCCTGGTAAAATCTTCCCGGGATGGCGTCCCCGAAGGGGCTCAAGGAGAAGGCAAAAGGCCTCCCTCGTTCCCCTGGGGTTTACCGTTTCCTAGGGCCCGGGGGAAGGGTCCTCTATGTGGGGAAGGCCTCCTCGTTGCGGGACCGGGTGGCGAGCTACTTCCACGGTGAGGAAAGTTCGCGTCCCAAGGTGGCCCGGCTCCTGGAGGAAGCGGTTGACCTGGATTTCGTCGTCACCTCCAGCGAGACAGAGGCGCTGGTCCTAGAGGATGCCCTGATAAAGAAGCACCGTCCCCCATACAACACCCGGCTTCGGGACGACAAGCGCTACCCCTATGTGAAGATCACCGCCGAAGCCTTCCCTCGGATCGAGGTGGTGCGGCGCCCCGAGCGGGACGGGGCGCATTACTTTGGGCCCTTCACCTCTTCCCGGGATCTGCGGCGCCTCCTACGGCTGGCTCAAAAGCTCTTCCCCCTGCGCACCTGTAACCTGGACCTGGAGGGAGGGAAGAGATACCGCCCCTGCCTCTATTATCACCTGGGCAAATGCCCCGCCCCCTGTGCCGGCCTCATCTCCCCGGAAGATTACCGGCGTTACGTCGAGGAAGCGGTCCTCTTTTTCTCCGGCAAGGTGGAGCGGCTCGTCTCCCACCTGGAGGAGAGGATGCGGGAGGCAGCCGCCGCGGAGCAGTTCGAGGAGGCCGCCAGGATCAGGGATCAGCTCCAGGCCCTGGATAGGCTACGGCAACGCCAGGCGGTGGCGCTGCCGGAGCGGCGGGATCTGGATGCCGTAGGGATCGCCCTGGGGGAGGGTAGAGGTTACGGCGTCGTGCTCTTGGTGCGCGAGGGAAGGCTCCTGGGGAAGGAGGGGTTCCCCTTGGTCCTTCCCCGGGAGAGCGATCCCGAAGGTGCCCTGGAGGAGTTCCTGGATCAGTATTACGCACGGGCGAGCTCGGTCCCCCAAGAGGTCCTCCTTCCCTTCCCCATCCCGGATCGGGGTCTAGCAGGTTGCCTTTCCTCCCGCCGGGGAGGGAGGGTGGAGGTCAAAGCACCCCGGCGGGGAAAGAGACGGGAGCTGGTAGAGCTCGCCCAGAGGAATGCCGCCCTGCTCCTGCAACGTCTGCCGCAGGAGGCCCCTTCCAGTGAGGAGGACGCCCTGGATGAGCTCGCCCGGATCCTGGACCTTCGGGCACGGCCTTGGCGGATCGAGGCATACGACGTCTCCAACATCCAGGGGCGGGAGGCCACGGGCTCCATGGTGGTCTTCGTGGGGGGAAGGCCCAAGAGGGAAGCTTACCGTCGCTTCCGCATCCGCACCCCGGGGCCGGATGATTACGCCATGATGGCCGAGCTTCTGCGGCGGCGCCTCCGCCACGGCCTGGAGGAGCTCCAAGGGATGAGGCCCCCGGGCGGATTCGGGGAGTTGCCTGACCTGATCCTCGTGGACGGGGGAAAGGGGCAGCTTAACGTGGCCCTCAGGGTCCTGGAGGAGATGGGGCTTAGGGAGATCGATGTCGCGGCCCTGGCGAAGAGGGAGGAGGAGATTTATCTCCCCGGGGTGGAAGGGCCCCTGCGGCTTCCCCGGAGCTCCCCGGCCTTGCGCCTTCTGCAACGGATCCGGGACGAGGCCCACCGCTTCGCCGTGGAATATCACAGAGTACTGCGCAGCAGGCGGTCCCTGGAGAGCCTCTTGGATGGGATCCCGGGGATAGGTCCCAAGCGGAAGGCTATCCTCCTTTCGCGTTTCGGTTCCCTGGAGGGCCTCAAGGAGGCTTCCTTGGAGGAGCTCCTTTCCCTGCCGGGCTTCCCCCGGCGACTTGCGGAGGGAATCTACAAGGCCTTGCACGGATAGAGGAGGGAGGAAGGTTGGAACTTCTGGAACGTCTCCGAGAGCTTTCCGACGCCTTCGGCGTCGCCGGACACGAGGAGGAAGTGCGAGAGCTCATCCGCGGTATGGCCGCACCCCATGTCGACGGTTGCGAGGTGGATCCCTTGGGGAACCTCATCTGCTCCCGGGGCGAGGGACCGGTGGTGATGCTGGACGCCCACATGGATGAGGTGGGGTTTTTGGTGCGCTGGATCGAGGTGGACGGGTTCCTGCGGCTCTCGCCGGTGGGCGGATGGGACGAGCGCGTCCCTTTGGGACACCGGATCACCATTCGCACCCGGACGGGGCGAAAGATACTGGGGGTGATCGGGGCCGCCCCGCCCCACATCCTCTCCCAGGAGGAGCGCAAAAAGGCGGTTCCCATCGAGGACCTCTTCGTGGATGTGGGGGCGAGGGACCGGGAGGAAGCCGAAGACATGGGGGTCCGGATCGGGGATCCGGCGACCATCCACTACCCCTTCGCCGTGATCAAGGGAGGCTACGTCACCGGCAAGGCCTTCGACGATCGGGCAGGCTGCGCTGTGGCCCTGGAGGCACTGGAACGCACGGCCAAGGAAGAGTTGCCCTTCAAGCTCGTGGTGAACTTCGCCGTCTGCGAGGAGGTCGGGCTCAGGGGCGCCAAGGCCGCCGCTTTCCGCATCGGGCCACGGGTGGCCTTGGCCCTGGAGGGGACGATCGGGGCGGATATCCCCGGGGTCCCGGAGGCGAAACAGCCGGTGCGGTTAGGACGAGGCCCGGCCATCACCGTGGCGGACCGCTCCCTCATCGTCCCCCGCCGGATGGTGGAGTTCCTGGAGCACGTGGCCGAGGAAGAGGGGGTTCCTTACCAGTACAAGCTCCCCATCTACGGTGGGACCGATGCCGGAGCCATTCACCTGGAGCGTGGGGGGATCATAGCCGGGGTGGTGGCCGTCCCTTGCCGTTACATCCATTCCCCGGTCTCGACTCTCTCCCTGGATGACCTGGAGGCCACGGTCCGGCTGGTCGTAGGCTTTTTGCGGCGCGTGGAGGAGCTTCTTTAGCCAGGAGGTTTGGGATGCGTTCCCGGGTTCACATCACCGTTTCCGGCAGGGTCCAAGGGGTCTTCTTCCGGGCCAACACCGTGGACGTGGCCCGGAGGCTGGGGCTTGTCGGGTTCGTGAGGAACCTCCCCGATGGCCGGGTGGAGGTGGTGGCCGAGGGCGAGGAGGAAAAGCTCCGGGAGCTCATCGCCTGGTGCCACCAGGGTCCTCCCCTGGCCCGGGTGACCGGGGTAGAGGTCCGCTGGGAGACGCCCACCGGGGAGTTCGCCGACTTCCGTATCGCCTATTGACGGTGTTGGCGGTGGGCGGGATGAGGGCTTATCCTGGGTGGCTATGCGGGTGGGGATATTGACCTCAGGGGGCGATGCCCCGGGGATGAACGCCGCGGTACGGGCCGCGGTGCGTCGGGGCTGGGAGCTGGGCTTGGAGACGATGGGTATCCGCCGGGGGTACGCCGGCTTGATCGAAGGGGATATCGTCCCCCTCACCCCGCGGGATGTCGGCGGGATCATCGAGTACGGGGGCACGTTCCTCCACACCGCCCGTTGCCCTGCCTTCCTCACCGAGGAGGGCCGCCACAAGGCCCTGGAGACCATCGAGCGTGAGGGTTTCGAGGCCCTCATCGTCATCGGCGGGGAGGGATCGCTCAAGGGGGCGCGCTGGCTTGCGGAACGCGGGGTGAAGGTGGTGGGGATCCCGGCCTCCATCGATAACGACATCGAGGGGACGGAGCTCGCCGTTGGGGTTGATACTGCGGTAAACACCGTGGTCTGGGCCCTGAACCGGATCCGCGACACTGCCCTGGCCCACGAGCGGGTCTTCCTGGTAGAGGTGATGGGGAGGGAATCGGGCTATATCGCTCTGATGGGGGGGCTCGCCGGCGGGGCGGAGATCGTGTTGGTACCGGAGGTCGAGGTCTCCCTGGAGGAACTCGCCCAACGGGTCTCGGCCCTCTACCGCAAGGGGAAACACCATTCCATCATCGTTGTGGCCGAGGGTGTCACGGCGCGGCTCGGTTCCACCGGAATGATCGCCGACTTCCTCCGGGGGCGTACCGGGTTGGAGGTCCGGGTGACGGTGCTGGGGCACTTACAGCGGGGGGGCTCCCCCACGGCCACCGATCGGATCCTGGCCTCCCGTTTCGGGGCCCAGGCCGCCGAGGACGTGAAGGCGGGACTTTTCGGCCATATGGTCGCCTGGCAGAGGGGAGAGATCGTGCGTGTCCCTCTGGAGAAAGTGAACCGCAAGGAGGTGGCCATCGACCTCCGGCTCTACGAGCTCGTGCATCAGCTGGCGATCTGATCCTGCGGGGTTGGCGGCTATTCCATTTTGGAGTACCATGACGCCACCATGGCTGAGGCTCCTTTCCCGGTGGAGTACGCGGTCCTTTCGCTTCTCCTTTCCGGTGGGAAACACGGCTATCAGCTTCGGGATGAGCTTCGGAGCCTCATCGGGGGCATCTGGCACATCGCCCCCAGCCGTCTCTACCTCGCCCTGAAACGGCTGGAGTCCCGGGGGGACATCCGCTGCGATACCCATCCCTCCCCCAAAGGCCCTCCCCGTAAGACCTACACCCTCACGTCCTCCGGGAGGGAGGAGGCCTTCCGCTGGCTTCTCTCCCCGGTGGTCTGCCCCAGGGACCTGCGGGTGGAGTTTTTGGCCAAGCTTTGCCTCCTGAGGCGCGTCGCCCCGGAGGGCCTTCCCCAGCTCATTACCGCCCAGATCGCCGTCATGGAGAGGCTGGAGAGGGAGCTCGCGGAGAGGGATCCGGGTTGTAGCGATCCCTTCGTGGCCCGGGCGGTCCGCTCCTTCCGTCTCGGCCAAGTGCGGGCCGCCCTGGGATGGCTGCGGGAGCTATCCCGCAGGGTATGTGAGGAGGTGATGCAGTGAAGCGGCTTTTGTACGGACTTTTACTCGTATCCTTTCTGGGAGGTCTTACCCTCGCCCAAGGGTTCACCGTGGTAGACCAGGTGGGGAGGGAGGTCTCCCTCCCGGTGATCCCCCAACGGGTGATCTGCACCTACGGGGTCATTACCTGGTACCTCTATGCCCTGGGCGTACAGGACAGGCTCGTTTTGGGGAGCTACATCGGCCTCAAGCCCGACACCCCCTTTTGGGCGCTCCTGGAGACGATCGATCCGAAGCTCCCCCACAAGGCCTACAGGGGGAAGCCCACCGTGGAGGAGATCCTGGCCAGGGATCCGGACCTCGTCCTGGGGAGCAAGGTGAAGGACCTTGAGCTCGCGGCCGCCCTGGAAGAGGTGGGGATTCCGACGCTGCTCTTCTTCGCCGAGACCCCAGAGGGGATAAAGGGTGCCCTCTCCCTCTTGGGCAAAGTCTTCGGGGTAGAGGGGAGGGCCGCACGGCTCATCTCCTACTTCGATGAGAAGACACGAGAGATCGCTGCTTCCATCCCGTCCGGGATCGAGAAGCCAAAGGTCCTTTTCGTGGGCACCGACCCCTTGAGGGTGGCCAGCGGGGAGATGTACCAGAGCGCGATGATCGAGCTCGCCGGGGGGAGATCGGTGACCCGAGGAATCCCCGGTTACTGGCAGAGCGTGAACATCGAACAGGTCCTCCTTTGGAACCCGGATGTGGTCTTCATCGCCCCGTATGGGAGGGTCACCCCGGAGGATATCTTGGGCGATCCTCTATGGGCGGATATCGGTGCGGTGCGCTCGGGAAGGGTTTACAAACTCCCCCGGGTCCTCGCCCCCTGGGATATACCGACGCCGGAGTCCTTCCTGGGGATCGTCTGGATGGCCCTGAAGCTCCACCCCGACCTGTCCCTTGATCTCGGGGTGGAGGCGAAGCGTTTTTACCGAGAGTTCTACGGTCTAGAGCTTCCCCAGGAGGTATTGGCCGATATCCTGAGGTGAGGTCGAGGATAAGTATCGCCCTTTTCCTTCTCCCCATCGGGCTTCTCTTCCTCTACCTCACCGTGGGCCGCTACAAGGTGGGCTTCCAGGGGGTGGTGGGGGCTCTCGTGGGGAGCCACGACCTCCCCCCCACGGCCAGGGCCGTGGTCCTCAAGGTGCGCCTACCGCGAGGCCTGGAGGCGGCGGTGGTGGGGGCTGATCTCGCCCTGGCCGGAGCCCTCTTCCAGGGGATGTTCCGCAACCCTTTGGTGGACTCCCGAATCCTGGGGGTGAGTGCCGGGGCGGCCTTCGGAGCTGCCCTGGCCATCCTCTGGGGGCTGCCTTGGTACCTGGTGGATGCCGTGGCCTTCGCCTTCGGTCTCGGGGCGGTATGGCTTGTTCTTTTCCTCTCCAGGCGTTTCGGGGGATCAATTTTGGTTTTGGTGATCTCCGGGGTCCTGGTGGGTTCCCTCTTCAGTGCTCTGCTGGGGCTCATAAAGTACGTGGCCGATCCCCTGGGGGTGCTCCCGGCCATCACCTACTGGCTTCTGGGGGGGTTGTCCGGGGCCCGCTGGTCCGATATGGCCCTCTTGCTGCCTTTAAGCCTCCTCGGGGGAGGGGTCCTTTTCCTCTCCCGCTGGCGGGTGAATCTCCTCTCCCTGGACGAGCGGGAGGCTCTCTCCCTGGGGGTGAACGTCCGCCGCTGCCGGGCGGGGTATGTGCTTTTGGGGACGTTGCTCGTGGCGGCAGCGGTTTCCAAGGCGGGGATCATCGGCTGGGTTGGCCTCATCACCCCTCACGCGGCCCGGGCTTTGGTGGGCCCGGACCACGCCCGGGTGATCCCGGCATCGGCGGCTCTGGGGGCAAGCTTCCTCCTCCTGCTCGATGCCATCGCCCGGGGGAGCATGCGCACCGAGATCCCTTTGGGGGTGCTCACAGGGATCATCGGTGTCCCGGTGTTCCTCCTCCTCTTCATGCGTCTTCTGCAGGGGAGAGGGGGTTGGGGATGAGCTTGGTGGCCCAGCGGCTGCGTTACTCTTATGACGGTCGCACCGAGGTCCTGCGGGGGGTGTCCCTGGAGGTGGTCCCAGGAACGGTCCATTTCCTCCTCGGTCCCAACGGCTCGGGGAAAACGACGCTTCTGGAGTGTCTGGGGGGCCTGCGGTGGCCTCGGGCCGGTGAGGTCCTCCTGGAGGGAAGGGGGCTCCCTGAGATCCCGCAACGAGAGCGGGCCCGGGCGATCGGCTACGTCCCTCAGCTACACAGGCCCGTTTTCGGGTACCGGGTTCTGGAGGTGGTCCTCATGGGGCGTGCCCCTTACCTCGGGCCCCTCTCCGGCCCTTCCCCAGACGATGTCCGGATCGCCATGGGGGCTTTGGAAGCGGTGGGGCTTTCGGGGTTCGCGGAACGGCCCTACACGGAGCTCTCCGGGGGCGAGCTTCGCTTGGTCCTCATCGCCCGGGCCTTGGCCCAGGGAGCCAAGTACCTCCTCCTGGACGAGCCCGATGCCCACCTCGACCCCGCGAACCAACTGCGGGTGCTGGACCTGGTACGGGGGATCGTTGCCCGGGGCTTAGGGGTCCTGATCACATCCCACAATCCTGACACTGCCCTGCGCTACGCCCAGTGGGTGACTCTGCTTCGGGAAGGGGAGGTGACCGTCCAAGGAAGGCCCCCGGAGGTCCTGATTCCATCCGAGCTCCGCCGGGCCTACGGCGTAGATTACGCACTCCTCGAGGACGGGTCGGGACGGCGGGCCCTGGTCCCCCTGAGGGAGGCTCAGGGAAGCAGCGAGCGAAGGGCCTCAACTCCCAGGGAAAGGTCCGTCTCCAAGGCGTAGCGGGCCTCGAGCTCTGCCAATCGGGCCGCGGCGTAAAAAGGGGCGTAGGGATCCTGGGGCCATAGGTCCTCGTCCACAAGCGGCTCCAGGTTTCCCCCCAGGGCCTCCCGCCAACGGGCGAAGGGAACCAGATCCGGGGGCGGGGAGAAGCTCGGGTGGAGGAGGAGGTAGATCTTACGGGGATGGATCCGCTGGAGCTCCTCCAGGGCGAAGGAGAAGGAATCGGCGGTGTTGAAGACAAGATGTAAGGGAGCGATCCCGGTCCGCCTGCAGAAACGGGCATCCATGGAGGTGAAACAGTCCAGGATCACGAGCCCTAGCCTGGCCCCGGCGGCCCGGTAGGCCCGGAAGGCAAGGCGGGAGAATCCCTCCGGGTGGTTCTCGGCGATCCGGATGAGCCTGTAACCGCTTTCCACAGCGAACTCCTCCACCGCTTGGGAAAAACCCTCTGGCGTCCCCCACTCCGACTCCCGCCGTATCCGGGGTTCCCCGGGGAGGGGATAGCGCCGCGTGTATTCCTCTGGAGGAATAGCCCCTAAGCCCCCCACCTGCAACCAGATCCCCGGCAGGAGCTCCACCTGGGGCCAGCTGTAACGGTCCTCGGCGAGGACAATGGTTCCCCCGGGCCGGAGATGTTCCCTGATGAATTCCCGATAGATTCTCGGGAGAGAGGTGAAGCGCACCCGCACCAAAGCCGCCCGGGCAACCAGATCACGATCGTGTATGGGATCGTAGTGGATGACCACCTCGAACCCCTCCCGCGGCCCCAACATCTCCCCCAGGGCAAGTCCCTGGCGGACGTAGGAACGCGTATCGTCGGGAGAGATCCGGTGGCGTACCCCGAGGAGGTAGCAGGGGGGAAGGAGGGGGACCCCTAAGAGGGCCGCGAGGTGGGCCGTCCCCCCGCTCGGATCCCCCAGCACCACCGCCGGATAGGGCCCCGGTGGGTAACGGCGGAGGTAATCCCGCAGTGGATCCTCCGGTGCGATCCCCTGGAACGATCCCAGGGGGCTCCCCAGGGAGATGGACATCCCCCAGCGGATGATCCCCGTCCGCCACTCTGGGGGAAGGTGACGCAGGAGGAAGAGGAATGGCGCGGCGAGAGCAGGGTAGGGATCGAGGAGTCCTCGGCCCGGACTTCCCAACGCCCGGGCCACCTCCCCCACCGCCCGGGAGGCGGAGTCGAAGGAGAGGGGGACCACCTCCCCCCGGCCCAGGAGCGCCGTCGCCAGGAGGAGGGCTCCCAGGAGACGCCGGGGCATCAACATGTGAGGTGCAACAGGGCACAGGTACGGCGTTTGGGGGCGTATTCGTTGTAGGCCTCCACGGCCTCGGCGGTTTTCAGGGCCAAGAGCTCAATTCCCTTCTCCCGCAGGAGCTTTTCGGCCTCGGGGGTGACCTGCACCCGGCCCCAATAGCCGGTGCCGATGATCAGGAGCTCCGGCTCCGCATCCAGGGCCTCCCGGAGGTCCTCGGGGTAGACCTTATGCCCTTCCCTCCGCCACCAACCCCGGACACCGTCCGGTAGGACCTGGATGTCCTCGGTATAGGGGACGCCGTCCACCTCGATCCGGCCGAAGCGGTATCTGCCCAGCCGCACAGGGGATCACCTCCCTGCGTACTCCAACAGACGTTCCAGGTCCAGTCCCTCCGCCACCAACCCCCGCATGACCCCCAAGGCCTCCTCGGAGACGGTGGCCCGGCCGATGAGCCCTTCGGCGGTCTCGGCGGCGGTCATGGTGTCCTGGGGAACCAGGACGACGATAGTCCCGGTTTCCGCCGCCCGGGCCAGGACCGAGGGCTCGGGCCGCAGGCCCCCGGTGAGGATCAGGCCCTTCACCCGGGGGCAGCCCAGGGCCGCAACCTGGATGTCCACCCGGTCCCCTCCGGTGACCACCGCCAATTTCCCCGGGATCCGCCGCAGGTAACCCAGGGCCGCCTCGCCGCCCATGGCCCCCACCAGGAACCGCTCCACCTCGGCCCGGGGATCCCCTTCCACCAGGACCTCTCCGCCCAAGGCTTCCACCACCTCCGCCAGGGGCACGGCCCGCAGCCGCCGTTCGAAAGGCAGCACCCCCAACACCGGGATCCCCCGCTCCTCCAGGAAGGGCACCACGTAGCCCCGAACCTCCGGGAGCTCCGGATCCGCGGCGACACCGTTGAGGACCACACCCAGGAGCCGGGCCTCTGGGCCGATGGTGCGCTGCGCCCTGAGTATTCGGTCCACCGATGCTTCCCCCTCGTAGTTCGACACCAAGAGGATCGGCGCCTCGAGCCCGGCAGCCAGGGCCACATCGCTGAGCCCCGAGAGGAGGCCCCGTCCAAGCCACTGCCTCCCCTCAACGAGGAGGAAATCGGCCTCCCAGCCCTCGGCAGCCGCCCGGATCACTTCCCAGGCGTCCCGAGGAGGGCGCCAATACCTGGGGTAATCGCTACCCAGGACGGGCACCAACTCCCCCGGATCCCGCCGAAGGCCCAAGGCGCGGGCCACGACCTCGCCGTCCCGATCGAAGGGCTTGCCGGAGCGATAGGTGTTGGCCCAACCCACGGGCTTCAGGTAACCGACCGTCCCCCGCTCCCCGAGCAACGCCCCCAACCCCAGGATCAGGGCGGTTTTGCCGGCCTTCTCCTCCACCGCCGCGATATAGATCCTCATCGCTCCCCCGCTAATGTGAGCCGCAGATCCACAGCCATCACGCCATCAGGGTAGGCGAGCAGCGGATTGACGTCAAGCTCCACGATTTGCGGGAAATCGACCACAAGCTGCGAGAGACGCTCCAGGGCCTCCGTCACCCCCTCCAGATCCACCCCCGGTTGTCCTCGCACCCCCCGCAGCAGGGGGTAGCCCCGGATCCCCTCCACCATCTCCCGGGCCTCCCCCGGCGAGAGGGGGGCGATGCCGAAGGAAACATCCCGCAGGACCTCGACGAAAATCCCCCCCAGGCCGAACATGAGGAGGGGACCGAACTGCGGGTCCCGGGCCATTCCCAGGATAAGCTCCCTCCCAGGGGGAAGCTCCTCTTGGACCAAAATCCCACGGATCCTCGCTCTCGGGAAACGCAGGGCGATCCGCCGGAGCATCTCCTGGGCCCTGGCCCCCGCTTCCTCCGGGGGGACCCCCAGGACCACGCCCCCCACGTCGGTCTTGTGGGTGAGCTCCGGGGAGACCACCTTGAGCACCACCCGCCCCCCGATGGCGGCGGCCGCTTCCTGGGCCTCCTCGGGCGTCCGGACGAGACGATAGGGCGGGACGGGGATCCCGTAGGCCTCCAGGATCTCCAGGGCCTCCACCCCGAGCTGCAACTCCCCCCGCTTTAGGGCTTCTTGGATGACCCTTTCGGCCCGGGACCTGTCCACCGGGAAGACCTGGGGCGCCTCCGGCTCGCGCCCCCTGATACGGGCATAGCGGTGTAGCACCGCCAGCGCCCTGACGGCCCGGGCCGGATCGAAGAAACTGGGGACCCCGGCCTCCCGCAACCGTTCCTCCGCCTCCTCTCCCAGCTCTCCGGCCATGAAACTAACGGTGAGGGGCTTACCGTACCGCTCCTTCACCTCGGCCACGATCCCGGCGAGTTCAGGGAAGGGTATCAGGGGCGCTGGCGCCGAGAGGGCTACCACCATGTCCACGTTGGGGTCGCCTGCCACCAGCTCCAAGGCACGGCGATATCGGTCAGCGTGGGCATCCCCCAGGACGTCCACCGGGTTGTAGATGTTGGCCGCCGGAGGGAGCGATTCCGCCAGGGCCCTGGCCGTAGCCTCAGTGAACCGAGCGAGCTCCAGTCCCTGTTCCTCCACGGCGTCGGTGGCCATCACCCCGGCCCCGCCGGCATTGGTCATGATCCCCACCTTCCCGCCCCGCGGAAGGGGCTGGCGGGCGAGGACGTAGGCGTAATCGAAAAGCTCCTCCACGTTGCGAGCCTGGATCACCCCACATTTGCGTAGGGCGGCCTCGTAAGCCCTCTGGGAGCCGGCCAGGGTCCCGGTGTGGGAGGAGACAGCCCGGGCCCCGGCGGAGGTGCGTCCGGCCTTGAGGACCACCAAGGGGGTCGTCCGCACCACCTCCCGGGCGATGCGGATGAAGGCCCCCCCATCGGATATCCCCTCCAGGTAGGCCACGATCACCCTCGTCTCGGGGTCCGCGGCGAAGGCCGGCAGGAAGTCCACCTCGCTGAGCACTGCCTTGTTTCCCAGGGAGATGAAGTGGGAAAAACCCAGCTTCTCCTTCCAAGCCCAATCCAGTACCGACGTGCAGAAGGCCCCGGATTGGGAGATGAAGGCGATGTGTCCCGGCAGGGCGTCCCTGGGGGCGAAGGTGGCGTTCAAGCCCACCTTGGTGGAGATGAGGCCGAGGCAGTTCGGCCCCAGGACGTTGATCCGCCACCTGCGGGCAATGCGTACGAGCTCCTGTTCCCTTTTGGCTCCCTCCGGACCGGCTTCCTTGAAACCGGCGGAGATGACCACCGCGTTCCGGATACCGGCCCGGCCACAGTCCTCCAGGACCCCGGGGACAAAGGCGGCGGGGATGGCGATCACCGCGAGATCCACCGTCTCCGGGAGGGAGGCCACGTCGGGATAGCAGGGGATCCCTTGGATCTCACGATGCTTGGGGTTCACCGGATAGAAGCGGCCAGGGAAGCGCCGCATGTTTTGGAACAGGGCATAACCGACCTTCCCCGGGTTGCCGGAGGCACCGATCAGGGCGACGGAGCGGGGAAAGAGCAAGCCTTCCAATCCCTCGGACATGGCTTTCCCATGGTAAGTCCCTCCACGAGATCTCCGCAAGCCCTCCACAATCCTTGCAGAGTGGACCTCCACAATCGCCCTAGGAATGGAGGCCGTGGACGCGAGAGCCCGCCTCCGGGGAGGGGCAAAGGAAGGCGCCCCTCTTATACTTCGTGGGTGACATGAAGACCCTGCTTGTGGTGGAGGACGAGCGGGAGATAGCCCGCATGATCCAGGCTTACCTCATGCGGGAAGGATACCGGGTGGAGCTCGCCCACGATGGAGAGGAGGGTTGGAGGCTCTTCAAGGAGCTGAAGCCGGACCTCATCATCCTCGATCTCATGCTGCCCAAGATCCATGGGCTGGAGCTCGCCCGCAGGATCAGGAGGGAGTCCGATGTCCCCATCATCATGCTCACCGCCCTCTCTGAAGAGGCGGACCGGGTGGCTGGTCTGGAGCTCGGAGCGGACGATTACGTGACCAAACCCTTCTCCCTGCGGGAGCTGGTGGCCCGGGTGCGGGCGGTCCTGCGTCGGGCCGAGGGGGCCCGGGAGCCGGAGCGACTTTCCTTCGGTCCCCTGGAGGTGGACCTTGCGGCCCATGAGGTGCGGCTGAACGGCCGTCCCGTGGAGCTCACCCCCACGGAGTTCGACCTCTTAGCTCACTTCGTCCGCCACCCCGGGAGGGTCTTCACCCGCAGGGAGCTCCTGGCCGCTATCCAGGAGCGCACCTACGCTTCCTTTCCCCGCACCATCGACTCCCACATAAAGAACCTGCGCCACAAGATAGAGCCTGATCCCAAGAACCCCCGTTTCATCCTCACCGTGCATGGGGTGGGGTACAAGTTCCAACCCGGGGGGTGAGGGCGATGTCCTTCAGCTGGAAGCTGCTCGGGGCCATGGTCCTGGCGGTCTCGCTGGCGGTGGGGGGCACCTACATCTTCAGCACCCACGGGATAAGGAGTGGCTTCGCCGCCTACCTCTCCAGGATGCGCCAGGCCCAAGGGCAGGAGTTGGCGGAGCTTCTTGGGGCCTACTGGGCTCAGAACCACTCCTGGGCAGGCGTTTCCCGGTTCTTCGCCTTCCAGGTAACCATCACCTTCTCCCACGGGGCGATCCGCCAGTCGGGGCCTCTGGGGCAGTACATCCTGGTGGACAACCGAGGGAAGGTGGTGGCCTGTGGCGAGCCGGACTACATGGGCCGCACCGTTTCCCAGGAGGAGCTCCGCTACGGGATCCCCATCGTCCACCAGGGGGAGGTGGTGGGGACCCTGGTCCCGGTGGGAAAGGTGGGGCCCTTGGAGGAGAGCTTCCTCAGGGAGGTGCGGGTGGCTTCCCTGGCGGGAGGGGCCATGGGTCTAGCCGCGGCGGCGATACTGGGGGCAGTACTTGCCTTCCAATTGGCGCGTCCCTTGCGACACCTGATCCACGCCACCGAGCGGATAGCCGCGGGGGAACTTTCCCACCGGGTGCGGATACGGGCCCGGGACGAGATCGGCCGGTTGGCCCGGGCCTTCAACCACATGGCGGAGAGCCTAGAGCGCTCCGAGCGGGCCCGTAAACACCTCCTGGCCGATATCGCCCACGAGCTTCGCACCCCCCTCACGGTGATCCAGGGGAACCTGGAGGCGATGCTGGACGGGGTCTTTCCCCTGTCCCAGGAATCCCTGGCGCCGGTGTACGAGGAGACCTTGCAGCTGGCGGAGCTTGTGGAGGACCTACGGGAGCTCACCCTGGCCGAGGCGGGAAAACTCCCCTTGCAGCGGGAGCCCTTGGACCTGGGACAGTTGGCGGAGCGGGTATGCGAGGCGATCCGACCGGTGGCCGCCGAGGAGGGGATCCATCTGGAGCTTGAACTCGGAAGAGGCCTCGTGGTGGAGGCCGATCCCAAGAGGATCCGTCAGGTGCTGGGGAACATCCTAGCCAACGCCCTGCGCTATTCCCCGGCCGGAGGCACCGTCTCCGTTTCCGTCCGGAGGGAAGGGAATGGGGCGGTGGTCACGGTCCGGGATCAGGGCCCGGGGATCCCCCCGGAGGATCTGCCCCATATCTTCGAGCGTTTCTACAAGGGGGACCCTGCCCGCAGCGGTCAGGGATCGGGTCTGGGGCTGGCCATCGCCAAGGCCATTGTGGAGGCCCACGGGGGGAGGATCTGGGCCGAGAGCCGCCTCGGCGAAGGGACAGCCGTTTCCTTCAGCCTGCCTTTGCGCGGGGACGGAAGTTCCGAGAGCGCCTGAAGACCACTTCCCCTACCCCGACCCCCAACTCCCGGGCCACGGGCACGCACTTGGCCACCAGGAGGAAGAAGATCGGCCCGGGAACGTCGGAGAGGCCCTCGAAGTTGCCCATCCCCTTGCTCAGGACGAGGTCCGCCTCGCGGAAGGCCCGGTGGAACTCCGGTCCGGCCGCAGGAAGGAAGACTCCAGACATCGCCGTCCCGGAGGGGATCACCCTGCAGATCCCGGTGAGGCCCACCTCCTCCGCGTCCTCCAGGGTGGCATCGTTGAGGGCCGGGCCGGAGCGTACCACGAAGGTCACCTCCTTACCCCGCTTCAGGAGCTCCTCCACCACCAGCCGATCGAAGACGATCTCCCCGGTGTTGTCCCCGATGTAAAGGATGGACCTCGTCCCCTCCAGGGCCCGACGGAAATCCGCGTAGTGAAAGTGAGACGATGCCCCCTCGGCCGCCCGAAGCACCCCTTCCAGGTCCAGCTCATCCGAGACCCCGAAGTCGATGAGGTTCCCGGCCACGGCCAGACGCAGGGCCTCCTCTAGGGGATCCGGAGCGGCGGCCAGCCGGCGCCGCAGCCCCGGCAGGAGCTCCAAGGCCCTGCGGTTAGCCATCTTCTTGACTTCAGCGAAGGGGTCGAGATCCCCGCCGACGAGACGCTGGACGAGCTCCTGCATCGCGGCCCCGGCCTGGATGGGAGCCCAGTCCGCGGGGACCTCGGCGGCGAGCTTTGCTACCTCCCGGGCGATACGCCAACGGAGGTCCCAAGGGAGGTCCAGGAGGGCAGCCGCCCGCAGGGAGGTGGAGAGGAAGCAGGGGAGACACTCTGGGTGAAGCCTCATCCCCCATCACGATTGAGCCAATCCCAGACCCTGAGGGCCACGTCCAGGAAGGCCTCCCGGGCCTTTCCCTCCAACAACGCCGCTGGCCGGCCCTCATCCCCGGCCCGAACCACCTCCGGGAAGAGGGGAAGCCTTCCCAGGAAGTCCACCCCGGACCTCCGGGCCAAGGCCTCGCCCCCGCCTTTCCCGAAGAGGTCGATCTCCTTGCCACAATGGGGGCATACCAGGTACGACATGTTCTCCACCACCCCAACCCTCTTCGCCCCCACCTTGCGGGAGAAGGCGATAGCCTTGGCCGCGTCCAGCTGGGCTACCTCCTGGGGCATGGTCACCACCAGCGCTCCGTCCGGCCCCCCCAGGAGCTGGGCCACCGAGAGGGGCTCGTCCCCCGTTCCCGGCGGAAGGTCCACCACCAAAAGATCCAGGTCCCCCCACTCCACCTCTTCCAGGAACTGGCGGAGAGCCTTCATCTTCAGCGGCCCCCTCCAGATGAGGGGGGAGTCGGTGGAGGGGAGGAGGAAGGCCATGGAGACCACCTCCACCCCGAAGGGTGTTCGGGCGGGAAGGATCTTCTTTCCTTGCCCGACCCCCAATTTTGCCCCTTCGATCCCCAACATCTTGGGCACATTGGGACCGTGGAGATCGGCATCCAGAAGCCCAACGGAGAGCTTCTTGCCCAGGGCCACCGCCAGGTTCACGGCCACCGTGGTCTTCCCGACCCCGCCTTTTCCGGATAGGACCATCAAGGTCCGCTTGGCGGTGATTCGCACCTGGGGCTGCTGCAACTGTGCTTGTTCAGCCATTTTCTCCTCCTCAAGTGCTTTGCCCGGGGGATTTTAACCGCAGCGCTCTCTTGTGGAGTCCATTGCGGAATAGGATCCTGGTCCCACCGGCCTGGGAGAGGGCCGTGAGCACCCGCTCTGGGTCGGCGGCCACGGCACCGAAGACCCAGGAGACGCCGTGGCGGGCGAGCCCTGGCCAAAGCGGTGAAGTGGGACCCACGAGCCAGACCTCCCCCCGGCACAGGGAGAGGAGATGGTCGATAGTTTTATTGGTGAAGGCAGTGCCGGTGATGAGGACGAGTTCACACCTCGGCAGTTCCCGCTCCGCCATCCAATCGGGGAGGACCCCGGGAGCCATCCTGTCGGGGTTCCGCTCGAAAACGAGGAACTCCCCCGTCCTCTCCCGCAGCGGTCCCACGAGGGGCCCGAAATAGCCCACCATACCCACCGTTCCCAGTCCCCGGGGAAGGACATCCAGGGGATCCAGCGCTTCCTCGGGGGCCTCCCGGGAGAGGCAAGCGTTGATCGTGGCCATCCCAAGGCTCGCCTTCAGGGGATGCGGTCCCAAGGCCCAAGCCGCCACCTCGGTTGCCTCCATCCCCTCGAGCCGCCCGGCCTCCGGGATCAGGGGACAACGACCGCCCTCCCGCAGCGTGGCCGCGACCCCACAGGAGCCATCGTCCAGGATGACCCCGGTGTAGGCTACTCCCACCGCCGCCCGGGCGATGCGCCGCTGACGGAGTTTCGGAGCGATCTCCTCCAGGAGCTCGTCCAGGATCACACCTGCAGTGCCCCAGAGAGCCGCTCCCAGATCCCGTGGACCGCCCGGGCCGCGGGGCTCGGCCCAAGCTCCACCAGGGGCCTCCCCTGAGCGATGGCCCGGCCCACCGTGTCGTCATAGGGGATCCTCCCCAGGAACCAGATCCCGTTCCCCTCAGCGTAGGACTCGATGCGATCGGTGATCTCCGGGTTGAGGTCGTACTTGTTCACCACCAGGAAGATCCGGGAGCGGAAGTGGCGTGCCATCTCCACCACC
This sequence comes from uncultured Thermotogaceae bacterium, assembly GCA_964436445.1. GTDB lineage: Bacteria > Bipolaricaulota > Bipolaricaulia > Bipolaricaulales > Bipolaricaulaceae > CAYTCK01. Next base: position 5,113 of record CAYTCK010000002.1, on the reverse strand, counting down.
CGCTCCACATCGTGGAGTCCGGAGAGGGTGGGTTCAGCCACGATGAGGACCGCGTGGGCACCGGAGACCGAAGCGATCACCGGACAGCCGATCCCGGGGCTCCCGTCGATGAGGAGGAGCCCGGCGCCCTCCAGCCGGGCGAGCTCCCGGGCCCGGAGCTTCACCTGGGTCACCAACTTCCCCGAGGTCTCCTCCCCGGGCTGGAGCTCGGCGTGGACCATTGTCCCATAGGGGCTGCTGGAGATGTAGATCCAACCGGAGAGGCGGCTTTTGAGCTCGATGGCCTTGACCGGACAGAGATGGGCACAGACCCCACAGCCTTCACAGGAAAGGGGATCCACCCGAAAGACCCCATCCTCCTCGGTGATGGCGTCGAAGCGGCAGTTCTCCCTGCAGATCCCGCAGCCGGTGCAAAGCCCCTTATCGATCACCGCCACCTCCGATCCCTCGTAAGGGATCGTCTTCTGCACCTCCGGGTGCAGGATGAGATGGAGATCCGCGGCGTCCACATCACAGTCGGCCACCACCTTGTCCTTGGCGAGGACAGCGAAGGAGCCCACCAAAGTGGTCTTTCCGGTCCCCCCCTTCCCTGAGATCACCACCAGCTCCGTCATCGCTGCCTCACTTCCGGTCTCTCCCGGATCCGCTGGAAGAGCTCCCGGAAACGCTCCCCCCACTCCGGGAAGGCCTCGGGCAGGGGGATCCCCCGGGAATAGGCCACGGCGATCTCCTTGGAGAGGGGGATACGCATGAGGATCGGGATCCCCTCCTCGCGGCAGTAATCTTCGATGAGCTCATCCCCTTCCCCGGAGCGGTTGATGACCACACCGAAGGGGACCCCCAGGGCTCGCACCACCCCCACGGCGAGCCGCAGGTCGTGGAGACCGAAGGGGGTGGGTTCTGTGACCAACAGGGCGAAGTCGCTCCCCTTTATCGTCTCGATCACCGGACAGGCGGTCCCCGGCGGGGCATCGAGGATCACCAGGCGATTCGGATCGATACGCCGCTTCACCTGGGTGATCACCGGGGTGGCCATGGCCTCCCCCACGTTGAGGACACCCCGCAAAAAAGAGACCCCCTTCCCCTCGCCGGCCTCGATCCAACCGATGGTCCGGGGGACCTCGGTAATCGCCTCCTCCGGGCAGACCATCCTGCAGAGGCCGCAGCCGTGGCAGAGCTCCTCGTGGAAGATGATCCTCTTCCCGATCACGGCCAGGGCGCCGTAGCGACAGGCCCGGGCGCACTCGCCGCAGTAGGTACAGCGGCCCTCGTCTACCTGGGGAACGAAAAGCTGCGCCGGTTCCCTTTGGGTGATCTCCGGCTTGAGGAAGATGTGGGCGTTCGGCTCCTCCACATCGCAGTCCACGAGCTGCACCGGGATCTCTGGAGCCAAGGAAAGGGCCAGGGCCACAGCGACCGTGGTCTTCCCGGTCCCTCCCTTGCCCGAGGCGACGGCTATCCGCGGGAACTGTTCCATCGGCCGCCGGCCTCAGCTCACCACCAGGGGTAGGGGTAATAAGCGCGGCCCCAGCCGTAGGCAGTGGGATAGCCGTAGTAAGCGCCCCAGGCATAGGGGTATGCGCCCCAGCGCCACCAACCGCGCGGCAGCCAGGGGAAGGCGCGGCAGAAGGGATACGGATTGCCGCGCCCCCAACCACGGCCCCAGCCCCACCAGCCACGGCCGAAGCCCCAGCCGCGTCCGAACCAACCCCAGCCGAACATCCTCACCTCCCTCCCTTCAGTTCGTCGAGCTTCCGTCTCACCTCATCGAGCTCCCGCTCGAGTTCCGAGATCTTCCGCTTGAGTTCCTCCGGGCTTCCCCCGGAAGGGCCCTCGGGCGGCGGAGGGGGAGGCGCTCCCCAACCTCTGCCGTAGCCGCGGCCCATCCCCCGACCTGGACCGTAGCCCATGCCGGGGCCGTACCCCCCGGTGGGACCGGAGGGGAGCTCGCCCCGGAGGTATCTCTCCACCGCGTCCCGGACCCGCATCCCGGGGGCGGAGACCATATCGATGCCCATCTGGGCCAGCACACCGGAGGCGTTGGGTCCGATGTTCCCGGCGATCACCGCCCGGGGGCGGCGCTCGGCCACGAACTGGGCCGCCTGGATCCCCGCTCCCCCGGCGGCCGCCTGGAAGGGGTTCGGGACCACCTGGGACCCCACGATCCGGCCATCCTCCACCTCCACCAGGGTGAAGGTGGGGGTGCGACCGAAGACCGGGGAAACGGTGTCATCGAGCCCGCCGTTGGTGGTGGCAACGACGATCAGCTCCTTCATTTCCCCTCCCGTGTCAGCTCCTCCAAGCGCTCCTTGATCCAACGGAGCTCCTCCTCCAACTCCCGGGCCCGCTGGGAGAGAAAAGCGATCTCGCTCTCGCGGCTCGGGGGCTGGAACCCCCACGGCCCGGGATAGGCGGGATACGGGGTCCCGTAGCCCCAATACCCCCAGGGCGCCCCCCAGTAACCGTAGCGGGCCCATCCGGGGAGCCCCGTAAGCCAGAACATATTGCGCCAACCCCAACCCATTTCTACGTCACCTCCTAAGTAAGATTTTAAGCATATGCTTACAACTCCACAAGGGCCTCAGTCTCCCCGGCTCGGGCACAGGTCGGCCAGGGGGCATTTCCCGCAGCGGGGCGACCGTGGCCGGCAGACCTCCCGGCCCAGGCGGATGAGGTGCAGATGGAGCTCGTACTCCCTTCCACGGGGAATCAATGGGGCCAGGGCATCGTGGGGATCTCCCCTTCCGTCCCAGAGCCCGAGCCTCTTCGTCACCCGCTTGATGTGGGTATCCACCGGGAAATAAGGAGCTCCGAGGCCGAAGAGCATCACGATGGCAGCGGTCTTGCGGCCCACCCCAGGCAGGGAAAGGAGCCAGCGGTGGGCCTCCTCCGGGGAGAGCTTCCGCAGGAAATCCAGGGAGATCCTCCCCCTTTCCCCCTGGATCCGGCAGAGGATCTCCTTTATCCTGCGGGCCCGTTGGTGCTGGAGCCCCGCGTCCCGGATGGCGGCGGCGATTTCCTCCTCCCTTGCCCGGCAGAGATCCTCCCACCGTGGGAATCGCTTTTTGAGCTCGGAAAAGGCCCTATCCCGGTTGATATCGGATGTATTCTGGGAAAGAATGGTCCCCACCAGGAGATCCAGGAGATCGCCCCGGGTTCGGGGCCGCAGGGGGCCGAAATGCTCCCGCAACCTGCGGGCGATCTCAGCCATCTTTTCCCGTGGCTCCATGCCTCAGGGAAGTTAAGGGGGAAGAGAAGGATGCACAAGGACATCCGTGGGGCAGCGTTGGAGATCATCCGGGCGGGGATCGCCGCCGTGGACCCAGAGGGATGCGTCCGTCGGGTCCTGGACTTAGAAGGCGATCTCCTCAGGGCTGCCGGGGAGGGGATCCCCTTGAGGGACATCCGGCGGATCATCGTCGTGGGCTTCGGCAAGGCCTCGGCCAGGATGGCCCGGGCCCTGGAGGGGATCCTGGGGGAGAGGATCTCCCAGGGACTCGTGATCACCGCCCCGGGCTACGGGGTTCCCACTAAGAGGATCGAGGTGGTGGAGGCCTCCCACCCAGTACCAGACGAGCGCGGCCTCACGGCCGCCGCCCGGATCCTGGACCTCGTGGAGTCCGCCGGGGTGCATGACCTAGTGATCGTCCTCATCTCCGGCGGCGGATCCGCTCTCCTCACCCTGCCCTGGGAGGGGATCCCCTTGGAGGATCTGGCCACGCTCAACCGTCTCCTTTTGCGTTCCGGAGCGACGATCCAGGAGATAAACGCCGTGCGCAAGCACCTTTCCCAGGTGAAGGGGGGGCGACTCGCCGCCGCCGCTTACCCCGCCCGGATCCTCTCCTTGATCCTCTCGGATGTCGTGGGGGATCCTCTGGATGTCATCGCCTCCGGCCCCACGTCCCCGGACCCGACGACCTTCGCCGACTCCGTGGCGGTCCTCAAGCGTCACGGGATCTGGGACCGGGTTCCGGAGACGGTGCGGAGGCACTTGGAGCGGGGCCTCGCCGGGGAAGTCCCGGAGACCCCGAAGCCCGGGAATCCCCTCTTCGAAAAGGTGCGAAACATCATCGTCGGCTCCGGCCGTCACGCCGCCCAGGCTGCCATGGACAGGGCACAGGGTCTGGGCTACAACGCTGTCATCCTCACCACCACCCTGGAAGGGGAAGCGAGGGAGGTGGGTAAATTCCTCGCGGCCCTGGCCCGGGAGCTCGTACGCCATGGACGCCCCTTACCGAAACCGGCGGCCCTGGTCCTCGCCGGGGAGACCACTGTCACCGTGCGGGGAAGGGGGCTGGGGGGGAGGAACCAGGAGGTGGCCCTGAGCGCCGCCATTGGGATCTCGGGCCTCCCGGATGCGGTCGTCGCTTCCGTTGGGACCGACGGTGTGGACGGTCCCACCGATGCCGCCGGAGGGATGGTGGACGGGGAAAGCCTGGAGCGGATGGCCACCGCTGGGGTGGACCCCAAGGCCGCCCTGGACGACAACGACTCCCACCACGCCTTGGGGGCCTCCGGCGACCTCATCGTCACCGGCCCCACCGGAACCAACGTCGCCGACCTCCTCCTGGTTTTAGTAGGAACCCCCACTACAACTGAAATGGAGCTGAGACATGGGACGGGTTAGAAAAGAAGTGGCCGACAGGCGGCCAGGCCTTCCTCAGGTCCTTTTAACCGATCCCTAGAGGCCCAAGCGTTGCCGAGAGAACTTGAGCATAACCAATAATGATGCTTGGTACAGGAGGATGTCCCATTTCATGCTTCGAGCTCAGCTAAAAAGAGTTAAAAAATGCTTTTTGAGGAGGCAGCCGAAGAAGCTCCTGGTGGTATGGTTTTGAGGCGGGGCTATAGCTTTTGAAGTCCGCGGTTTTGTTGCAGTAGGCCAACAGATGGTGCCCCCTTAGAAGCTCAGGTCACCGCTACCTCGTCGAGGAGGATCACGGGGAAGGCAGCGAACTCATTTGGGTGATCGAAGCCCAGCTCTCGCAGTTTCTCCATCGGGCTAAGCCCGTTCATCCCCGCCCCAAAATGCGGACCACTCCACGTTGTGCCACCTTTGGGCTAGCCTTTAGGTAATTTCGTTGGGGGGCACCGAAGCATGGCCGTTCTCCCG
>CAYTCK010000001.1:0-32048 GCA_964436445.1 uncultured Thermotogaceae bacterium | reverse complement strand
ACGTACACCTCCAGGCAATCCTGGCTCACATCGATCCCTACGAACGACTTGCCCATGCTTCCTCCTTCACCTAACCCTCCCCGGAGCTCGGTCTTGCAAGATGCGGGCTGTGTGCCCGGACAACTGTTCGAGCTTCTCAGGGGATAGAACGGGGCCCTCCCTGCTCATGTCTGAAGCTCAGGTTATACAGCCTTGAAGCCGAGCTTGCTGAGCGTTGCTTCCAGCGATGAGGGATCACAGCGGAGAAGGTGACCAGGGCAGCGGCAGTCGCTGGAGCCGAAGCCTGGGATCACCTTATTACATACCCTGGCCAAAGCCTTGGCCACCGCACACTCCACGGGCCCCTCGGTCTCCCGCACGTACACACGCTCGATCCGCACCTCGGGGTGGGAGAGGAGGTGGTCGATGTGCCAGTGGAGTTTCTTCTTCCGGCGGAAGTGGCGCCTTACCCGGGCCTCGATCCCCCCGGGGCCCCTGGCCGAGCCCACGTAGGCATAGGTTCCGGCAGCGAATCCCACGATACCTAGGCTCCCCACCCGGATCTTCACAGGCCTCTCCACCGCGACGACGAGGACGTACACTCCGCGCATCCGGCCTTCCTGGAGGGTACACTAAGCGCGAAATGCCGCGGTTCAAGAGTGTTTACGAGGCCATTGGGGTGATACACACCCCTTTCCGGGAGCCGGCGGGGACACCGATCCAGCCCCCGGCGGCGAGGGGTGTGGAGGGATGGGTGGAGGTCTTCCCCGAGTACGTCCCGGGGCTTGCGGGCCTGGAGGGCTTCTCCCACGTGATCCTCATCTACCACTTCCACCTGAGCGGACCCTGGAGGCCCTTGGTGCGGCCCTACATGGACAAAGGGGAACACGGAGTCTTCGCCACCCGGGCCCCGGCCCGGCCGAACCCCATCGGGATCTCGGTGGTCAGGCTCCTAGGGGTCGAGGGGAACGTCCTCCGCGTGTGCGACGTGGACATCGTGGATGGGACTCCCCTCCTCGACATAAAGCCCTACGTGCCACAGTTCGATGCCCCGGAGCCTGAGGATGTCCGGATCGGGTGGCTCGCTGGGAGAGTGGAACGCCTCCCAGCGGTCCGGGACGACGGTCGCTTCACTGGGACACTGTGAGCCCCGGGGAGGGGCCGGGACGGCTCGGTTATGATACAACCTGGGGAAGATGGGAGAGAGGTTCGTGGTGGCGACTTACAACTGTAACTCCATCCGGTCCCGGCTCCCCTTGGTTCTGCGTTGGCTCGGGGAGCACCGGCCGGACGTCCTCTGCCTCCAGGAGACCAAGGTCCCTGACGAGGAGTTTCCCGCGGACGCCTTCCGGGAGGCTGGCTACTTCGTCGTCTTCCGGGGCAAGAAGGGCGGAGCTGGGGTGGCCATCGCTAGCCTCGAGGAGCCAAAGGAGGTTTCCTTCGGCCTCGATGACGGCGGGCCACCCGACGAGGAGCGCCTGATCCGTGCCACCGTTGGAGGGATCCCCATCGTCAACACCTACGTCCCCCAGGGGAGGTCCGTGGACCACCCCATGTTCCGCTACAAGCTCGAGTGGCTCGCGCGCCTCCGGGCTTACTTCGACCGCCACTTCTCCCCGGAGGAGCCCTTGCTTTGGTGCGGGGACTTCAACGTGGCCCCGGAGGAGATCGACGTCCACAACCCAAGGCGCCTCGTGAACCACGTGGACTTCCACCCCGAGGCCCGGGCGGCCCTGGAGCGGATCCGGGAATGGGGCTTCGTGGACGTCTTCCGCCGGCACCACCCGAACGAGCCAGGGCATTACACCTTCTGGGACTACAGGGTTAAGGGGGCCCTGGAGCGGAACCTGGGCTGGCGGGTGGACCACATCTGGGCCACACGCCCCCTGGCGGAGAGATCGGTCTCGGCTTGGATCGACCGTGAGGCCCGCCGGGCGGAGAGACCCTCCGATCACACCTTCCTCGTTGCCGAGTTCGAGCTTTAAGGAGCCGGGGATCGCCCCAGGATTTCGTCCAATACCCGCCGGAGGCGGCGGTAGTGGGTGCCGGGCCAGTAGAGCTTCCCACAGCGTCGGCAGCGGTAGAATTCATCGAGCCAGGCAGCGGTCCGGGGCGGGATCTCCCCCAGGACCTCTTCCTTGGGCACCGGCACCAAGGGACCGTTGCAGGCGAGACAGCGGCTGAAGGGGCGGATCTCCCGCTCCAGATCGAAGCGACGGATCACCTCCCGGGCCTGTTCCACGGGATCGTCGGAGCGGACCCAATAACCGTGGGTCAGGGAACCGTGCTTCAGTAGGTGGCGGTCCCGGGTGAGGAGGATCCGGCCCTCCTCGGCCGAGATCCGTACCAACTCCTCGTCACTAGCATCAGGTGGGCTCTCCACGTCGAGGCCCAGGAGCCTGAGGTAACGCACTAACTTCCCTAAATGCACATCGGCGACGAACCGGGGCCGCCGTAAGGGACGGCGGCGGATGCGGACGATGTCGGAGATGTCGAGGCTCTCGAAGACGGGGTACACCGCGATCCTGTCCCCATCCTGCAGGTGGTACTCCAGGGGAACAGATTCCCCGTTGGCCAGGACGAGGTCTACCTCCACATGGGGGACGCCCAAGGCCTCGATGGCGTCCTTGACCATGGGCCGCCCCAGGAAGGAATATTCGATGTCCCTTTGGCGCCATTCCCGGGGCAGGAAATCGTTCAGCTCGGCATAGAACCTGAAGACAGCCTTGGGCATCGTGCTCCGGCCGAAATTTTATTCGCACGGAGGTGGGATGCTCGATCCGGTGGAGTTGGCGGCGGAATTGATACGCATAAGGAGCCCCTCCGGTTCCGAGGGCGATCTCGCCGATTTCCTTATCCGCACCCTACGGCGGTTCATGGACGTGGAGCGGGGACCGTTAGGGGCTGTGGTGGGGAGGCTGCAACGGGGTGAGGGTCCCACGGTGGCCCTGGAGGGACATATGGACACCGTTCCCCCGGGGGATGAGGCCTCCTGGTCCGTGGCCCCTTATGCCGGGGCGGTGGAGGAGGGACTCCTTTACGGCCGGGGGGCGGTGGATATGAAGGGAGCCATCGCCGCCCAGATCGCCGGGGTTGCCGCGGCACAGCGGGAGGTCCAAGGGACCCTCTACCTCGTCTACGTGACCCACGAAGAAAGCGCTGAGGGGGTCGTCCTGGGGCGGGTGTTCGAGGAGATCGGCCTCCCGGACCTGGTGATCCTGGGGGAACCCACGGACCTCAGGCTCGGGATCGGCCACCGGGGGAGGGCAATCGTCCGCCTAGTGGCCAAGGGGAGGGCGGCCCACGCCGCCATGCCCGAGCTCGGGGTGAACGCCGTGGAGAAGCTGTTGCGGGAGCTTCCCCGGGCCCTCCAGCGGGAGTTGCCCCGGGATCCCCTGCTGGGCAAGGGGACACAGGCAGTGACCAGCGTCTCGACCCCCACCTCGGGTCCCATCATCCCGGACCGCTGTGTGGCGGAGATCGATCGCCGCATCCTCCCCGGGGAGACACGGGACTCGGTTCTTGGGACCTATAAGGGACTGGAGCTCGAGGTGGGGATCGCCAAGGGGGAACTGCGGAGCTACACGGGGGAGGCTTTCCTGGTGGAGTACTTCTTCCCGGCCTGGGTCTTCCCACCTCAGGAGGGCTTTATCCAGTGGGCCTGGCAGGCCCTGGGGAGGCCGCCCTTCCGGATCTGGCGCTTCTCCACCGATGGGGTGATGAGCGCCGGGGTGTTGGGGATACCCACTTTCGGTTACGGGCCCGGGGAGGAGTCCCTGGCACATCAGGCGGACGAGCATGTCCCGGTGGGCGATATCGCCCGGGCGGCGGAGGGCTACCGGAAGTTGGTAACCCGGATGGGGGAGCTCTCCCGGATCCCACTTAGGCGAGGGGGGGTAGGTGGCTGAGGGCATGACGGCTGCCGTTCTCCTGCGGGATGTGCACAAGTCCCTAGGGGGAAGGCCTGTCCTCCGGGGGGTGAGTTTCTCTGTGCCCCGGGGGGAGATCTTCGGGTACTTGGGTCCCAACGGGGCCGGGAAGACGACGACCATCCGGATCATCCTGGGACTTTTGCGGCCGGACTCGGGCACGGTGGAGGTCGTCGGCAGGGAGGACGGGAAAGTGGGGTTCGTGTTGGAGAACGACGGGCTCTTCGACGGCCTCACCCCGGAAGGGAACCTGGGCTTCTACGCCCGGCTTTACGGGATGCGGGACTGGCGAAGGCGGGCCCGGGAGCTATTGGAGTCGGTGGGTCTCGGTGGGGAGCTGCGCAAGAGGGTGGGGGCCTTCTCCCGGGGGATGCGTCAGCGGCTGGCCCTGGCCCGGGCTTTGCTTCCGGATCCCGTGCTTTTGGTCCTGGACGAGCCCACGGCCGGCCTCGATCCCACCGGACAGATGGAGCTTAGGACCCTCATCCGGGAACTTTCCCTTCGGGGCTACACCATCTTCCTTAGCTCCCATAACCTGGACGAGGTCCAACGCCTCTGCCACCGGATCGCCCTGATCCACCAAGGGCGGATCCGCTTGGAGGGCCGCCTGGAGGAGATCCGGCGTTCCATGGACTCTGGGGAGTACGTTGTGCGGCTTCCGGAGCCCCCGGCGGAGGGGGTCCTGGAGCGGATCGCCACCGCCGGATTCGGTCTCACCAAGGCGGAAGGGAAGGAACTCCACCTCGTTCCAAAGCGAGACCTCTCGGCGACGGAGCTGGTGGGTAAGCTCTCGGAGCTGGGGATTACCGTGGAGGAGGTGATCCGAAGACGGGCCAGCTTGGAGGAGATCTACTCCCGGATCGTGGAGGAGGGGGGATGAGCCGGACCTGGGTCGTTTTCATCCACTCCTTGAGGACAAACGTGCTCAGCCGTCAAGGCGGGATAGCGCTGGGGTCTGCGGTTGTGGGCGTTCTGATCGCTTTCTTCGGGATGAAAGGGTCGCTGGTGGATTTCATTTCCCAGAGCGGAGGAGAGGGTCCACCGGGATTTTTGGAGAACGGCGTAGCGCTCCTGGGCTACATGGTTTCCCTGATGATCACCGTTTTCTTGGGAATCATGCTTGGGGTCGGAAGCCTCACCAAGGAGAAGGCCAAGGGGGTGGTGGAATCCCTTCTTGCTGTTCCCTTACGGCCATGGGAGCTTCTCTGGGGGAAGACCCTGGGGGTTTTCCTCCCGGCCGCCATCCTCGGCCTCGCGCTTTCCTGGGGAGCGGTGTGGGCCCTAAATGTGCTCGCTTTGAAGCCGCTTTTGGGGCATGGGGTCTACCCCTGGGCGGCTTTGGTGACGTGTTCGGTGGGGGTTCCCCTCCTCGGTTTCGGGGTGAGCCTTCTTGTGAACCTCTTGGGGCTCATCATCCCCAACCCTAACCTGGCATCCCTGGTGTTGGTGCTGGCCGTCGTGGGGATTACCAACGCCCTTCCTCGCTTAGGGATGGATTTTTCCTCTTGGAAGTTCACCTGGATCAACCTGGCTTTGGGGGCGGCCCTGGTCCTCGCGATCTTCCCCCTTTCCTCCCTCCTCACGAAGGAGCGGATCATCCTCAGTGCCCGGAGGGAGTGACCCGTTGGCAAAGGAGGACGAGCAAGAACCCCAGGGCGATCACCCCGGCCATCACCAGGAACATCCCTCGCAGGCCGAAAACGCGGGCCAGGGCCCCGGCCAGAACCGGCCCCAAAAGGCCTCCCAGAGCCCGGCTCGACTCAAAGAGCCCCAGCATCTCCCCCTGTCGTTCCAGGGGGATGACATCACCGATATACGCCGTAGAGCCGATGTAGAGGGAGCTGAAGGCGATCCCCAGGGTCAGAAAACCCAGGGCCATCCCGCCCGGGCCACGGGAGGAGGCGAAGATAAGGGGTACAAGGATCGAGAGGAAAAACCCCGTGAGGAAGACCTTCCTCCTGCCGATCCTGTCGGCCAGATGTCCGAAAAGGAGCATCCCCAGGACCTGAAGGCCGGAGTTCAGGGCGGAGACAGCTCCCATAAGCTCCGCCGGGATGCGCAAGGTGTCCATGTAGACGTAGACCAAGGAGAAGAAACCGTTCGTCCCCAGCTGCCGCAACAGGGCCCCCAGGAACAGACCTCCGAGACCATGGCGGAAAACCATCGCCAGGGATGCCCGCTTCCTCCACCTCCGGCCCCCGGTCTCTGGCAATGGGAGGACGAAGAAGAGCCCTAGGAGAGGGAGGGCCGCCAACACGGCGAAGCTCCCCCGGAAGCCGAGGTAAGCCAACAGGAACCCTCCTCCCAGCTTTCCCAACATCAGCCCCAGGGAGCGGGAGGCGCTGACGTAGGAGAGGTTCCTCCCCCGCTGTGCCGCTCGACTCATCCCGGAGACGATGGCCATGGCCACCGTCCCGAGGCCCGTACCGAAGGCGGCCCGGGCGAATACCGCTGCCAATACCCCGGGGGGAGGTGGCAGGAGGGCCAAGGTGGCCATGGTCCCCATCCCCCCCAGGAGGGCCACCACCAACAGGGGCTTGCGGGGGAAGCGATCCGAGAGGGCCCCGAAGGTCAACGTGCCGAGGAAGGTCCCCAGGGAGAGGGCACTGGTGCTCAGGCCGATGATGAGCGTGGAACAGCCCCGGCTTTTGAGGTAAAGCTGGACCAGCATGCTCATGGCGGACCCCGCTGTGAAGGAGGCCGCCAGGGCGGCCGTGAGGGGCATTACGGTGTGGAAGAGGGTCCGCCCCTCCAGGGAACCGTCTGTCCGCGTTTGTGCCATGATGGCCGTGGGAGTTTAAGCTATCCCCTGGTGGAAGGGATGCCTATCGAGATATTGCCCATCGGATACATCCAAGGACGCTTCGGTCGTCCCCGGCGCAACCGGGTGTTGCGGGCCTATCCCTGCTGGATACATATCTACCCCCGCTATTGGGCGGGGCTTTCGGGGCTCTCCCCGGGGGACAGGATCCTCGTGCTTTTCTGGATGGACAGGGCCTGCAGGGGAACGCTCCTGGTTCATCCTCGGGGGGATAAAGAGAGGCCCCTCCGGGGTGTGTTCGCCACCCGCTCCCCCCACCGTCCCAACCCCATCGGGGCCACCGTGGCCCGGGTCCTGGAGGTAAGGGGTGGGGCCATGTTGGTGGATGGCCTCGATGCCCTGGATGGGACCCCTGTGTTGGACATCAAGATACACGCCCCGGAGTTCGATGATCCCTGTCCCTGAAAGCCTACATGGGGAAACGGCCTTGGATCGCTTTCCCTAAGGTGATCTCGTCCATGGCTTCGAGATCCCGGCCCACGGGCACCCCCTGGGCGATGCGAGTAACCCTAACGCCCAAGGGCTTCAGCTTCTGGGAGAGGAACATGGCGGTGAACTCTCCCTCCACCTTGGGCTCCAGGGCCAGGATCACCTCTTGGATCCCCTCTCGGCGCACCCTCTCCAGGAGCTGATGGATGGTGAGCTCCCCTGGGGAGCGGTCCTGATCTGGGGAAAGGAGCCCCCCCAGCACGTGGTACAGGCCGCGGTAAGCGCCGCTGCGCTCGATCCTTTCCACCTCCCAGGGATAGGCCACCACGCAGATCGTGGCCTTCTCCCTTTTGGGATCGCGGCAGATGGGGCAGAGCCCCCCTTCGGAGTAGTTGAAGCACCTGGGGCAGCGTTTCACCCGTTGGTGCAGAGTGCCGATGGCCTGGGAGAGATTCGCCGCCTCATCGGGCCGCTGCATGAGGAAGAAGGCGATGCGTTCGGCCGAACGTCGGCCGATGCCGGGAAGCCGGCTCAGGGCCGAGACGAGCTCCTCCAGGGGTCCGATCATGTCCCGAACCCGGGGAGCCCCGGGGCCAGGTCGCCCATCACCCTCCGGGAGAGCTCCTGTGCCTTACGCTGCGCCTCCTGCAGGGCGGAAAGAAGAAGGTCCTCCAACATCTCCGCGTCGTTTCCCTCGAGGACATCCGGCCGGATGTGGATCTCCACCACCCGACCGTGGCCGTTCACAACGGCGGTCACCGCCCCGCCTCCGGCGGAGCCCTCCACCCGGGCCTCGTCCAAGCGCTTCTGGCGCTCGGCGATCTCAGCCTGAAGCCTTTGGGCCTCCTGCATCAGCTTTCGCAGATCCCCAAAACCCCTCATCCGCTCTCCTTCACGATCTTCCCTTGGAAGATCTCAGCTACGAGACGGGCCCCCTCCTCCAGGGACATCCTCTTCTCCTCCCCGCCGCGGTATTCCAGCTGTACCGAGAGCAACGGTTGGAAATAGCGACGGGCCTTCTCCTCGATATACGCCCACACTCCTGGCTCCCGCAGGGAGTCGTAGTGGAAGCGGTACCCTTCCGGAAGGACGATCCGTAGAACCCCGTCCTGGAAGCTGTGCTCCGCTGGCCGCAGGAAGACGGCCACGGAGACCTTTTCACCCAGGATATCCGCCAACAGCTTCTCCCAGGGATCGGAGAAGGCATCCGGAGGGGGAACGAGGGCCTTCGGAGATCGCTGTGGGGCTATCTCTCGCTCCAGGGGCAGGGCCTCCTGGGACCCCACCTCCCCCCCCTCGTCCCCGGGATCTCCTGTTGGGACGGGGGCTTCGACCATCTCCTCAGCTGCTTCACCTCCCTTTTCCCCTCGGGTTTTTCCCTCTGAGGTTCCCTGGGAAACGGCTCCTCCTTGGGGACCCGGTGGGCCACACGCGGCGAGTATCTCCAGCTCCAGGTGGATCCTGGGGGAAGCGCTCCGGGGAAGCTCCGTCCGCCAGCCGATAAGCCTCCGGGCCACATCCACCAGTTCCCCTTCCCCGGCGATGATCCGGTCTCTGGCCCTCCGGACGGCCTCCTCCAGGAAGAGCCCCAGGTCCCGACCCCGGGCCCAGAGGCCCTCCACCGTCTCCAGGGCCGGGGCCGCCCTCTTCCCGGCCAGGGCATCCAGGAAACGATCCAGCTCCTCACGGGGAGGAAGGCCCAAAAGCTCCACCACCCGCTCCTCCGTCACCGGTCCCCCTTGGGCGAGCTGCTCCAACAGCACCTCGGCGTCCCGTAAGGAACCACTGGCCCTCCGAGCGATGAGGGCCGCCGCGCTTTCCTCCAGGGGAATCCCCTCCGCCACCGCGATCTCAAGGAGCTTCCCCTTGATGAGCTCTTCCGGTATGGGGCGGAACTCGAAGATCTGGCAGCGGGAGAGGATGGTTGTGGGGACCTTATGGGGTTCGGTGGTGGCGAAGATGAAGATCACGTGCGGGGGTGGCTCCTCCAGGGTCTTCAAGAGGGCATTGAAGGCCTCGTTGGTGAGCATATGGACTTCGTCGATGATGTAGACCTTGTATCGGGCTCCGGCGGGGACGTAGTTCACCTCCTCCCGGAGGCGCCTTATCTGGTCGATACCGCGGTTGGATGCCCCATCTATCTCCACCATGTCCAGGGATCTTCCGGAGAGGATCCGGCGACAGTTCTCGCACTTATTGCAGGGCTCCCCCTCCTCGGGGGAGAGGCAGTTGGCGGCCCGGGCCAGGATCCGGGCCACGGTGGTTTTGCCCACGCCCCGCTGGCCCGCGAAGAGGTACGCGTGGGAGAGCTTCCCCTGGGCCACGGCCCGCTTCAGGGTCTCCACTACAAGCTCCTGCCCCACCACCTCAGCGAACCGCTGTGGCCTCCACTTCCGGTAGAGGGCGACTTCGCCGGACATCCCACAAAGCTTAGGCCATGGCCCAAGGATGCGCCACACAGGGACGCCTTTTTGTGGTCGGGGCGGGCGGATTTGAACCGCCGACCCCCTGCTCCCAAAGCAGGTGCGCTGCCAGGCTGCGCTACGCCCCGACTCCTCGTGGATTATAACCGGGCCTTTCACCAGGGAGATGGTCCCCTTACAATCCAAGGAGATGGATTTCCTCGATAAGGCCTTCGAGCTCCTTTCCGTGGGCCCGATCTGCGATATCTGTTTGGGACGCCGCTTCGCCAAGCTGGGAAGAGGTCTCACTAACGCCCAGCGTGGCCGGGCGCTGCGGATCGTATATGCCATGGCGAAGGGGGAGGAACCCCGTGAGCCTGAGCGCTGCTGGATCTGCAACGGGGACCTGGAGCGGGCGCCGGAGCTCGCCAAACAGGCCTTCGAGGCGGTCAAGGACTACGAATTTCGGACGTTTCTCTTCGGCGTACATCTTTCCCCCTACCACGAGGCGGTGGAGGAGTTCCTCAAGGAGCGTTTCCCATCTCCCTGGGCTGAGCCTTTCCAGCGGGACATGAACAGGGCCCTGGGCCAGGCCTTCGAGGAGGTCCTGGTGTCACAAGGACGCTCCGCCACCGTGGACTTCCATCACCCTCAGGTGCGCTTTACCGTGGACCTCTGGAAGGGGGGGATCGATGTTTACATCGCTCCGGCCTACTTCTACGGCCGCTACCGCAAACTCGTGCGGGGCATCCCCCAAACCCACTGGCCCTGCCGTCACTGTGGAGGCAAAGGCTGTGAGAGATGTAATTACACCGGGAAGATGTATCCCACATCGGTGGAGGAACTTATCCTCCCCGCCTTCCTAGAAGCCTGCGGAGGGGAGGGGGGGCACCTCCACGGGGCAGGTCGGGAGGACGTGGACGCCAGGATGCTGGGGAGGGGGCGACCCTTCGTGGTGGAAGTGGAGCGTCCCCACAGGCGCACCGTGGACCTGGAGGGTATCGCCCGCAGGATAAACCGGGAGGCCGCCGGGATGGTGGAGGTGCTGGATCTGCGACCGGCCCCACCGGACCTTGTACGCCGGCTGAAGGACCTCAAGGCGGACAAGCGTTACCGAGCCAGGGTACTCTTCTCGGCTCCCGTGGAAGAGGAGGCCTTTCGACGGGCGCTGAGGGGCCTTGTGGGGGAGATACACCAGCGCACCCCGATCCGGGTGCGCCATCGCCGGGCCGATTTGGTGAGGGTCCGTCGCGTACACGAGGCCAAGGGGCGGCTCCTCTCTCCTACCGAGGCCGAGGTGGAGATCCTCTGTCAAGGGGGGCTCTACGTCAAAGAGCTCATCTCCGGGGACGAGGGCGGGACCCATCCCAGCTTGAGCGAGCTTCTGGGGGTGGAGGCCAGGGTGGCCGAGCTCGATGTCCTGGAGGTGTACGACGACCTCTGAGCCCTGGGGGCATCACCCTCCCTGGGAAAGCTCCCTGTAGGCGGCCCGGAGGTTCTCCCGGTGGATCCAAGCCGCCAGGCCCCCCACCGCCCCCTCCGGGATCCCGAAATCCCTTAAGGGGATCCTCTCCACCTCCTCGAGTCCCTTGCCGAGGCGGACGGCTTCCCTTACCTCGTTTTCCAAACGTTCGAGGTAGCGGATGTTATCCTCTAGGAGATCCCGTGCTTCCTTGCCCTTAACGACATCGCCGTGGCCCAGTACCAGGAGCCCCTCCCCGAAGTCCTTGAGGAGCCCTTCCAGGGTGGATCGGAGCTCCCGGATACGCCCGGAGGAAATGAAGGGGATCCGGAGCACGGTGTCCCCGGCGATCAGGATCCTTTCCTGCGAAAGCTCCACCGTGATCCCATCCGGGGTGTGGCCCGGGGCGTGGGTGAGGGTGAGCCTCCGCTGGAGAACCAACTCGAGCTCCTCGGCGAAGCGGATATTGGGCTCCCGTAGCTCCGGTGGACTGTAACTCGGGAGATAACGGGCGAAGAAGGCCCTATCCTCAGCCTCGATCTCCTTCCAGAATCCCCAAAAGCGTTGATGGGTGACCACCAGCGCCTCCGGGAAGTGGACCATGCCGTAGGCGTGGTCGCCGTGGGCATGGGTGATTGCCAACCAGGTGATGGTGATCCCCTCCCTCTCTGCGAGCCGTCGGATCGCCTCCGCCTCGGGGGCGAACATGGGCGGGTCCACCAGGATACCCCGGCCGCCGCCCACGGCGACCAACGTGGATAACATCTCGGCGAAGCGGGAACGGAAGACCCAAACCCCTTCGGCTATCTCCTTCACCGGACTTGCCTTCATCGACGGGGCCGTAGACGCAGGAGCCCACCGGCGCGGTAGATCTCCAGGGCGACGGGAGACATGGGCGCCGCGCGGGCGATGAGGCGGCCATTGGGAGCCCTTATCTCCCCGGTCTCCAAGTTCACGTGTACCCTGTCCAACCGCCGCAGCTCCTCCAACGGGATCTCGGGGAGCTCCAGCAACGGGAGGCCGGAGTTGATGGCGTTTCGCTTGTAGATGGCACCGAAGGACCTCCCCACGATGGCCCCGATACCCAGGGCCAGGAAACAGTCCACGGCGTGCTGTCGCGAGGAGCCGGCGCCGAAGTTCTCCCCCACGAAGAGGATGTCTCCTGGGCGGACCTTCTCCGGGAAATCCTCCCAGCCCCGGAGGTTGCCGAAGGCATACTTCCCCATCTCCCGGGGATCGGTGATGGCGAGATAGGCGTTGTGGTAGATCTGATCGGTGTCGATATCGTCGATGAGCCTCCCATGCTCGTCGGTGATCAACCAGGGTCTGCCGGAGATGACAGTGGGCCTGGACATGCCCTTCCTCCTCCTACCCCCGTCTCCCGCCCGCACGGCGGCCCCAGAGGAAGCCGATGAGAAGAAATCCGATGCCCACCACCAACAACACGGAACTCACCGATACAGGCGGGCTCTTCAGGAGGAAACCCACCACCACGCCGATCAAGGCCCCACCGAGGCTCCAGAGGGCAGTGTATACCCACAACCTTATACCCTTCATTTTCACGCCTAGTTTACCTCCTCGGTCTCAGTCCACGAAGAGGGGGACGTGGCGGAACTCCTTCACATCCACCAAGCCGCGGTCGGTGAGCTTGAGCTCCGGGATCACCGGAAGGGCCAGGAAGGAGAGACTCATGAAGGGATCCGGGAGCCCACAGCCAAGCTCCGCCGCTGCCCGGGAAAGCTCTTCGGCCCTGGCGGCCACTTCCTCCAAGGGCCTGTCGGACATCAGGCCGGCGATAGGGAGGGGCAGGGAAGCGAGGATCTCCCCTTGGGCGACCACCACCTGGCCCCCGCCGAGCCTCACAAGCTCCTCCACAGCCCGCAGCATATCATCGTCGGAGACCCCCACCACTACGATGTTGTGGGAATCGTGAGCCACCGTGGAGGCCAGGGCCCCCTCATGCAGCCCGAAGCCCTGGACCAATCCCAGTCCCACGTTCCCGCTCCCCCGGTGCCGCTCCACAACGGCGAGTTTCAGGAGATCCCTTTCCGGGTCGGCCACCACCTGGTCTCCTATCACCTTGGGCTCCAGGACCAGAGCGCGGGTGACCACCTGGCCGGGAACGACACCTATCACGCGGGCCCTTTTCCCCGCGGCAGGGATGCGGAAGGAGAGCTTTCCCAGCGGCACCCGAACCGTACCCCGCACTCCCTCCGGGATTTTCCCCCGGTGGCCGAAGAGGGCTTCGCCTCCAGCGGCGACGAGCCTCCCCCCGATGTAAACCCGTTCAACCTTCACCCTCCGGAGGTCCCCCAGGATCAAAAGATCGGCTCGGTACCCCGGCGCCAGGGCACCGGTATCCGGGATCCCGAAGGCCCTGGCCGCGTGAATCGTAGCCGCGGGAATGGCCACCTCCGGCGGCACACCTCCGGCGATGGCCTTGCGCAGCACATCGTCCATATGTCCCTCCGAAAGGAGGGTGTGGGGATGACGGTCGTCGGTACAGAAATGGACGAAAGGGGCACTTCCCTCACTGAGCAAGGGGAGGAGAGCCTCGAGGTTACGGGCGGTGGTTCCTTCCCGGATGAGGATATGCATCCCGGCTCGGAGCTTCTCCTCCGCCTCCTCCAATTCAGTGCACTCGTGATCGCTCCTCGGACCGGAGAGGACGTAGGCCCAGAGGTCCCCCCCGCGGATCCCCGGGGCGTGCCCATCGATGCGCCTTCCGTTCGCCGCCGCAAGCTTCCCCCTGACCCCGGGGTCGCCGGCCAGGACACCGGGGAAGTTCATCATCTCTCCGAGGCCCAACACCCGCTCCCAGCCAAGGGCCTCCGCCACCTCCAGGGGCCCAAGCTCCGCTCCCGCGGTCTCCAGGGGTGAGGAGGGAACACAGGAGGGGACCATAAAGAAGACTTTGAGGGGAAGATCCTCCGTGGCCCGGATCATGTAGCGGATTCCTTCGAGGCCGAGGACGTTGGCTATCTCATGTGGATCGGCGATGACGCAGGTAGTCCCATGGGGAACCACTGCCCGGGCGAACTCCTCGGGCGAAAGCTGCGATGATTCGATGTGCACATGCGCATCTATGAACCCCGGGACGATATGGGCTCCCCCTAGGTCCACCACCTCCAGGGCCTCTTGAGCCCCAAACCCGGAGATGATCCCGTCGGTCACTGCGAGGTCCCCCCGGAAGAACCTCCCCGTGAAGACGTCCAGAATCCGGGCATCCCTGAAGAGCAGGTCCGCCGGTCCCTCGCCTTTAGCTGCACGGAACGCCCTTTCGCTGAACATCTCCTATTGAGGATATCCCCGTTCCCTTGGCAAGCAAACGTTTACCGGTGGAAGCGGGGACGATGTTTGGGTTTAATCCCTTCGAGGAGGGATATGGTGCGGGTCTACGAAGGGAGACTGGATGGAAAGGGGTTGCGGATAGGGATCGTGGTCTCCCGCTTCAACCACGCCTTCACCCGCGAGCTCCTGGAAGGGGCCCTGGACCGGCTGCGCCGGCTGGGGGTAGGGGAGGAAGGGATCCTGGTAGCTTGGGTCCCTGGGGCTTTTGAGGTGCCCAGGGCGGTGAAGTCCATGGCTCGTTCCGGTCAGGTAGATGGGGTGGTGGCGCTGGCGGCGGTGATCCGGGGGGCAACCCCCCATTTCGATTACGTTGCCGCCGAGGTGGCGAAGGGCATCGCCCGGCTCTCCCTGGAGCTTCCGGTGCCGGTGACCTTCGGCGTGATCACCGCGGACACCCAGGAGCAGGCCCTGGAGCGGGCCGGGGGCAAGCTGGGCAACAAGGGGGCCCAGGCTGCCGAGGCCCTGGTGGAGCTCATCCGCCTGGAGCAGGAGCTGGGGGGATGAGGATCGAGGGCGTCCGGGGAATGCGGGATATCCTCCCGGAGGAGGTCGTCCTCTGGCAGCGGCTGGAGGCTCTCATCCGGGAGGTCTTCGGGATCTGGGGGTACAGGGAGATCCGTACCCCCATCGTGGAGCGGGCCGAGCTCTTCGCCCGGGGTGTGGGGGAGACGAGCGACGTCGTCCACAAGGAGATGTACGTGTTCCCGGATAAAAAGGGTCAGATGCTCGCCCTGCGCCCCGAGGCCACGGCCTCGGTGGTACGGGCCTACATCCAACACGGCCTCTACGCCAAGGGTGGGGTGACGAAGCTCTACTACCTGGGGCCCATGTTCCGCTACGAGAAACCACAGAAGGGCCGGACCCGCCAGTTCCATCAATACGGGGTAGAGGCCCTGGGATCCCTCGATCCGGCCCTGGACGCCGAGGTGATAGACCTCGCTTGGTACCTCATGGAGCGGGTTGGTCTCCCCCGGGAAGGGCTCTTCCTGCGGTTGAACTCCATCGGCTGCTCCCAGGACCGGCCCCGCTACCGGGAAGCATTGCGGGCCTATTTCCTCCCCTATCGTGAGGTACTCTGCCCCGACTGCAAGCGGCGTTTGGAAGAGAACCCGCTCCGGATCCTGGACTGCAAGGTACCGACCTGTCGGGAGATAGCCGCCGGGGCCCCGAAGAGCATCGATCATCTCTGCGATGCCTGTAGGGAACATTTCCAGAAGGTCCTCGCTTACCTCGATGCCCTGGGGCTCGCCCATGAGATGGACCACACCCTGGTCCGGGGTCTGGACTACTACACCCGCACCGTTTTCGAGCTCGCCTCCCGGGACCTAGGGGCCCAGGACGCCCTCCTGGGCGGCGGTCGCTACGATGACCTGGTGTCCCTCCTCGGGGGACCGGAGGCCCCGGGGGTGGGGTTCGCCGGGGGAATGGAGCGGCTCGTCCTCCTGCTCCAAGAGCGCGGTCTTCCCGAGGCAAGCGGTCAGCGCCTCTTCCAAGGCCCCTTCGTCTACCTCCTGCCGGTGGGGGAAGAGGAGAAACCGGAGGCCGTGAGGCTCCTCTCCCGCCTGCGCCGGGCCGGGATCCCGGCTGACATGGATTACACCGGCCGATCCCTGCGCAAGAGGATCCAGGTGGCGGCGCGTTCCGGGGCCCGTTTCGCCTTGTTCCTCGGGGAGGAAGAGCTCTCCCGGGGAGGCGGAAAGCTCCGGGACCTGGAGACCGGGAGCGAGGAGTTCCTGCCTTCAGAGGAGATCGTCGCCAGGCTCCGGGAGGCACTGAAGCGATGAAGGCCTTCGTTACCGGAGGGACGGGGTTCATCGGCGCGAACGTGGTCCGGGCCCTGCTAGAGCGGGGAATCGGCGTGCGGGTCTTGGTGCGTCCCCATGCTGACCTCCGGAACCTGGAGGGCCTCCCGGTGGAGCTCGTCCGGGGTGATGTACGGGATCTCCCCTCGGTCAAGCGGGGGATGCGGGGGTGCGAGCTCGTTTTCCATGCGGCGGCCCTGTACTCCTTCTGGGTGCGCCCGCGGAGACTGATCTACGAGGTGAACGTGGATGGGACCCGCAACGTCCTCCGGGCGGCCTGGGAACTCAAGGTGGAGCGGGTGGTGTACACGAGTTCGGTGGCCGCCCTGGGCCTCCGGGATGATGGCCTCCCGGCCGACGAGGAGACTCCTGTCGATCCCCGGAAGATCATCGGCGATTACAAAAAGAGCAAATACCTGGCCCAGGAGGTGGCCCTGGAATACGCCAAGCGGGGCCTTCCAGTCGTGATCGTGAACCCCACCTTCCCGGTGGGCCCCTACGATATCAAGCCCACTCCCACCGGCAGGGTGATAGCCGATTTCCTGAAGCGGAGGATGCCTGCCTACGTGGACACCGGTGTGAACGTGGTGGCGGTGGAGGATGTGGCGTTGGGGCACCTTCTCGCTGCTGAGAGGGGACGGATTGGGGAGAAGTACATCCTAGGAGGGGAGAACCTCACCATGAGGGAACTCCTGGGGGTCCTGGCGGAGATCACCGGTCTGCCTGCCCCAAGGGTGAGGCTTCCCTATTATCCGATCCTTGTACTCTCCTATCTCAACGTCGCTTTCTGCCTGTTGACCGGCAGTGTTCCCCGGATGACCCCGGAGACGGTGCGGATGTCCCGGCATCGCATGTTCTTCACCCCGAAAAAGGCGGTGGAGGAACTGGGATTTCCTCAGACCCCGGCCCGGGAGGCCCTCCGGCGAGCGGTGCTCTGGTTCCAGGGCCGCTGGCCCTCCAGCTCTAAAGAGGCGAAGGGAAAAACTCACGACCACGAAGGACTACACCTCTGACTTGGACCAAGTAGGGACAGGTCGCGTCAAGGTCTCTGTGTCACATTTTGTGGCACAGGGTATGGCACAGGGTGCCGCTGGGCGAACATCTGTTCTAGAAGCAGTTTCAAAACCCGTGTGTTTTGGCTATGGGCGTTCGGTTGGGTTCTCCTATCCTTTGGTCCCCGACGGTAGCCATGGGTCAGCCGTAGCCCAAGCGGTTCCCACAGAAGCCGAGGATCATGAGTAGTGTTATCATGTGAGAAAGGGTAGTGGTGCAGAAGATAAAAGATCTGCCGGACTTCCAGCGACCCAGGGAGAAGCTCCTGGAGCGAGGACCGCAGGCGCTCTCCGACGCGGAGCTTCTGGCGATCCTCCTGGGAAGCGGTGTAGAAGGGAAAAGCGCCTTGGACCTCGCCAGGGTGATCCTGGAGCGGGCGGGCCCGGATCTGCCACGCTGGTCAGTGGATGACCTGTGTGGGCTCGCCGGAGTCGGTGTGGCCAAGGCCTGTCGGATCGCCGCTGCCTTCGAGCTCGCCCGCCGCTTTTCTCAGAGGGCGCGCCCTGTGATCCGCGAACCAAAGGACGTACTCCCCTACGTGCAGCACATCGCCGATAAAAAACAGGAGTACTTCCTGTGTCTCACCCTGAACGGTGCCGGGGAGGTGATCCAGACCCGGGTGGTGACGGTGGGGCTTTTGGACTCTACCCAGATCCACCCTCGGGAGGTGTTCGCCGACGCCATCGCCGACCGGGCCGCAGCAGTGATCGTGGCCCACAACCATCCGTCGGGATGTCCGGAGCCGAGCGCGGAGGATCTCGAGGTCACCAAGCAGCTCGCCGAAGCCGGCCGGATCCTGGGAATCGAGCTTCGGGACCACCTGATCGTGGCCAAGGGGGGCTGGATCTCCCTGCGCCAGGAAGGGTACCTCTAGGGACCTTTCGACTTTACTCCCTTTCGGCTTGACAAGCTAATTGCATTATTGCACAATTTAGCAAGAATGTCCGTGGGAGAAGAGGAGATATCCCGAACGGCAAAAGCCTTAGCGAGCCCAGTACGGGTGAGGATCCTGCGGATCCTCGAGTCCGGGGAGCGCTGCGGCTGCGAGCTCGTGCCGCTCCTAGGTCTGGATCCCTCGGTGGTATCACGGCATTTGGCTGTCCTCGCCCGGGCCGGGCTGGTGGAATCCCGCCGGGAGGGGGTCCGGACCATCTGGCGACTCGCCCACCCGGATATCCCCGTCCTCCTGCGCTGCCTCGAGGATCTCTCCTGCACGAGATCCCGTTCCAAGGGAGGGGGAATATGAGGGACCCAGGGCCCAAGATAAACCCGATAAAGAACTTCGCTCCTTCCTGGTTCGCCGCGGTGATGGGAACCGGGATCCTGGCCTTAACGAGCTGCTTCTACTCCGGGTACCTTCCCTTCCTCAGCCACCTCGGCAGGGCCCTCTTCTGGTTCAACGTCGCTCTCTTCGGCGTCCTCCTCATACCCTGGGTGCTGCGCTGGATCCTCTATCCCCGGGAGGCCCTACGCGATCTAAACCATCCGGTCATCGCCAACTTCTACCCTACCCTGCCGGTGGGGATGTTGGTTCTCTCCGCGGACTTCATGACGTTGGCCAAGGCTCACACAGTGGGGATATGGTTCTGGGCGATTGGCACCGCTATCACCATCATCTTCGCCTTTCTGATTCCCTATATCGTCTTCACCGGTGAGCACGTCACCCTGGACCACATAAACCCCGCCTGGTTCATACCTCCGGTGGGTCTGATCGTGATCCCGGTATCCGGGAGCGAGCTCATCGGCCGTTTCCCTGGGGTGGCCAACGACTGGGTGGTCTTCGCCAACTACTTCGGCTGGGGAGCAGGGTTTTTCCTGTATCTGGCGCTTCTTTCCGTTTGCATGTACCGTTTCATCCTCCACAGGCCTCTCCCCAATATCCTAGCACCCACCGTCTGGATAAACCTGGGCCCCATCGGGGCCGGCACCGTGGCCCTGCTGAAGTTGGTCACCCACTGTTGTTTCATCGCCCAACAGGAGCCGTTCTTCGTCTTCGGTTTTCTCTTCTGGGGTTTCGGCATCTGGTGGGTGGTGATGGCGATCTTGATCACCCTGCATTACATCCGGCGCTTGCGGCTCCCGTATGCCATGTCCTGGTGGGCCTTCACCTTCCCTTTGGGGGCCTATGTGGCCGCCACCCACATGGTCGCCCAACGGTTCTCCCTTCCCCTGGTGGACCACATCGGCTTCGGCCTCTACCTCCTCCTCTTCGCGCTGTGGGCGGTAACCTTCCTCAACACCCTCCGACACGCACTCCGCGGTGATCTCTTCGCCTCCGGGGACTGAGGGGACGGGGTCTTCAGCAATCGAGGTGCCGGGCCCCGGGGCCGGGTCGTACCCAGATAGCTTGGGCCTCGCGTGCCCATCTCCGCCGGTAAGCATCCCGGATGTTCCGGACGTAATCAGTTGCGTCTTCCTCAGGAACGAGGTGTAGGGTAACACCCCCGAAACCGCCGCCTACAAGCCGCGCCCCGAAAGCCCCGTGTTCCAAAGCCCATTGCACCAGGAAATCAAGCTCCGGGGTGGTCACCTGGAAGAGATCTCGGAGCGAGGCATGGGAAGCGGTGAGGAGCTCCCCCACCCTGCGGATGTCCCCGTCCCTCAGGGCCCGCACCGTCTCCAGGACACGGGCGTTCTCCTCCACCACGTGTGCTGCCCTCTTCCAGAGGATATCCGGCATCTCTCCTTGGACTTCCTCGAGCATCTCCCGTTCCGCATCCCGGAGGGACCGTATCAGCTTTTCGGGGAAACGGAGGGCCAGCCATCGGGTTGCCTCGGCGCATTCCCGTCGCCTCTGGGCGTACCCGGAGTCCGCCAAGGCCCTGCGCACCCCGCTATCGACGATGAGAAAACGTACCCCCGGCAGCTCCAGGGGGACGGGTTCGTGTTTCAGGGCGCGGGTGTCGAGGAACAGGGCCTTCCCAGGCTCCCCGAAGTACGAGGCGTACTGATCCATGATCCCACAGGGCATTCCCACGAAATCCCTCTCGGCCCGCTGGCACAGTTCCACGAGCTCCAGACCCCCAAGCTCAAGCCCGTAGAGGCGGGAAAGGCCCACGGCCAGCGCCACTTCTAGGGACGCGGAGCTGGAAAGGCCAACCCCGAGGGGGACGTTTCCCGTGATGGTGGCCTCGAACCCATGGGGGAGCTCTCCACGCTTGGAAAGCTCTAACAGGATCCCCAAAAGGTAATCGCTCCACTCCCCTCGTGGGCTCGGCTTCCGCAAGGGGAGCTCGCAGGAGAAAGATCGGTCGAAGGCGGAGGTGTAGACCAGCACTTTCCTGTCCCGCCGTTGCCTGAGGGCTACCTCGGTGTAACGATCAACGGCGAAGGGGAGGACGAACCCCTCGTTGTAATCGGTGTGTTCCCCGATCAGGTTCACCCGTCCCGGGGCCCGGGCCACCACCGGATCCGGGCCGGTACCGAACCTCTCCCGAAGGATCTCCGCCGCTTCCATGGGCGGGGCTGGCTATCCCCAAAGTTTCTCGGGGTATACACCCTGGGAGACGAGCTCGGCTATGGCGGCCCGAGCATCGGCGAGATCCTCCCGGTAGGTGACACCGAACCAGCGCTCGTCCGTGGGGATGACCCTCACCCTCGCCCGTCCCTCCGCCACCAATTCCCCGACCACTTCAGGAAGGAGGTACTCCGCCGTCTCGATGTCCCGGGCGTGTTCCCGGAGGAAACGTGGGAAGCGGGAAGAAAGCTCGGGGAAGATCTCCACGGGGAAGCCCCACATGTTCATGGAAACGATGGTCCCTTCGGGGACCTCTTCCCAGGCGTCGTCTTCTCTGGGGAAGACGATCTTCCTCCCGCGACGCTGGATCCCCCTCCGTTCCTCGATCCGCACCAGATACCCGTCCCCATCCACCTGGCATACGCCCCGGGTCACCGGCCCGTGGGGGCTCAGGGTGTTCTCCAGCCGGTAGCCCACCAGGCCTATCTCGAGGATCCCACTCCCGGATCCGACGTTTCGGAGGAAGGCCGCCAGCTCCACGAAGGCCCCGCGCCCGTAGAAGTCGTCGGCGTTTATCACGGCGAACGGTGCGTCAACGAGGCCTTTGCAGGAGAGGACGGCGTGAGCGGTGCCCCAGGGCTTCGCTCTTCCTGAGGGGACAGGGAACCCCGGGGGAAGGTCGTCCAGGCGCTGGATCACGTAATCCACCCGACAGTGATTTTCGATCCTCCTTCCCACCTGGGAGCGGAAAGCCGTCTCCACCTCTCGGTTGAGGATGAAGATCACGTGCCCGAAGCCGGCCTGCAGGGCGTCGTAGACCGAATAATCGCTGAACGTCTCGCCGTTGGGGCCGATGGGCTCGAGCTGTTTGGGACCGCCGTAACGGCTTCCCACCCCGGCCGCCATGACCACCAGTGTGAGTTCTCCCATCCACGCTCACCCTTACCCCTTTAACCTAAAATCTCCCTTGTAAGCAATCGTTCCTCTTGGGGGAGGCTAGAGCGGAGCGTAGGAGGTGCATCGTGGAGCGTGGCCTCGTGGTGCTTTCGATGGTTTTCCTCCTTTCGACGGTGGGGCTTGGCTCCACCTGGGCGCTGGTGGAGACGGACCACTTGGCCGTTTTCTCCCAGGACAAGGATATGGTGTCTTCCGTAGCACCGTTGGCGGAAGAAGTCTTCACCGAGGTGATGGATTACTGGCTTCCCTTCCCCTTTGAGATCCAAACCGAGCCGGAGACCGAGATCGTCGCCCCAGGGGTAGTGGGGGAGCTTCGGGAGGAATACGGTCTCTCCACTCTGAAGGCCAAGGATGCCGCGGTCTTCCTGTACTCCGACCCCGAGAGGTTTTGGGACGATACCGCCGCTTACGGGGCTATGGGCCTTGCCACAGCAGGCGGAATCCGGTTGGAGGGTTACCCCCGGCGACGTATGGAGGAGGAGATCGGAGAGGCATTGAGGGCGAACAACATGAATCCCCTGATGGGCATCGTCGTGTGCCTTTGCCAGGGAGGCGGTTGTCCCGCGGTCCTTGCCCACGAGTTCACACATCTTGTCCAGTTCGCCGTGCACTCCGTGCCGTTGGACCAGTGGTTCCCCAATGGGAAGCTGGCCTCGCTCCTCGTCGAGGGGATGGCCAGATGGGCGGAGTACAAACTGGTGTATGTAAATCCGCAGGCATTCGAGTTCTCGGTGCGTAAACCCGTGGCGTATTGGCTCTCGGTGGGCGGGGAGCTCGGGCACATCCCCTATGGCCTGAGGTATGAGGTGGGGGCATCCATCGTGGGTTACCTGGCACGGAGACTTTCACCGGGGGAGATCATGGCCCTTATTTCACCGGAACTGGAGCGCGAACTCGGCCTCCCGGTGGGTGATGGTTTCTCCGAGGCTTTCCGCGCGATCCACGGTGAGCCTTGGGAGGACTTCGTCACCGATTGGCGCCGCCATGAGGGCGAGCTCGGTCCGACCCCTAGCGGCGAGAGGCTGTACGAGCTGTACGTGAGGAACGTATGGCTGCGAGCTTCCTTCCTCTGGCCCCTTCTCTCGCCGCTGGAGCGAGAGAGGCTATCCGCCAGGGCGCTGCAAGCCACAGTGAACACCCGGGGCCTGGATTGGGCCGAGGGCATCCTTCGGGGAGCGTGGAAGCCCCCCTCACCGGAGGTCCTGGAGGCGATAAGACGGAGGCTGGAGCCCCTGCGGAGAGTGGCGCGGGAGATCTCGGGAACCGAAGCTGAGCTCGCCGTCATGCGCCTCTCCCTGAAATGGGCCACGGGAGGGTGTGATCCCGCGGAGTGCATCCGCGAGTACGTCGAACTCGTGAACCGCTATCTCGTCTCTCCGGAAGTGCGGAAGCCGTCCGGAACGTGAGCCTTAAAGCCCCCGGCTGTGGTCACGGGACAACCAGGGGGTAAAATGCCCTCCGATGTGGCTTAGGTATCTTCTCGCGACGATCGTCGTTTCGCTCCTTGCCTTTCCCTCCCTTTCCGGGCCGGAGAGGCTCGATCCTGTATTGCGTTTCCTGACCAGGACGTATGGGGAACTCGGTCCCTCGGGCACGTTGCGGACCGGTTACCCACACCTTTTGGGATTGAGGCTCGAAAGGGGAGCCCTTTGGGTGCCCGTTATGGTGAAGGTTCGGGAGGCTGGGGACGCTTGGGAGCTCCCCCATTTCCGTCCCCACAGCGTGGAGGGGCGTATCGTCACCGGGATCGCCGAGCTGAGGGGGCTCTGGGAGCTCGCCGACGATCCGCGGGTGGTCTACGTGGAGGCCTCCCGTCCTTTGAGACCCTCGTTGGATATCTCCGTCCCCGAGATCGGCGCGCCTCAGGTCTGGGACGGTCCCTTCGGGGATCGGGGACAGGGGGTGATCGTCGGGGTGGTGGATACCGGCCTGGACATCACCCACCCAGCGTTCCGCGTGGATCGGGATGGGGACGGCTACCCCGAGGGGACCAGGGTCCTTTGGCTGTGGGATCAAACCCTCGGCGGGAGCCACGCCGAGTGGGGGTTGGGCTACGGGCGGGTCTTCTCCCAGGACGAGCTCAGCTTCTTCCTCCTCACCGATTCGCCTCCCACCAATGATACCGAGGGCCATGGGACCCATGTGACCGGGATCGCGGCCGGGGGCGAGCCCGGTCTCTCCGGGGTGGCTCCGGAAGCGTCCCTGGTGGTCGTGAAAACCAATTTCAACACATCGGGTGTCATCGATGGGATCCGTTTCGTCTTCACGGTGGCTGAAGCCCTGGGGATGCCGGCAGTGGTGAACCTCTCCCTGGGGGGCCACGCCGGGCCCCACGACGGTACCTCCCTCTTCGAGCAGGGGGTGGATGAGTCCATCGCTGGGCCCGGGGAGGTGGTGGTAGTGGCCGCCGGAAACGAGGCCAACGACAGGATCCACGTGGGGGCTGAGGTCAGCTCTCCGGTGGTCTGGCATATAGAGGTCGTGAAGCCGAGCGGCATGGCTCAGTTTTGGAGCGAGGCCTCCTTCTCCCTGGAGGTGATAGGACCGGATGGGAAGCGTTTGGAGATCGCACCGGGCCAGGAGGGGACCCTCACCTCTGCCGGGGGAGTCATCTCGGTGGACAACGCCCGTTACGGGCCGTCACCCCTGAACGGGGCCCGCGAGATCCAGCTCAGTTGGCAAAACCTTCCTGCCTACTCCTCGATCCAGCTCACCTTCACCCCTGCCACGGACGGTGGGAGGCTAGACGGCTGGATCGAGAGCACCGAGTACGGACGTTTCCTGGAGGGCGATAGCTCCTACACCATCGCCGAGCCGGGGAACGCTCGACGGGTGATCACCGTCGGGGCCTACGTCACCCGCAACCGCTGGACGTCCCAGGCCGGCCAGGAGACCTGGGGGGGCACCCTTTGGGATCTCGCCCCCTTCTCCTCCCGAGGTCCCACCCGGGACGGGAGGGTAAAGCCCGATCTCTGTGCTCCCGGGGCTTGGATCCTCTCGGCTCGCTCCCGGGATTACAGGCCCGATCCCATGTATCTTGCCCCTGATGGGAAGCACGCCTTCATGGCCGGGACCAGCATGGCCGCTCCCCATGTGGCCGGGGCCTGCGCCCTGCTCCTTTCCTGGGATCCGGACCTTACTTGGGACGAGCTTTTGGCGGCCCTGGAGGCAGGTGCCCAGGAGGACCTCTACACCGGAGGGCTCCTGCCGGACGATTCCTGGGGCTACGGGAAGCTCTACGTCCCTGGGGCCATGGACGAGCTCGGTCCCACGCCCCCAGGGGGGGAGCCCTTCCTGGAGGTCCTGGCCAACCCCGCGGTGGATATGGCGACCTTCCGCTACTCCCTGCCCCGTGACTGCGGCTACGCTGAACTCCGGGTCTACGACATCCTGGGGCACCTTCTCTATAGTTCAGCTCTCCCCCTGGAGGGACGGTTCTTCCGTTGGGACCTCACCGATTCCCAAGGATATCCACTGGCGAACGGGCTGTATCTCGTGGTCCTCATCACCGATAGGGGGAGTTACGGTCCCTTGAGGTTGGTGATCCAACGATGAGGTTTTCGCCTGTTTTCCTCCTCCTTTTGATGCCGATGGTCGTCATGGGAGGGAGTTACCGGGGCGTGGGGGCCCTCTTCGGGTTGGGGATCGGCCCGCTACCCCCGGGGACGGGGGGAGTTGCCCTGGGACTGGGGTTGCAGCCCGAGGCGGGCTTTTACAACCCTGCCTCCTTGGGGATGGAGCGGGGTTTCGCCCTCTCCCTGGGCTACCGACGTCCCTTCGGGGCCTTGGGGTGTCTCGTCTCCGGGATAAGCGGCAGGGGGCTTGGCCTTTATGCCTTGAACCTCGACAGCGGGGAGATCTCTCCCGGCTTCCGCTATCAGGCCTACGGGGTGGTCCTGGCCGCGGGCCTCGGGATGGGAAAGATCTCCCTCGGGATCCGCTGGAAGGGTCTTTTCGTCCCAGGGCAAGGGGGGATGGCCTACGGCTGGACCCTGGATCCCGGGATCGTCGTTCGGTCGCCGGATTGGGCCTTGGGGGTGGTGGCGGAGAACCCGATCTCCGAGCCCATAAGCTACGGGGGGCATGCCGAGAGCTGGCCTCGGGGGATCACACTGGACCTCTGGATGCGCCTCCCTTCCCCGAGGAGTTCTCTCTTCCTCGGTGCCTCCTTCGGGGAGGGGCGGGCGTTGGAATTGGGCGGTGGGGTCATCGCCTCCCTCGGGGATATTCACCTCTGGATGGGCTACGGAGAGGGTAGCTTCCATGGAGGGGCCCTGCTTTCGGCCCGGGGCTTCTCCCTGGGCCTTTTCTCGAGCGTGACCCCAGGACTCCCGATCACGTTCGGCGCCAGTATGGACTACCGCTGGGATACTGGGAAATGAGGTTTTTGTTTTTCTTTCTAGGGTTCGTAGTCTTGGGGGCAACTCTCCTTGCCCAGCAGACCCCTTCCTTCACCCTGGATATCCAGGGTCACCAGACCTGGACGGTGAGACTCGGCTTCGGAAACCCCGAGCTTTTACGGCAGGAGGGGATCACTCCGGGCCAACCCCTTCTGGACCAGCATCTCACCGCCAAGGTGGAGGGCACGGTCTATCGGATCGTCACCGTGAGCGGGAACTTCGACAGCAAGCTCGGCCCGGTGTTCCAAGATTTCAAGGTCACCCTGGACGGGGAACGGTGGAAGGGGGTCCTGGGGAAGTTCTCCCTGGAGGGGGGAGGGTTGGCGCGTTCCCGCTCCCTGATGGGGGTGAGGCTTTCCTACCTGGGCGATGGTTTCACCGTTGAGGGGCTTGCCTCCCGAGCGCAGGGGATCCCGGATGTCAAGGTCTTCAAAGGGACCACCGAGCTCAAGGAGCGCTCCTTCTTCTTGAACGATCCCCAAGCTCCTTGGAGGCCCGCTTCCTACGCCACGAGCCTCCACGGTCTTCTCTTCTGGAAGCTCCGGGAACCCTATATCCCGGGGTTCAGCGCGGTGAGTTTCGTCCTGGGGCCGATGGATGCCTTCTTTTCTATTCTGGATGACTATGGGCTCGGGTATCTGCGGGAGGAGTTCCCAGAGGGCTTCGCCGAGGAGCTGAAGGAGGGTCAGGGTTTCCTGGTGCTCGATGACGGGGGGGATGTACTCCTTTTGAAGGCGGATCCCAAAGGTATCCTGCGGCAGGCCATTCGGGACGCCATCGAGGCTTACAACGGGGAGCACCACCTGAGCGGAGAGGAGGCGAAACGCTACCCCTTCGCCGAGGGCTCGGAATTAGAGGAGCGCTTCTTGGGCGAGCTTTTGGGACTGGCTTCGATGCGGGTGGACGAAGATGATTACCCCCTCTCCGCCGCCGGGAAGGACCGCTACCTCCTCCTCGCCAAGGAGGTGGTGCCGGAGAGCCTCTCGCTTCTCGTCCGGGGACCCGGGGAGACCGATTTCCATGGCCTCCCCCAGGGCTTTTCCTACCACCTCTTCCCCGATCAGGGCATCCTGCGCTTGGACTTCCCCGATGATTTCTTCCGGGACGACGCTGCCCTGAAGGTTTCCTTCGCCACCCCCCGGGGGACACGGGTCTTCACCCTGGGGGCCGCAGTGGTCCCGGGATCGGAGAGGGTTTACCGCAACGGGAAACGCCTCACCCGGGGTGTGGATTACAGCATCGATTACCAGGTCCCGGGGATCCTCACTCTGTTCAAGGGACTCTCGGAGCAGGAGACCCTGCGGGTGGAGTTCGAGCGGGCCAGGGGTGAACTGGGGGGCGCGGCCCCCTACCAGCGGGATATCCTGGGCCTCAGCCTGATCCTCCCCTCCGGGGCCAGGCTGCGGCTCCTGCAGGCGGCCGATGAGGGCCGTCCCTCTCCCACCACAGCGGTGATGCCCAACACCCATACCGTGGGTGGCCTGGAGCTATCGGGTAAGGAAGGGGAGTGGGATTATCGGGTGGTCTTGGGGGCCTCGGAGAACGTCTATCCCCCGGGCGACAACCGACGGATCCCGGCCCGGAACCGGATCGAGACCATCGCCCCTGTGGAGGCGCCCGATGGGGTGTACGTGGTCTTCGGCCACAGGAACGGGATCACCGTGTATCACGGCGGTGCCTTCGCCTCCTACACCCGGGAGCTCGGTGGCCGCAAGGTCAACGCCCTGCTCTACCTCCCGGATGAACAGGTGCTCCTCTGTGGGACGAACGGGGGACTCACGGTGGTGGATCTTTCCCTCGCCTCCCCCTTCGATTGGGTTTCCAGTTACCGCACCCTGCGCAAAGGGGAGCGGGGAGAGGAGGGTCTTCCCGGCCAAGGTGTCCTCGTCCTGGCGGTCGGGGGGGACACGGTGCTTTTGGCCACGGAAGCGAACCTGGCGTTTGTGCCCCCGGGGAGGCTCCTCGAGCCCAAGGAATGGAGGGTGGTTTCCCTGCCGGAAGGGATCGAGCCCACCTCCTTGGCCTGGATCAACGGGGCGGTTTACTTGGGAACGGACCAGGGCCTCTTCCGCCTCCAGGGAGAGGACTGGGATCCCGTGGTCGGCTTCCCTTGGCCGGTGCGGGACCTCCTCTTCGATCCCTCCTCGGGAGTCCTGTACATAGCGACGCCGGAGGGGGTACGGCTTTTGGACCCCGTCGGGGGAAGGGGCCTGGGATGGATTGGCTACGGAACCGACGTCCATTCCTTGGCCTTGTGGAAAGGGGAAATCCTCTACGGGACGGCGGAGGGACTCTTCCGCGCCGGGGAGGGGGAAGCCCTCCTCGAGGGGATGATCACCGCCCTGGGGACCGCCGGAGGTTCCCTCTGGGCCGGAAGCGAGGCCGATGTCGACTACCGCCTTTCACTGTGGCGGGTCTCTCCCGCTGGGGAGATCGAGGAGTTCCCCCAGGAGACCACCCATATCCCCGGCGAGGATACTTCCTGTTACAGTGACATCCCGCCGACGGGCCACACGGCGCGGGGTGTAAGCGCCAAGGTGCACCTTTCCCGGGCACTTCCCTTCGGGGAGGTTTATCTCGACCTCGACACCGTCTGGCCCGGTTTCCAAGGGATCGGGATGTTCGGGAAAGCGGATGTGCATGGGATCGGCATGGGTCTTTCCTTCCGGCAGGGGGAGGGCATACAAGGTGAGCTCGGGGGGAACTTTTGGGTGCGGAAACTCTTCACCTCTCCCGAGGAGGAGCTCCGGGGGAGGCTTTCCCTACGCTGGTCCCCCGGGCCCACCCTCGAGCTCTCCCTGACACCCGGTTACCGGCTCCTCAAGGAAGGGGCCCAGTTCCTCCTCCCCTACAGCCTGGGAAGCACCTGGGATCTGGAAGGGGGACGCCTCTCCCTGGGGGTGAACGGCCAGGGGGCCTGGCGCGGGCGATGGGAGATCCAGGGATCTTTGCGGGGTAACCTCCAATTCTCTCCCTTCGAGAATTGGCGCGTGGAACTCTCCCTGGGCCAGCCCTTCTCCCTGCCGGTCCGGTTGGGGAGGGGGAACATCTCCGCCTCGCTCCGAGGCACGGGGAAGTTACCCGGAGGAAGGTCCTGGACGCTGAATTGGAAGGAGGACATAAGAATCACCGGCTCCCAGCCCTCCGGCTCTCGGGATA
The DNA here is from genome assembly GCA_964436445.1 of uncultured Thermotogaceae bacterium. Lineage (GTDB taxonomy): Bacteria > Bipolaricaulota > Bipolaricaulia > Bipolaricaulales > Bipolaricaulaceae > CAYTCK01. The sequence goes on along the minus strand of CAYTCK010000001.1, from coordinate 2,847 downwards.
TCTCCCTGGACCTGAGCTTCCCGTCCTTCTCCTGGGGAGGGATACAGCTTGCTTCCTCTCTCCGGCCCACTTGGAAGGACGATGGCCGAGAGTGGGACCTCGGCCTCGGGGCCAACATCCGCTTCAAGAGGGGAGATCTCTCGGTGAGCTTAAGCCCTTCCTTCCTCCTGGGCCAGCACCGCCCCAGTGGAACCTGGAGGCAGGGGCTCTCCCTCAAGTTATGGCTCCGTCCCCCGGTCCTTCCCTGGGGGAAGCTCGAGCTCCAGGGGGGGCTCTCCTGGGAGCGCCTCTACAACGAGCGCTACGGCGAACGTATCTCCCTGGGAGGGGACTTGAGACTGTCCCTCGATCTGGGGAAGGAAGGCCGGATGAGCCTCTCCTGGCGTAAGGAGGGATTGGAGCTCAACGGGAGCCTCCGCTTCCCAGAGCTCTGGGGCGCGCCGGATCTCTCCCTCAAGGCCTCCCTGCGGGGTGGGAAGCTCAAAGGCTCGGTGGCCCTGGACCTCAGCCGTTCCCTGGGGGGCGGTTGGGGAGTCACCCTGGGGGGCGGTTACCTCTTCTCCCTGGATGGGGGCTGGAGGCAAGCGGGCTATATCCAACTCAACGCCGACGTGAGCTTTTAGATCCCACCGTCCCGGTGTCCCAAGGGCACGGAGACGTTCAGGGCGATCTCCGCCACGTTGTAGCCGTACTCCCGGATCCTGAGGAGTGAATCCATCACGATACTTATGGGGTGGGCGTCCTCGGGCTGGTCGGCCATGGCCGAGATCCGGGCGAGCTCGAAGAGCCGCTCCCCCCGTTCCCGCTGCTCCAGGACCCCGTTGGCCCGGGCCGAATCCCTGGCCAGAAAGGCTTCCACACCTTCCACCACCACCTCCCGGGTGGTGGAGAAAAGCTCCTGGATCCGGGCGGCGATGGGTTCCTTGGGCGGAGCGGTGAGGGCCAGGGCAGCCTGGGAGATCTTCACCGCGTGGTCCGCGATCCGCTCCAACTGCTTCGCCACGGCGTGGTGGTGGAAGAAGTGAAGCTTGGGGATCCCCACGGCGTCCTCCAGGAGGAGATCCCGCAAAAGCAGGGAGAGCTGTCGGGCCACTACGAGCTCCAACCGGTCCACGTCGTCGTCCCGCTCCACCACGTCGTGGGCGAGCTCCCCTTCCCGCCTCAGGAAGGCGGCTATGGCATCCCCCAGCATCTCTAGGGTGATCTCCTGGATCCGCCTCAAGGTGCGTTCCACCGGGAAGTCCTCCACCTTGAGGAAGCATTCGAGGACCACCGTGTGCTGGGTCTCCTCCAGGACTTCCAGGCCGATGAGGGACTGGGCCACCTCACGGATCGCTCGCCGGAGCTCCGCCAGGGTGTGTTCGGTGCGCAGGACGATCGCGTCGTAACCGGCGATATAGAGGGAGATGATGTCCCGACGCAGCCTCTCCCTGTCCACCGCCGGGGGAAGGAGGAGCTCGCAGCGGTTCCTCTCCCCGAGGCCCGGGGGAAGCACGAGGAGGGCCCCGGAGGAGTTCTCCACCACCGTCACCGCGCTCCCGGGACCGATCCCCCATCCCTCGGCCCAGCGTTTGGGGAGGGTCACGAAGAATGTCCCGCCCCCGGTGACCTGGACCCTGCGTGTGTCCATATACTTTCGCCCCCTTCTTCCAATTTTCTCCGAAAGATACGCTAAACCGGACTAAGTCTAAAGTGAAGTTGCGTTCTCCAGCAGGGCCCGTACCAGGGAGGCGGCCGCCTCCAGGTCCCGGATACGGATGTGTTCCCGGGCGGTATGGGCCTCCCGGGCACCCATCCCCAGGACCACGGCGGTGATCCCCTTCTGGTTGAGGATCGAGGCATCGGTCCCGCCGCAGATGAGGCGGGGTTTGGGCTCGAGCCCAAGGGAGGCGATGGCGGCGGCCGCCAGGCGCACCGCCGGGGAGTCCTCCGGCACGCGGGAGGCGCGGTATGCCAATTCCACCTTGACCTCAGCCGCTGCCCCCATGGCCTCCGCCTCCTCCCGGAAGATCCGCTGGTAGAGCTCAGCCACCTCCACCGCCCTGGGGTGCTCCAGGCTGCGACATTCGGCCTGGATTCTGACCCGTTCCGGGACGGCGTTTCGCACGCTCCCTCCCTGGATCGTTCCCACGTTGGCCGTGGTCGCGTGGTCGAGCCTTCCTTGGGGCAGGCGGACGATGGCCCGGGCCGCGGCGGTGATAGCCGAGATCCCCTTCTCCGGTTCCATCCCCGCGTGGGCGCTGCGCCCGGTGATCTCCACGTCGATGAGGAAGTGGGAAGGACCGCCGATGATGATCTCGTCGAGGGCCTCCCCGTCCAGCACGAACCCGATCCGCGACTCAAGGAGTGAGACATCCAGGTTCTTGGCCCCCAGGAGCCCCACCTCCTCCTCCCGGGTGATCACGACCTCCAGGGGCGGGTGGTGCCTAGCCCCCAGGATCCCGTGGAGGATCGCGGCGATCCCGGCCTTGTCGTCGGCCCCCAGGATCGTATCACCCCGGGAGCGGATCACATCCCCTTCCACCACCGGCTCGACCCCGGTCCCCGGCCTCACCGTGTCGGCGTGGGCGCAGAGGAGGATCGCCTCGGCCTCCCTCGTTCGCTTTCCGGGGAGCTTACAGATCAGGTTCCCGTAGTTGTCGAAGCGGCAGTTCGCCCCTGTCCTCTCTTGGAACCTCTCCCGGAGCCACCCCAAAAACTCCGCCTCGTTTCCCGACTCCGAGGGGATACGCACCATCTCGCAGAAATCCTCCACGATCCCCATCCCTCCTCCTTCCCTCCCATTGTAAGCACTCGGTTGAGGGGGGGAGCGAGGGTGGGGTAAGCTTCCTTCTGTCATGAAGGCGT